>CAZNLW010000033.1:9919-17522 GCA_964574205.1 uncultured Rhizobiaceae bacterium | reverse complement strand
GCCGCCCCTCCGGATCGTGCACAAAGAGGGCGACGATGTGGTCTTCCGGGGCCATGTCGATGGACAGGCGCACCGGCTCGCCATGGCCGCGGCCGCCGGGCAGGCGACCGGCATCCAGGGTGTAGAAGCGGCCCGAGGACGAGGCCAGCAGCAACTTGTCCGTGGTCCGGGCGTGAAAGGCAAAGGCCGGGCCATCACCCTCCTTGTAGGAGAGGCGCGCCAGGGCCTCCTTGTCCAGATGCCCTTTTAGCGCGCGGATCCAGCCCTTGGCGGAGCAGACCACGGTGATGGGCTCGCGCTCGACGAGGGCGGCATCCAGATCGATTTCCACCGCGGGGGCCTCGGCGATTTCCGTGCGGCGCCGGCCCAGCTCCGTCTGGCTGTTCCAGCGGTCGCGGATGTGGCGGATCTCGTCGGCCACGCGCTGCCACTGACGCTCCTCGGAAGCGAGCAGGGCATTGAGCTCATCGCGCTCGCGGGCCAGCGCCTCGTGCTCGCTGCGGATCTCGATCTCCTGCAGCCTGTTCAGGGCGCGCAGGCGCATGTTGAGGATGGCCTCGGCCTGGGTCTCGGTGAGGCCGAACCGGCCCATCAGCTCCGCCTTCGGATCATCCTCGAAGCGGATGATGCGGATCACCTCGTCGATGTTGAGATAGGCGACCAGCAGGCCTTCCAGCACCTCCATGCGATGGGCGATCTTCTCCAGTCGCCAGTAGGCGCGGCGGACGAGCACCTCCATGCGATGATCCAGCCACTCGCGGATCACCTCGCGCAGGCCCATCACCTTCGGCACGCGCCCCTGGGAAAGCACGTTCATGTTGAGGGGAATGCGGACCTCCAGATCCGTGAGCCTGAACAGGGACTCCATGAGCACTTGCGGGTCCACGTTGCGGCTCTTCGGCACCAGCACAAGGCGCACGTCCTCCGCCGATTCGTCGCGCACATCGTCCAGCAGGGGCAACTTGCGGGCGGCGAGCAGCTCGGCCATCTTCTCGACGAGGCGGGCCTTCTGCACCTGCCAGGGCATTTCGGTCACGACAATCTGCCACTGACCACGCCCCAGATCCTCCCTGTGCCACCGCGCCCGCAGGCGAAAACCGCCGCGGCCGGTCTCGTAGGCCTTGCGGATGTTCTCCCTCGGCTCCACGAGCACGCCGCCGGTGGGAAAATCCGGCCCCGGCACGTGCTGCATGAGCGTCTCGACCGAGGCGTCCGGATGCGCAATCAGGTGCAGGGCCGCATTGCAGATCTCCTCGGCGTTGTGAGGAGGGATGGCCGTGGCCATGCCGACGGCAATGCCCTGGGCCCCGTTGGCCAGCAGGTTGGGAAAGGCACCGGGCAGGACGACGGGCTCTTCCTCCTCGCCGTTGTAGGTGGCGCGAAAGTCCACCGCGTCCTCTTCCAGGCCTTCCAGCAGGGCCATGGCCACGTCGGTAAGACGGGCCTCGGTATAGCGGTAGGCGGCCGCCCCGTCGCCATCGATGTTGCCGAAGTTGCCCTGGCCCTCGATGAGGGGATAGCGCACGGCAAAATCCTGCGCCAGGCGCACCATGGCGTCATAGACGGCCTGGTCGCCGTGGGGATGATACTTGCCGATCACGTCCCCCACCACGCGCGCGCACTTCTTGAAGCCGGCTCGCGGATCGAGCCGCAGCACGTGCATGGCGTAGAGCAGGCGCCTGTGCACGGGTTTCAGCCCGTCGCGCACATCGGGCAGGGCGCGGTGCATGATGGTGGAGAGAGCATAGGCCAGGTAGCGCTCCTCCAGCGCCTGCCTGAGGGAAATGACCTCGCCGCCAGTCGAATCGGGTGTCTGATGCTCGCTCATGCGCCGCAATGTAACAGACGACGGCGCATCCACAAGAGACGACCGGTGGTTGCAAATCCCTTTCCGTCATGTTTCATTATGAGATGGGGAGGCTGACGGATCCGGTGCACGGGATCCGGGAAGACAGGGAGAGGAAGGGAGAGGACAGGAAGAGAGGAGGGGATGATGCCGCACGGCCTTCGCATTGCCATGCTGACCGTGCTGTCGGCGTTTCTTCTCGGCGGGTGCATGAGCACGCCACAGGAGCGGGCGGCCTTTGAGGAGGCCTTCATGAGCAGTTTTGCCCAGGGGCTGATGGCGGGGGCTGCCACCAACATCGGCCAGGGCATTGCGCTGAAGAGCAAGCCGATGATCGCCACCGGGGCAGCGCAGATGGTTCTGGGCGCGGCCGCACAGGCGGGGGCTGGTGCGGCTGCACAGGCGGGGGCCTCGCCCCCGGGAGCGGGGAATGGCATGAATGGCTTGGCCGGGCCGGCTGCCGGCATGCCGGCAACTGCCAGTGCGATGGCTGGTGGTGGCGGGCTGCCGAACACGCCCCAGTGTGCCCAATACGACAGGGCCGCCAGAAGGCTGGGGCACATGTACGGGGGCACATCACTCCAGCAGGTGCTGACGCTCTATCATGCCTGCCTGAATTCCGCTCCCGATCATCCCGCGTCGCGTCGGTTGCGCTGTGGTCCGGGCCAGTACGTGGTCTACTTCAACAACCGCCGCTACTGCGGCACCGAAGCGGCGCTGAGGGCTGACGCGGTGGCGCGCATGCGCCCGAGCGGATTCTGAAATCTCCGCCTCCGACGTGGCTTCCGATCGCAGAGGCAATCGGGGCATGATCGGGGCATGTCCGCGGCCGTGACAGGGGGCTGCCGGTTCCCGTGCGCGAAAGGGAGCGGAAGGGCCCGAGACCTTTCCGCTCCGGTGGTCCATCGACCGTGAGGCGGCTTGTCCGTCAGGCGATGATGTGCCGGCTGTGACGCGGCCGACAGCCATTCCTGTCCGGCAACCGGCTTTTCAGCCATGTTTCGGCATCGTCCGGGGACAGGGGGCGGGAGAAGAGGTAGCCCTGGCCGATGTCACAGCCCGAGATGCGCAGGAAGCTGCGTTGCGCCTCCGTCTCGATGCCTTCCGCAATGACTTCCATGCCCAGGTTGTGTGCCAGGTTGATGATGGCCTGGGTGATGATGGTGTTGTCGGCATTCAGGCCGATGTCGTCCACGAAGGTCTTGTCAATCTTCAGACGATGGATGGGAAAGCGCTTCAGGTGCGAGAAGGTGGCGTTGCCCGTGCCGAAATCATCGAGCGCGATGGAAAAGCCCATGTGGGCGAGCTGCTGGAGCGTGGTTTCGATCAGGGCCTCGTCGCGACCGATCAGGGCCGTTTCGGTGATCTCGAACTCGATCTCCTCCGGCGTGACCTCGAAGGCCCGCAGGGCCTCCTGCAGCCGCGCAAAGAAATTCTGGCACTTCAGCTGCACCGGCGAGATGTTCACCGACAGCCGGCCAGGATGAAGCCCGCGGTCCTTCATGTCCGTGTACCAGGCCAGGGCCTTCTTCATGACCAGGCAGCCGATGTCCATCATCAGCCCGGCGTCCTCGGCAATGGGAATGAACTCGGCCGGCGAGATGGTCTCGCCCTCGTGCTGCCAGCGGGCCAGCACCTCGAAGCCCACGTGGGCTTCGTCGATGAAGGTGACCTGCGGCTGAAGCGCAATGGAGAGGGCATCGGCGGCAATGGCCTCGCGCAGGGCGGCCGTGATCTGCCGGCGACGCTCGAAATGCCGCTGCAGGGCCTGATCGAAATAGCGCCAGCCGTTGCGTCCGGCTGCCTTGGCATGGAACAGGGCCGTGTCGGCGCGGCGGATCACCTCGTCGGGTTCGGCGTCGTTCCCGTCCACGATGGTCACGCCCATGGAGACACCGGGATTGAGATTGCGGCCGTCCAGGGCGAGGCGGCGGGTGAGCGCCTGATGAATCTTGCGCACCACATTGTCGCAGTGACCCGTGTCCTTCATGGGCAGGAAAACGGCAAACTCGTCGCCACCCAGGCGGGCCAGCAGGTCGGTGGACCGGGTGGTTGCGCGCAGACGTTCGGCCATGGCCCGAAGCAGCGCGTCACCAGCCTGATGGCCGAGGGTGTCGTTGATGGACTTGAAGTGATCGAGGTCGAAGAGGATGAAGCAGCCGCAACAGAGATCATCCTCGCGGCGCCGCTTCAGCCAGCCCTCGAAACGCTGCATGAAGCTTGAACGGTTGAGCAGGCCAGTGAGGGGATCGTGCTCCGCCTGCTCGCGAATGCGTTCCTCGGCCCGCTTGAGATCGGAAATGTCGGTGCTGATGAAGACCGTGTAGCCGTTTTCCGACTTGCGTTCGCGCACCTGCACCCAGCGCCCGGAGGCCAGCTGCTGCACGAGATCGCGCTTCATGCCGCGCCTGTGCCGTTCCAGGCGCTGCTTCATCCATTCGCGGGAGTGGGCGTTGTTCGGATCAATGCCCACATACTGGCCGTGCTCCACGGCATATTTCAGGATGTTCTCGTATTTTTCGCCAATGCGGATGGCCGGCGCAGCCCGGTCGTAATAGATCTTGTACTGGCGATTGTAGAAGACCAGCCGGTCTTCCGGATCATAGGCGGCGATGGCATTGGGCAGCACATCGAGCAACTGGGTGAGCAGCTGCGTGGCCATGGTGCGTTCGCGCCGCTCCATGGCGAGCCGGTCCTCCATGTGACGCATGCGCGTCTCGTTGCGGAAGACGCCGGTGAGATAGCGCACGCCATCGATGTCCATGGCCGTGCCGGAGGCATGCAGCCAGTTGCCGGTGGCCCCCGGGGTGACCACCTGCAGGTCCAGCTCCCAGGGTTCTCCGCGATGCAGGCAATTGATGATGGCGCGGCGCAGCAGGGCCCGCGCCTCGCCGGAAAAGGCCTGCAGGATGTGGTCCAGCGTGGCGTCCTCGGGGATCTGGAAGCCGAAGATATCCTGGGCGTTGCCGCGCCACAGGAGGAGGTTGTGGCCATTGCGGCTGATCCAGGCAAGGGATTCGGAGAGCCGCAGAACCTCGTCGCCCAGGATCCTCAGGTGTTCGCGCGTGATTTCCTTTTCCCGACGGATGGCATGGGTGGCATGAATCTCCTTAACGGGAAGGGGTTTCTGCCGGATTCCTGCGTCCCTCATCGTTTCAGCCCCTCGTTATCCAGGGGCCCCCGCGCGTGATGACCATAGGGGCAATTCCTTAACAAAGTCATGACGGCTCACCACCTTGCCGGATCCTGCAATGCGTGCACCAGCCAAGGCCGGGTGACCGCCAGGCGGCTTGCGCTCTGGCAAGAATTGGTTAAGAAATACAACTCAAGATATGTCTCGTGATCATCAAACCCGCTTTGATTGCATTCCTGCTCGTCGATGGGGAGAGCGACGGGAAGGGCCGCGCAACGACACCGTGACCTGTGACGAGAGAGGGGATGACCATGTGCAGGACGATGAAGGGCACCCGCACGGCAGACATCACGAAGGCCACGTCCCGGAAGCTGCCGGCGCAGGGGACTGCCGGCCAGCCGGATGCCGAGGCCCTGCAGGCCGCCATGGCTCGGCTGAAGGAAAGCGGCCGGCCGCTTTTCGAGGATGCCATGGCGCTGGAACCCCGGCTGCTGTTCGATGGCGCGGCGGTGGCCACGGCGGTCGAGGCTGTGCAGGTGCACGATGCGGAAGGCGCGGCCGCTGAAGCGACGGATGCCGATGCCGCCAGCACCGGGGCGGCAGGGGCTGATGCGGACACGGCCGGGACCGAGGCCGTGCTGGCGGCCCTGGATGCCTTGACGGTTGCTGTTCCCGGCGAAGCCGCTGAAGCCGCTGAAGACGATGGCGATGTGCTGGTCTTCATCGATTCGCGCGTGAGCGAGCAGGATGTGCTGCGGGCGGGGCTTGCCGAGGGTGCCGAGGTCTTCGTCATCGATGCGGAGGCGGATGGCCTGATGCAGATGGCGGCGGTGCTGGCAGAGCGGAACGATGTGGCCGCCATTCACGTGTTCTCCCATGGTCGACCGGGAGCGCTCCTGCTGGGGTCGTCGGTGATCGATGCCGATGACCTGAAGAGCCGTCACGAGGCGGCGCTGGCAGTGATTCGCGATGCCCTGGCGGAGGATGGCGATCTGCTCGTCTATGCCTGCGATTTTGCCGCCGGCGAGGAGGGCAGGGAAGCGGTTGCGGCCCTGGCCGAGGCGACGGGGGCGGACGTGGCCGCTTCCGATGATGCCACGGGCTCGGCCGCGTTTGGGGGCGACTGGGATCTCGAAGTGCGGCAGGGCGAGATCGAGGCCGGCGTGCTGGCCTTCGAGGCCTGGCGGCATCTGCTCTCCTCGATGGTCATCTCCGCCAGCGGCAGTCCTGTCGTGAACGGTGACGGCTCGGTGGGCACAACCGCGGTGTGGGTGAATGCCGGCACGGTGGATGGCGAGCCCATCGATCTCAAGGCCACCGTCGTGGCCCTCAATTCCCGGACCTTGCCCTATTTCGGCACGGCCGGGGACGATCCCTTCTTCCAGCTCACCGGCTATGGCGAGGCCACGGTGAAGTGGGAAATCTTCAAGAGCGGCACGAACCAGACCGTGCCCGTGTTCGGCAATGTCAACTTCACCATCGCCGACATCGACGGCGTGAACGGGCAGCCGTTCACGCGCGAGACCGTGGCGCCATCGCTTTCCGGCCTGACGGGCTACACCACGGAAACGCCGACCAATGTCCGGATCCTCGTCGACAACGATCGGGTCCAGGCCTCGGGCACGCAGAACCAGAATGGCGAGCTTGCCTCGGCCGTTACCTTCTCCTGGACGGACGTGAGCTCCTGGGAGGTGACCTACCGCATGGATCTGGACCAGGCCGGCTATCAGGCCCGTTTCACCCATGACGGTGACGGCGACGTCGCCTTCGTCAATCCTTCCACCACCCTGATGCTGCAGATCGATCTCGATGGCGACGATTCCTCGGCTTCGGGATTGAATTATGCCGGCGTCTTTTCCGAAGGCGGGAATCCGGTGCCCGTGATGGACGATGACATGCGCATTGCCCAGGATGCGGCCCTGGGCACGGAGCTGCACGAGGCCTTCGTGATCCTCACCAATCCCCAACGCGGCGATCGCTTGCTGGTAAACGGTTCCGACGCCGCAAGCGGCACGGTGAACGGCCTGACCTACACGATCACCGAAGAAAACGGCACCCTCACCGTGCATTTCACGGGCACGGCCAGCGTGGCGGATTACGAGGCCGCCCTGAGGGCCGTGGCGTTCCACAATCCGCTGGAGGGCAGCGGGCTTGACCTTTCCGATCGCGTCCTGGAAGTGAAAGTGCGCAACACGGTGGTGGGCACCACTTCCAACATCGCCCAGTCCACGATCACGGTGCAGGGCCGGGACTCCGACGGGGATGGCGTGCCGGATGCCCGCGACCTGGATGACGACAACGACGGCATCCTGGATGTCGACGAGGGGCAGCCGGACTTCTCCGACACGGCGCGTCTGTTCGCCCTTCACGGCGATGCCACGCGCATTTCCGCCACCGAGGTGCAACTGACGGCCGAGGCCAGCGACCAGGCCGGCACGGTGATGTCACAGGCGCCGATCTCGCTGCGGGACGATTTCGATCTCTCCTACGAGATCTATCTGGGCTCGCGTGATGCCAATGGTGCGGATGGCATTGCCTTCATCCTGCATGCGGATCCGGCCGGTGCCCAGGCCATGGGCGCCGCCGGCGGCAGCATGGGCGCCAGCGGCATCCGGGACGGTCTC
>CAZNLW010000033.1:7025-9909 GCA_964574205.1 uncultured Rhizobiaceae bacterium | reverse complement strand
CTATATCGAGTTCGACACCTTCGACAATTCGGCGGCGCGCGGCGACATTCCGTCGGATCATGCCCAGCTGCGCGACACCGACCTGCCGTTCGACGATCCGGCAGGCGCACTCACCGATCCCGTGGCGCTGTCCAACCTGGAGGACGGACAGTGGCATGCGGTGAACGTGCACTGGGATGCGGCCACCTCCACCCTTTCCTGGTCCATCGACGGTCAGGTGGTGGGTACCTATACCGATCCGGACATCATCCAGACCCGTTTCAACGGTTCCGAATATGTCCATTTCGGTTTCAGCGCCTCCACGGGGGCGGCCATCAACGACCAGCGCATCCGCAACATCATCTATGTGGGCGAATATCTGGACACCGATGGCGATGGCGTGATCGACGCGCTGGATCGCGATTCCGACAACGACGGCATTGCCGATCTCGTGGAGGCCGGTCTCTCGCCCTCTCTGGATGCCAATGGCGATGGCATGATCGACGGGCCGGTGAATGCCGATGGCGTGCCGCTGGCCGCCAATGACGGGCAGGGCATCGCGCCTGTGGACAGCGACGGCGACGGCCTTGCCGACCAGCTGGATCTGGATTCGGACGATGACGGCATTCCCGATGCCGTGGAAGCGCGGCCAACGGCAGGCTATGTTTCCGCCACGCATGGCAACAACCTGGTCAACGGCGGCATCAATGACGATGGCCTTCATGTGCCCGTGGATACGGATGGGGACGGCACGCCGGACTATCTGGACACGGATTCCGACAACGACGGGCGCAGTGATGCGGAGGAATCCGGTCTTGCCCCGGGAGCGGATGTCGATGGCGACGGCATCGGCGATGATGTGGGAGCGTCCTATGCCGATCCGGACGGTGCCGTGAATGTGCCGGCGGAGGATCTGGCCAATGCCGTGCCGGGCTCACCGGAAGCGGACTACCGGCGCGAGAACACGCCGCCTGTGGCCACTGACGACGGTCCGGTGGCGCTGACCGAGGATGTGACAGCCAGCGGCAACGTGCTGGCCAACGACAGCGATCCGGACAACGACCTGCTGGCGGTGACGGGTTTCGTCATCGACGGTGATGCCACCGTGCATTCGCCCGGCGAGCACGTGGAGATTGCCGGCGTGGGCACCTTCACCCTGGCGGCCAATGGCGACTGGCAGTTCGTGCCCGCGCCTGACTTCTCTGGTCCCGTACCCGGCGTCACCTATACCATCTCCGATGGTCGCGGCGGCATCGCCAGCGCGCGGCTGGCGTTTGCCGACATCATGCCGGTGAACGACGCACCGGTGGCCGCAGACGATGCCACGGCCACGGACGAGGACACGGCGGTGACCTTCGATGCGGCCACGGGCCTGGTGCAGTCCAATGACTCGGATGTGGACGGCGATCTCCTCTCCATCGTGGCGGTCAATGGCGATGGCGCGGCCGTGGGCCAAACGATCTCGCTGCCCTCGGGCGCCCTGCTGACGGTGAATGCGGACGGCTCCTGGTCCTACGATCCCAATGGCGCCTTCGAGCACCTGGGCGCGGGCGAGACAGCCGTCGATGCCTTCACCTACACCCTCGCCGACGGACAGGGCGGCGAGGATACGGCTACCGTGACGGTGACGGTCAATGGCGTGAACGACGCACCGGCGATCACCGCCGATCCCGATGGCTCCTCGGGCGGCCTGGCGGGGCAGTATGTGGTGACCTACACGGAGAATGACCCGCCGGTGGCACTGGTGGATGCCGATGCCGCCATCCGCGATGCAGAGGGCCGCATCCAGTCGCTGGTGGTGCGGCTGGATGGTCGGGAGGGCGATCGCCTCGTGTTGCCGGACACGCTGCCGGGCGGCATGACCCTCACGGCAACGGACGGTCTGCAGCTTGCCCAGGCCGGCGTGCTGGAAGTGAGCTTCACCGCCGGACCGGATACCTCCGTTGCGGACTGGAACGCCCTTCTGCATGCCCTGGCCCTGGAGCCATCCGCCAGCCAGCCTGACAATCCCGATCCGGCCGATCGCACGGTGGCGATCGCGGTCATGGACGATGGCGGTCTTGTCGCTTCCACCTCGACACGGGTGCACGTGATCCCCGTCAACGACCCGCCGGTGGTGGATCTGGATGCCGATGATTCCACCGATGCCGGTGTGGATCGCCTGGCTACCTGGAGGGAGAATGCGCCTGGCGTGTCGGTGGCCGACACGGACATTGCGGTTGCGGATGTGGACAATGCGGTGCTGCAGTCGGCACGTATCGAACTGGTGAATGCCCGGCCTGGCGACGTGCTGGAGGTGGGCGCGCTGCCGGCGGGGCTGGTGGCCCGGGTGGATACCTCCTATGTGGGGCGCATCGTGGTCACCATCACCGGCGAGGCGCCGGCGGCGGACTACGAGGCGGCCATTGCCGCGATCACCTATCGCAACACGTCCGAGACACCGGATGAGACCCCCCGCGAAATCGTGGTTGCCGTCTCCGATGGCGAGCATGACTCGCCACAGGCCACGGCGCGGATTCAGGTCGTTGCCGTCAATGATCCGGTGACGGTGAACGTGGGCATTGCCGATCAGTCCTCGCACGATGGTGCCAGTGACTTCGTGCTGCCCACGGCCGGCAACTTCCGGGATCCGGACGGCGAGCCGCTCACCTATGCTCTGGGGCCGGGTGCACCGGACTGGCTGACCATCGACCCGGCCACGGGAGTCATCTCGGTGAACGGCGCGGTGCCGGCCGATGCCAGCCAGCAGACCAACATCCCGGGGGGTGTGCCGGGCAGCTATGACATCATGGTCATCGCTCGTGATGCCGCCGGTACCGAAGCGCAGGACACCTTCCGCCTGACCGTCTCCAACCTTGCGCCCGAGGCTTTGGATGATGTGTCGTCCGGGGACGAGGATGCGGTC
>CAZNLW010000033.1:0-6925 GCA_964574205.1 uncultured Rhizobiaceae bacterium | reverse complement strand
GTGACGGCGACGGATGCACAGGGCGCGACGGCTGCCACCCCGTTCACGATCACGGTGCACAACCTTGCGCCCGAGGCGGTGGATGACGGGCCGGTGCGCCTGACGGAGGATACGTCGGCCGAGGGAAATGTTCTCGCCAATGACAGGGATCCGGATGGGGATCCGCTCACCGTGGTGGCCGTGGAGATTGCCGGCGTGGGCGCGGTGGCCCCGGGACAGCCGGCGGTGATCCCGGGCGTGGGCGTGCTCACCGTGCAGCCGGACGGGCACTGGGTCTTCGAGCCAGCACCGGACTATGCGGGCCCGGTGCCGTCGATCACCTACATCGTGGCCGATGGCGAGGGGGGTGAAGACGTGGCCTCGTTGCGGCTCGGTGACATTGCTCCCGTGAACGACGAGCCGCGGGTGGTGGACCCGACGGATCCGACCCGACCGCCGGCCAATCCGGATGCACCGCTGCCGGTGCAGAGGGGCGTGGATGGCGAGATGGTGACACCGCTGGATGTCTCACGGGTATTCATGGATCCCGATGGCGATCCTCTGACCTACACGGCGACGGGTCTGCCTGCGGGGCTTTCGATTGACCCGGCGACGGGTGTGATCACGGGGACGCTTGCTCCGGATGCGAGCCAGGGGGGCCCTGATGGGGATGGCGTGTATCCGGTGACGATCACGGCCACGGATCCCGACGGGGCGGAGCGCGCGATCACGGTGGTCTACGCGGTACGCAACCTGCCGCCCGAGGCCACGGCGCCGATCGGGAATGTCACGGCCGTCAACGGAGGGGCCGTGGACGTGGATGCCGCGGCGCATTTCGCGGATCCCGACGGTGATGTGCTCACCTACACGGCCACGGGCCTGCCGGAGGGGCTTGTCATCGATCCGGTTACGGGGCGTATTGCGGGCAACCTGCCGCTGGATGCCAGCGAGAAGGGGCCGTGGACGGTGACCGTGACCGCCGATGATGGCAACGGCGGACAGGCACACATCACCTTCGTGATCGCCGGCGAGGCACGCACGGATATCACGCCCGATCGGTTTGGCCAAGGCAATGGTGGTGGGGGGGATCGCGTTTCTGCCGAGGTGGGCGATTCGGGGATCGGCACGCCCAACAGCGGCTACGGCGGCATTGGTGATGGTGGCGACGAGATTGCCCTGCCAGTGGATCGCAACACCCTGCCACAGGGAAGAGCCGAGGCCGGCGGTCTTCTGGGCACGGCCCTGGAGACCCTGGAGCCCTTGGGCGAGACGGCCTTGCCGGGCGAGGGCGGCATCGTGGCAGCCGTGGCGGCCGATCCGGCTCCGACCTCGGCTGCGGCGAGCCTGGGCCCGGATGGCGCCATCACCCGCGTGGTGGCCTGGGCCGAGGCCGGGCGGAAGAGCACGGGAGCTCCGGCAGGCCTGGCCGCGGATTCGGCCGTGGAGGATGCGCCGGCGGGCGACTACCGCGGGGCGGACCTTGCGCTCGGGCTTGCGGGTCAGGCGGATGGTGTGGCCCTGCGCTCGCTGGTGGTGGGCGATGGCCTGCTGGCCCTCAGCGTGGATACGCCCGAGGCCGTCGGGGCTGAGACCTTCCGCGTGCGGGATGCGGCTGGCAACGAACTGCCGTGGAACATGCACCGGGCCGATGCACACACCGTCCTCGTGGATATCCCGGCCGGGCGCGAGTGGGTGGTACTGCGTCTCGAGCGCCTGGCCGGGGACCGCGTGGTGGAAACCTGGATCGTGCGGATCAACACGCTCAGCGGCGAGATGCAGGTGCTGGCCCATGAACGTGTCGATCGTCAGGCGGGGCTGGCCGCCGATCTGGAAGAAGTGGCCCGGCACGAGGGCAGGAACGAGACGGCGGCACTGCTTGGGGCGCTGGAGGTGGCGTCATGAGGGGCAGGAGCGGCCTGCTCGCGCCACTGCGCGGACCGGCTCCGGCCGGGGCAGGGGGCCTGTCCTGCCCGGTCGGGGCCGGTGCCGGCCGTTCGATCGTGAAGGGGGCTTTCCGCCACATGCACGGGATGCTGCTGCTGGCTGCCATGGTTGGTGCAGTCGGCACATTCGGCATGAGAGCTGCTTCGGCTGCGGACACGGCCCTTGCCGAAAAGGTCGCCGTCGAGCCCACAACGGAGCCGGCTGACGGCCCAGACCTGCGTGCAGAAGGTGTGTTGCGGGCCGCGCACCAGGCGGCGCTCTCTGCCGGGCTTTCCGAGCCCATCGTGGCCATGCCCTTTCGCCCCGGCGAGGCCTTCCGGACGGGGGAAGTGCTTGTGGCCTTCGACTGCCGGCGGCTGAAGGCACAGCTGGCGGCAGCAAAGGCGGCACACAGGGCGCTGGCGCTCAAGGCAGAAGCCAAGCGGCGCATGTTGCGGCACATGGCGGCCGGGCGGTTGGATGCGCAAGTGGCCGCAGCGGAGGCGGCGAAGGCGAGGGCCGAGGCCGAAGCCATGGCCGCGCAGGTGAGGCGCTGCGAGATCCGCGCGCCCTGGGACGGGCGGGTGGCCGAGTGGTTCCGCCATCCGCACGAGACGCCGCAGGCCGGTGAAAAGGTGCTGGCCATCGTGGCCACGGAGCCGCCGGAAGTCGACCTGATCGTCCCCGCTGCCTGGCTCTCCTGGCTGAAGAGAGGACAGGGATTCGTCTTTCGCATCACGGCGCTGGGGCGGACGGTGCCCGGGGAGGTGGTGCGCATCGGCGCCGTGGGCGATGCCGTGTCGCAAACGGTGCGCATCACCGGCCGGCTGAAGGCGGCGCCAGCGGGAGCGCTGCCCGGCATGGGAGGCACGGCGGTGTTCGACAGACCCGCTGACATGCGGGGGCATGACGGATTGTGAAAGAGCCCGGGGCAGCAGCCCTGTCTGCTGCGGATCTTCATGAAGAGATTCAAGTCTGTCCGTTTTCTCGTTTCATCTCAGTAAGTTGCGTCCAGTTTTCGAAAAACCGATTCCCATGGGGACTGCACATGCATGGACGCGATATCGGGGCTGGAGCGGGCACCATACGCCCGTCTGCACCACCACGCAGAAGGGATGGGGTGACTTCTGCCGAAAGGGAGCGCCATGACGATGGCACGGCGGCACACGCGCATGATCCCGCTGCAGGGGTTGCGGCCCTGAAACGGCGCATGCAGCGGGCGGAGGCCCTGCTGGCGCTGGAGGCGCAGATCCGCCGGGCCGATGACCTGGTGGACCTGCGGTCGCTGGCCGTGAACGAGACGCGCGGGCTGTTCGGCTTCGTGCAGGCCTTCTGGCTGGATCTTGCAGATGGCGAGGGCCGGCGACCCGTGACGACGGCCATCTCGGGGCTGGCCAGTGTGGATCGCACGGCGCCATTGGTGCAGATGGTGGAACGGGCCGTGCGGACGCTCCTTGCCAGCGGTGAGAGCGATAGTCCCGCGTCTGCCTTGGCCGGTGGGGGCGAGGATGCCCAGGCAGGCAAGGCCGACAAGGATGCCGCGACAAAAGGTCAGCCCGTGCGGGGGCGGCTGGAGATGTTGCTGCCCGAGGGGGCGGTGCGGGAGTGGCCTTTCCGCGAGTATCTGTGGTTGCCCGTGTTCGATCGGGGCGGCGTGCTGCGTGCCGGCATCCTGATGCTGCGGCTTAAGCCATGGGAAGAGGCCAATGCGGTCGTTGGGGCGCGGCTGTCAGAGGCGCTGGGCCAGGCGGTGACGGTGCTGGCACCGCGGCGACGCTTCTGGCGCGGGCGGCACCGGTGGCTGATGCTCGCCGGCATGGCGCTCGGTCTTGGGCTGCTGATGCTTGTGCCCGTGCCGATGATGGCGGCGGCACCGGCGGAGGTGGTGGCGAAGGATCCGGTGATCGTGGCGGCTTCCATGGACGGCGTGATCCGCGAAGTGCTGGTGGCACCGGGCAGCCAGGTGCGGGCAGGGCAGGTGATTGCCGTCTATGACGACACGGAACTGAAGGCGCAGGCGCACCTGGCGGCCAGGCGCGAGGCGGTGGCGGCCTCGCGACTGGCGGCCCTGCGCAAGGCAGCATTCGACGATCCGAACGCACGGGCGCAACTGGCCGAGGCGGAGGCAGCGTTGCGTCTGGCGCGGGCCGAGCGGGCCCATGCGGAGGCGCGTCTTTCCCGGGTGCGTATCCTGGCGCCCGTTTCCGGCACCGTGCTGCTGGCGGATCGGGAGGACTGGGTACGCCGGCCGGTGCGCACGGGCGAGCGCATCCTGCGGCTGGCACGGCCGGGGGAAGTGGCCGTGCGGATCGATCTGCCGGTGCGCGACGTGCTGAAACTCAAGCCCGGGGATCCGGTGAAGGTGTTTCTCGATGCCGATCCCCTGGATGCGCGCCAGGCGCGGCTTGTGCGTCTCAGCCACGAGGCGCGGGAGGTGGCCGGCGGGCTTCTTGCCTACCGGCTGGATGCGGCCTTTCTGCCCGGCGAGGATGAGGGGCTGCGCATCGGTTTTCGCGGCACGGCCAGTCTCCGGGGCGAGAGGGTGCCGCTGTTCCTGTGGCTGTTCCGCCGGCCGGTGGCGGCCCTGCGGCAGATGATCGGCCTGTAGGGGGCAGCCCATGCGCACGGAGACGATGCTCGATACGCCTGTGGCAAGAAGGCGGCATCATGCCGTTCCTTTTCCGGGGCAGGCTCGAGGGGCGGGGGATGATGACGTGCGGGCCATGCCTTTGCCACCCTTGCGCCCCGAGCTTCGGCTCATGCCGGCAGCGCGGGACCGGGGGCGAGGGCGCGGCTGGCTGGTGCATGATCCCGTCCAGCATCGGTATTTCCGCATCCGTCCCGAAATGGCCAGGCTGCTGGCCTGCTGGGCGACGGGAACGGTGGGCGGCGTGATCGATGCCATGGCTGCGCGTTTCGGCCAGACGTGCACGCCGGAGGACGTGCTGGCGGTGGCGGAATTTCTTGTCCGGCACGGGCTGACAGTTGTCCCGGCCGGGCAGTGGCAGCGGCTGGCACAGCAGGCGCGGGCGGCGCGTGGATCGCTGTGGCAGCGGATTTTGCATGGCTATCTCTTCTTTCGCGTGCCGCTGGTGCGGCCGCAGCGGATTCTCGAATGGCTGCTGCCCAGGGTGGCCTGGCTGGGCAGCCGGGCCGGCCTGGCCCTGATCCTGCTGCTGTCCCTTGTCGGGCTGTATCTTTCCTGGCGGCAATGGCCGGCCTTCGTGCAATCCTTCTCGCTGTCGCTCACGCCGGAGGGACTGCTGCTGCACGGGTTGTCGCTGGTGCTGGTGAAGACGGCGCACGAGCTGGGCCATGCGCTGACCGCCGTGCGCCATGGCTGCCGGGTGCCGGTGATGGGTGTGGCGTTTCTCGTCATGGTGCCCATGCTCTACACGGACGTGCGCGACGTGTGGCGGCTCACCTCGCACCGGAAGCGCCTGATGGTGAGTGCGGCCGGCATTCTCGTGGAACTGGCCATTGCCGGACTGGCCCTGTTTCTCTGGGCCTTCCTGCCGGAAGGCGGGGCGCGCTCGGCCGCCTATTTCGTGGCCGTCACCTCGCTGGTGGGCACGCTGGCCATCAATGCCAGCCCCTTCATGCGGTTCGACGGCTATCACATCCTTTCCGATCTCGTGCACATGGACAACCTGCAGCCCCGTGCCTTTGCCCTGGCGCGCTGGCGGCTGCGACAATGGCTGTTCGGGCTGCGGCAGCCGCCGCCGGAGATGCTGCCGGCCGGCACCAGGCGCTGGATGATCCTCTATGCGTGGGCGAGCTGGCTGTGGCGGCTTGGCCTTTTCTTCGGCATTGCGATGGTGGTCTATCACGCCTTTCCCAAGGTGATCGGTCTGCCGCTGGCGGTGCTGGAGGTGTGGTGGTTTCTGCTCAGGCCCGTGGCGGGCGAGATCCGGGAGTGGTGGGCGATGCGCGGCGAGGTTCTGCAGCGTGGCGGCTGGGTGCGGCCATTGGGGTTTCTCCTTCTCGGCATGGTGCTGCTGGTTGCACCGCTGTGGCGGCATGTGGATGCGCCCGCGGTGCTGATGGCCCGGCATCAGACGGAGCTGCGAGCACCGGAGGGGGCACGTATCCGCGCGCTCCATCTCCGCGAAGGCGCGCGGGTGCGGCAGGGGGATGTGCTCGTGCAGCTGGAGGCGCCGGAACTGGATCTGGCACTGGAGAAGGCGCAGATTCGCCTGCGGCTGGTGGAGCTGAAGCTTGCCCGAGGAGCGGCCGATCCGGCCTTGCGCGAACAGCGGCCGGTGCTGTTGCGGGAAAGGGCAGCCCTGAGAGCGGAGGTGACCGGCCTGCTGGCCCGCAAGGCCCGGCTCGTGCTTGCCGCGCCACATGACGGCATCGTGCGCGACGTGCCGAGAGGCTTGCGGCCGGGGCTGTGGGTGGCACGTGGCGATCTGCTGGCGCGGGTGGTGGCCGGGCCGGGGCAACGGGCGACGGCACTGGTGGCGGAGGAGGAAGTGGCGCGCCTTTCGAAGGGCGCAAGGGCCTGGTTCATTGCCGATGATCCGGCTGCGCCGCGGCTTGCGATGCGGCTTGCGGCCATCGATGCGGCGCGGCGCGAGGGGCGCGACATTGCCTATCTCGCCTCTGTGCACGGGGGACCGGTGGCGGCCGAGCGTGACCGGAATGGCGGCATCGTTCTGAAGCAGGGGCTGTTTCCCGTGCGTCTCGTGGTCGCTGACAGGGATGGGGCTGTGCATGCAGACGGTGAAGCCAAGGCGCCTCTTCCCTGCCGGCAGATGTGCACGGGCCGGGTGATCATCGAGGCCGCACCGGAAAGCCTGCTTGCCGCCATTGTCCGCCGCGTGCTCGCTGTCCTGTTCCGCGAGGCCGGGGCATGAGGGCCATGTGCCGGCCTATCCTGCGGGAGGGAGGCAGGACAGTCGGACGCGAAGCGGCACTTTCCAGCCGGCCAGGCCGGTTTCATTCAGTCGAACGTGAAGAAAAGTAGGGGCTGTCCCAGACAGGGCTGTTTTTTCCATAAGCCCATGATTGTCAAGGACGC
>CAZNLW010000032.1:0-17909 GCA_964574205.1 uncultured Rhizobiaceae bacterium | reverse complement strand
GCCCACGGAGAGGATGTCGGAGGGATGGGAGACCCGCTTCCAGCTCATGTCGGTGACATGCAGAAGGCCGTCGATGCCGCCGAGGTCCACGAAGGCCCCATAATCGGTGATGTTCTTGACCACGCCCTCGACGACCTGGCCCTCCTTGAGGCTCTGCACCAGTTCGGCGCGCTGCTCGGCGCGGCTCTCCTCGAGAATGGCGCGGCGCGAAACGACAATGTTGCCGCGGCGGCGGTCCATCTTGAGGATCTTGAAGGGCTGGTCCACGTTCAGCAGCGGCGTGATGTCCCGGATGGGGCGGATGTCCACCTGCGAGCCGGGCAGGAAAGCCACGGCCCCGCCCAAATCCACGGTGAAGCCGCCCTTGACGCGGCCAAAGATCTGGCCGGTGACGGGCTCGCCCTTCTTGTAAGCCTCCTCGAGACGCTCCCAGGCCTCCTCGCGGCGGGCCTTGTCGCGGGAAAGCACGGCCTCGCCGAGAGCATTCTCGATGCGCTCCAGATAGACCTCCACCTCGTCACCGACGCTGATCTCCTCGCCGGCGTTGACGAATTCCTTGAGCGGCACGCGGCCCTCGGTCTTCAGGCCGATGTCGATGATCGCATAGTCGTTCTCGATGGCCACCACCCTGCCTTTCACGACCGAGCCCTCGGCCGGCATGTCGGCAAGATAGGATTCCTCGAGCAGTTTCGCGAATTCCTCGCGGGCGGGATTGGCGCTTTCAGTCGCTTCGGTCATGGATCGGCTTTCCTTTCCTTCTCGAACAAACGAATGGGGTTGGCCCACGGTTATGTCCGCAGGTCCTCCCGCCCCGGCACGGGCCGGCAATGGCGCGGGCACGGTGGCGGGCAGCTGCTCCCAGTCCGTTCCGCTCTGCCCTTTGCGAAGCCACGGGGGCCTCACAAACAACACAAGCCCCCGGCGGGCAGGCGAATGCTTCCGCCTCCTGCAGGATCCGGACCTTCCGGAAGGTCACGAGCACCTTCGGGTCGGCCTGCAAGAGCGGATCACCCCTGCCCGGGGGACACCGTCTCCAGATACGCGTCGATGATGCGGCGCGCGGCCTGGAATGCGGCCTCTATATCCAATTCCGACGTATCCAGCAAGTGGGCATCCGGCGCCGGACGCAGGGGGGCCTCGGGGCGGTTCATGTCGCGCGCATCACGGGCCTTCACCTGGGCGAGGACCTCCTCGAAGGGCACCTCCTCGCCGCGCGCCTTCAGCTCCCGCCAGCGGCGCCGCGCCCGCACCTCCGGCGCCGCCGTGACGAAGAGCTTCACGTCGGCATCGGGGCAGACCACGGTGCCAATGTCGCGCCCGTCCAGCACGGCACCGGGCGGCGTCGCGGCAAAGCGGCGCTGATAGTCCAGGAGGGCGGCGCGCACGGCCGGCATGGAAGCCACACGCGAGGCCGCCTCGCCGGTACCGGCAGCACGCAGGTCCGGATGCTCCAGCAGGGCGGGATCAAGGGTCGCGGCAATGCGTGCGGCCGTGGCCTCGTCCGTCAGGTCATGCCCTCCCTCGCGCATGGCGACGGCAACGGCGCGGTATAGTGCTCCGGTATCCAGAAAGCGCAGGCCGTAATGGGCAGCGAGCCTGCGGGCCAGCGTGCCCTTGCCCGCGGCAGCCGGACCATCGATGGCAATGACGATCATGCGCTGCCCTCCCCTTCTCCGTCATTGCTGCTTTCCCTGCCGACAGCGGCGCTTTCCTGCGGGGTTGCCCCCTCCTCGATGTCCGCCCCCAGATCGCGCATGAGCCCCACGAAACCGGGAAAGGACGTGGCGATCATGCGGCCGTCGTCCACCGTCACGGGATTCCGTGCGGCCAGACCGAGCACAAGGAACGACATGGCAATGCGATGGTCCATGTGGGTGGCGATGGTGGCACCGCCGGGCACATGGCCGCCCGTTCCTTCCACCTCCATCCAGTCCTCGCCGGTGCGCACGGCGACACCGCAGGCCTTCAGCCCCTCGGCCATGGCGGCAAGGCGGTCGGATTCCTTCACCCGCAGCTCGCCAATGCCCTCCATGCGCGTGACACCTTCGGCGAAGGCAGCAACAACAGCGAGTATCGGATATTCGTCGATCATGGACGGCGCGCGTGCCGCCGGCACGGTGAGGCCCTGCAGCCTGCCGAAGGAGGCCTCCAGGTCGCCGACGATCTCGCCACCTTCCTGGCGCGGGTTCATGATGCGGATCTCGGCGCCCATCTCGTGCAGTGTCTGGACGAGACCGGTGCGGGTGGGATTGAGCAGCACGTTGCGCACGGTCACGCGGCTGTTCGGCACGATGAGGGCGGCGGCCAGCGGAAAGGCGGCCGAAGAGGGATCGCCAGGCACCGTGATGTCGCAGGACCTGAGCTCCTTCTGGCCGCGGACGATGATGCGGCGGCCGGCGGGATCCTCTTCCTCGCGGATGTCGGCTCCGAAGGCCTTCAGCATGCGTTCGGTGTGATCGCGGGTGGGGACAGGCTCGACGACCATGGTCTCGCCCGGGGCATTGAGGCCGGCGAGCAGAATGGCGGACTTCACCTGGGCCGAAGGCACGGGCAGTGTGTATTCCACGGGAACGGCATCCTTCGCACCGATGACGCGCATGGGCAGGGTGCCGGCGGGCGTGGTGTCGATCCGGGCACCGAAACGGCGCAGAGGCTCCACGATGCGGCCCATGGGGCGACGGGAGAGCGATTCGTCGCCAGTGAAGATGACCTTGACGGGCGTGGTGGCCACCAGCCCAGCAGCGAGACGCACGCCAGTGCCGGCATTGCCGAAATCGATGGCACCCACGGGCTCCCGATAACCGCCCACTCCCACGCCGGCGATCTCCCAGGTGCCGTCCGCCGTGCGTTCCAACCGCGCGCCGAGTGCGGCCATGGCCTGGATGGTGCGGATCACATCCGCCGATTCCAGCAGGCCGGCAACGCGCGTGGTCCCGATGGCCGTGGCGCCCAGCATCACGGCGCGATGGGAGATGGACTTGTCACCGGGCACCGTGGCCTCGCCGACCAGCGGCCTGCCCGGCCGGGCGGTGATGGACATTGCTGTCATGTGGCGGTCGCGCTCCCTCTCCCGGATGTCGATCTCCATGCCCACGTTCCGGCCCGGGTCATGCCGCATTTCTTCCGTCTACGAATGGCAGGCCCGGGCTCGCGGCCCTTCCGCGGCAAGGGCAGTAGCATACGGATACGGCCCTGTCATGGGGGCGGACTTGCGCGGGCTCGCGAAACCGACATGCGGGCGGAAACCGGGCAAATGGGTTTTGACATGGCCCGTGCGGCATGGCATGGGGACGGCAACATGGCCGGCCCGGCACAGCCACGAGGCCGGCGCGGGCAGCGAGCAAGGCAATCGGGCGGGCGGTGCCGCCATCTCTTTCACGGGAGCGGGCCGCCTGCACACGCAGGGACATTTCAGCACGTTTCAGGGGAGCCGCAACGTGGTTGACAAAAGTCTGGGAACGAAGCGCACCTGCCCGGCCTGTGGCAAGCGCTTCTATGATCTGAACAAGGATCCCATCGAATGCCCCTACTGCGGGGAAACCTTCACGGTAGAGCCCATTCTGCCCTCGCGGCAGGACGCGCCGGAAACCCAGCCCCAGGAGGCCGCGCCAGAGACCGTGGAGGAGCCGGCGGAGGACCTGGTGCCAGAAGGCGACGAGCTGGCCGCCGAGGATGTGGAAGAGGCCGAGGCGGTGGCCGACGTGGATCTCGGCGACGTGGAAGACGTGCCGGTGGATCCGGACGACGATACCTTTCTGGAGGATGATGCGGCCGCCTCGCCGGTGGACGACATCATCCCCGGCGCCATCGAGAAAGACGATGAAGAGACCTGATGGCCCCACAGCCGGCGCCGGACGGCGGTGACGGCGGTGTCCGAGTTCGGCAGGTCAACACGCAGGGCGGCCCGACAATCATGTGCGGGCCGCCCTGCCTTTTCCCGGCCTGCCGGGTGCATCGTGGCCGTGGGGCCATCAGCCGCTTCCGGCCGGGCAATCTCCGGTTAACCCTGCTGGCAACCGGCCGGGGCCGTTCAGGCGGGCGTTAACCTCCGCGCGTCAATCCTCAAGAAGCGAGAAAGGCGATGGAAGGCAAGGACGACAGAAAGGCGATCCTGCTGGTCGTGGCCTGCGCGCTCGTGGACCGGGATGGCCGGGTGCTGCTGGCGCGACGGCCGGAGGGCAAGCCCATGGCAGGTCTGTGGGAATTTCCCGGCGGCAAGGTGCAGCCACGGGAAACGCCCGAGGAGGCCCTGATCCGTGAGCTTGCCGAAGAGCTCGGCATCACGGTGAAACCGGCATGCCTGGCGCCCCTGACCTTTGCCAGCCACGGATATGCCGACTTTCACCTCCTGATGCCACTCTATATCTGCCGCCGCTGGGAGGGCTTCGTGCAGCCGCGGGAGGGGCAGGCGCTGAAGTGGGTGCGCAAGCAGGACTTGCGCGCCCTGCCCATGCCGCCGGCGGACGCACCTCTGGTGGCGCACCTGCTGGATGTGCTGCCATGAGAGATGCCCTCTCCCCGGGCTTCCCGAGGCGGCGGGCATCGCGTGCCGTGCCTTGCCGTATCCGATCTCGTGACAGGAAGCCACAAGGGCCCGGCAAACGGGCCACAAAGGAGAAACGCGATGGAGGCCGTCATGCAGATGGACAGGCAACCGGCACGCCGCGAGCAGGCGGCGGCTCTGACAGATCAGGAGCAGAAGGCCGAGGACAACGGTCTTTCGCGCGAGCTGCTGCTGGCCACACTGATCCTGGCCACGATCATGGTGATGTTGCTCGACAAGACCCTGGAGATGGCCGTGCTGGCGGGTTTTCTGGGCGGATCGTGAATCGGCATCGGGTGCGGGCAGGAGTGCCGGACGGCTCCCGGGCACCTGGCAAGAGAAGATGCTTGAACGGCGTGCCTGATTGGGCTATTGCCATGCCCTGCCCGATGGGCAGGGAACGCCACCGCCGGCCGCGCACAGGGGCCGGGTTGCGCACGGATCGGCGCTCGCTGCATGGGGCAGAGAAGGCCTGAGCGGTCGAAGGCGCACGGGTTTCTGCACGAATGCGGTCTTGCGTGCGCCGGCAAGAGAGGTTATCGGGGCGAGGGCGTCAGCGCATTCGCCAGCACATGCGGAGAGGCCTGAGCGGTCGAAGGCGCACGCGTTTCTGCACGAATGCGGTCTTGCGTGCGCCGGCAAGAGAGGTTATCGGGGCGAAGGCGTCAGCGCATTCGCCAGCACATGCGGAGAGGTGGCCGAGCGGTCGAAGGCGCACGCCTGGAACGCGTGTAGGCGGGAAACCGCCTCGAGGGTTCGAATCCCTCCCTCTCCGCCAGCTTTCTTTCCCATACCCTATCTTCTCCTGATTTTCTCATGCCGTCATATGGCAGGCAGCCGCCTGCCCGGCCGGGAGCACGGCAGCGGGCATCCTTCACAGGCACCCGTTGCCATGCACGGAACAACTTCATGAGTCGAACGCGACGAAAAGTTTTCCAGCCTGCTGAGCAGGCTGGGAATACCTTTCTTCAGAAAAACAATGCGTCCTGCTGGCTCAGAGCACGGCCCGGCGCCAGCAGGACAGCATTTCCGGCTTGAGTGAATTGCAAGGTTCTGGCGATACCTCGTCAGAACCTTGCGATTCACAGTCATTTCACAGCCATTCAATCATCCGCAAAGTTCTTTCAACTCAACACATTGTCCATACTTCACATGCGACTCGTGAAGCCACTTGCGCGCTGCGTTCTCATCCCACTTCAGGCAGCCGGGCCAGGGCCTCCTCAAGCGCCCTTTCGTCATAATCACGGTCCTCCAGGTGGCCGGCAAGATAGTCCTCGTAGGCTGCCAGGTCGAGGAAGCCGTGGCCGGAGAGATTGAAGAGAATGACGCGCGCCTCGCCCTTCTCTTTCGCATCCAGGGCCTCGTCGATAGCCGCCCGCACGGCGTGGGTGCTCTCCGGCGCAGGCACGATGCCCTCGGCACGAGCAAACGTGACACCGGCCTCGAAACTGGGATTCTGGTGCACCGCGCGCGGCTCGATCTCCCCCAGTTCCACCAGGTGCGAGACCAAGGGGGCCATGCCATGGTAACGCAGGCCGCCGGCGTGGAAGCCCGGGGGCATGAACGTGTGGCCCAGCGTATGCATCTTCACCAGGGGCGTGAGTCTCTGGGTGTCGCCGAAATCATAGGCATACTTGCCGCGGGTCATGGTGGGACAGGCGGCCGGCTCCACGGCCACGGCGCGCACCTTCGGCGCGTTGCCACGCAGTCCCTCGCCGATGAAGGGAAAGGCCAGGCCGGCAAAGTTGGAGCCGCCGCCGGCACAGCCAATGACCACATCCGGCCAGTCATCGGCCATCTCCATCTGCCGCATGGCCTCCAGACCGATGACCGTCTGGTGCAGCAGCACATGGTTGAGCACGCTGCCCAGGGCGTATTTGGTATCCTCGTTCTTCGCCGCCACTTCCACCGCTTCCGAGATGGCGATGCCGAGCGAGCCGGGGCTGTCCGGATCCTCGGCGAGCACGGCGCGGCCAGCCTCCGTCATGTCCGTGGGCGAGGCGTAGCACTTCGCCCCGTAGGTCTCCATGAGGGTGCGGCGATAGGGCTTCTGGTGATAGGAGACCTTGACCATGAAGACCATGACCTCCAGCCCGAAGAGGGCGCCGGCAAAGGCGAGCGAGGAGCCCCACTGGCCGGCACCGGTCTCGGTGGAGAGCTTGCGCACACCCTCCTCGCGATTGTAGAAGGCCTGGGCCACGGCGGTGTTGGGCTTGTGGGATCCGGCCGGCGAGACCCCCTCATACTTGTAATAGATGCGCGCAGGCGTATCGAGCACCTTTTCCAGGCGGCGCGCCCGGAACAGGGGCGAGGGGCGCCAGAGCCGATAGACCTGGCGCACCGGTTCGGGGATGCCGATCTCCCGCTCGGTGGAAACCTCCTGCTCGATCAGCGCCATGGGGAAAAGCGGCGCCAGATCATCCGGCCCCAATGGCTGGCCGGTGCCGGGATGCAGCGGCGGATCCAGCGGTTTCGGCAGATCGGCGGCGATGTTGTACCAGGCCTTCGGGATCCGATCCTCGGGCAGCAGATATTTCACGGTCTCGTCGGCCATGACGGACCTCCCCTCCCCAGGTGTTGCATCTCGTCATTCGTGCCACGGGATCCAGACGGACCGCCGGCTCCCGCGTTCCCCTCGCAACATTGTGCATGAGCGGCGCCAAAGAGCAAGGCGACGTTTGGCGAGCGCTCTGCCGGGGATCGGGCAGACGTTGTCGAAACGCAACCGGCAGGTGGATTTTCAAGCGGGCGCAAACATGCTCTAGTGTGCAGCATCGCTGCCCATGCAGATCGTTTCGCGTGTGCAGGATGAAGGGACCGGCAGGGACCTGACACCCGGCCGGCAGGCATCACAAGGAGGGAGGAGACACGGCATGTTCAAGGCGATCAAGCGTCTGGCCATCGCGGCAGCCGCGCTGGGGCTGGCGGCCGGCCTGGCCGCGGCCAAGGAATGGAAGACCGTGCGCATCGGCACGGAGGGGGCCTATCCACCCTTCAACTACATCGACTCGGCGGGCAACCTGAAGGGCTTCGACATCGACATCGCCCGCGCCCTGTGCGACAAGATGAAGGTGAAGTGCGTGTTCGTCACGCAGGACTGGGACGGCATCATCCCCGGTCTGCTGGCAAGGAAATACGATGCCATCGTGGCTTCCATGTCGATCACGGAAGAGCGCAAGAAAAAGGTGGACTTCACCGATCCCTACTACCGCTCGCCGGCCATCTTCGTGGCGCCCAAGGACACCGACATCACCGACACATCGCCCAAGGGCATGAAGGGCAAGGTGATCGGGGCGCAGTCCTCCACCATCCATGCCAACTACCTGGAGGACAACTACAAGGATTCCACCATCAAGCTCTACAAGACGCAGGACGAGGTGAACGCGGATCTTGCCGCCGGGCGCCTGGACGCGCAGCTGGCCGACAAGCTGGTGCTCTTCGAATGGCTGAAGACCAGGGACGGCCAGTGCTGCAAGTTCATCGGCCCGGACATCAAGGATCCGCGCTGGTTCGGCGAGGGGGCCGGCATCGCGGTGCGCAAGGAGGACCAGGACCTGAAGGCGATGTTCAACAAGGCGCTGAAGGAAATCCTGGCCGACGGTACCTACGAGAAGATCAACAAGAAATACTTCCCCTTCTCCATCTACTGACGGGGCACGGAAGGTGCCGGTCACGACATGCCGAGGCCCTGCGTCAGGCTGGCGCAGGGCCTCTTGCATCCCGGCCGGCTTGAGCCTAGCTCTTGGCGGGAACGTTCATGACGACAACCCGCGGAAACGGCCGGCCGGCCTCCTGCGGCCGCAGCGGCCGGCAGAGTTTTCCGCGCCAGAGGCTCAGAGGAGGCGCCGAGACGATGTCCACCCGACACGAGAAGCTCATCATCATCGGGGCCGGCCCGGCCGGCTATACCGCGGCCATCTATGCCGCGCGCGCCATGCTCTCGCCGCTGGTGATCACGGGGCTGCAGCCCGGTGGTCAGCTCACCATCACCACGGACGTGGAGAACTATCCCGGCTTCGCCGAGGGCGTGCAGGGCCCGGAGCTCATGGAAGAGATGCGCAAACAGGCAGAGCGCATGGGGGCCGGCATTGTCTCCGACCACATCGTCGAGGTGGACCTGAAGACGCGTCCCTTCCGTCTGAAAGGCGATTCGGGGCAGGAATACACATGTGAAGCCCTGATCATCGCCACCGGCGCGCAGGCGAAATGGCTGGGTCTGGAGTCGGAGGAGAAGTTCAAGGGCTTCGGTGTTTCCGCATGCGCCACGTGCGACGGCTTCTTCTACCGTGACCGGAAGGTGATCGTGGTCGGGGGCGGCAACACGGCGGTGGAGGAGGCCCTCTACCTCACCAACTTCGCCCGCGAGGTGATCCTCGTGCACCGGCGCGATCAGCTGCGGGCAGAGAAAGTGCTGCAGAAGCGGCTGTTCGACAACCCCAGGATCACGGTCATGTGGGATACCGTCGTGGAGGAGATCCTGGGCACGGACATGCCCAAGGCCGTCACCGGCGTGCGGCTGAAGAACGTCAAGACCGGCGAAATCACGGAGATGGACGTGGATGGCGTGTTCATCGCCATCGGGCACCAGCCGGCCACCGAGATCTTCAAGGGACAGGTGGAGATGGACGAGGCTGGCTACATCAAGATCGGCTGCTGGTCCACGGCCACCTCGGTGCCGGGCGTGTTCGCCGCCGGCGATGTGGCCGATGCCGTCTACCAGCAGGCGGTGACGGCCGCCGGCATGGGCTGCATGGCTGCCCTGGAAGTGGAGAAATACCTGGCCGAACAGGAAGCCGGTGAAGGCTGAGCGGACAGGCCCGTCTTCAATCCGGCCGCTTGCGCCAAGCTTCCGGAAAAGGGGCGTGGCATCTGTTCACGTCTCCCGTTTTCCTTTTCCGTGTGCGGATAATGCCTTTCTCGTCACTGAATCGACTGGCGCAAGGGAGGCGTGGCCCTGGTCCCTCGTGCGGGTTGTCCTCTCGTCATCGTCTTTGCCGCCTTCGCATGCCGCACGCGGTAGAGGCGCAAGGGCGTATTTCCGCCCAGCGTCACGGGCACAAGCCAGGCCGGTGGCTGGCCGTTGGCAAGGCGAAACCAGAGGGATTCCCTCGGAGGCTTGCCTCCCGCCAGCGTGCGCGGCATGGCCAGGCCCTGGCAATACAGCACGTAATCAACACCCCGCCTCGCGATCACCTCGCGGGCCTTCTCCGGCGGAGCCGCAAGGATGCGGCTGACGTCCAGCAGGGATTCGCCCAGGCGATGATAGGGCGCGGCCAGCACGCTGTGATGGCTGCGGGCCAGAACGAAAGGCCCCATGTCGATGGTGGTGGCCACAAGGCCTGCCGGTACCCGGTCCAGCGCCTGCAAGGCGACTTCCGAACGGCAGGTCATGCCGGCCTCGCCGGCGGTGGCAGCAGCCTTGCGGCCTGTGCCCGCGTCCGCCGCATTCGGAAAGAGCAGCCATGACAGCACCACCAGCAACAGCGGCGAGGCAAGAATCATCAGCGGCAGGCGGATCAGGCGGGCATGCCGGATCCGTTTCGCCAGATCCCCCAGCCAGCCATGGAGCACGGCAGCCATCAGCGGCAGAACCAGCCACTGGGCAAAGGGGACATAGCGCATCACCTTTGCCGACAACCCGAGGGCAAGCGCTCCATCCAGCATCAGCCCCAGCATGGCAAGGCGCACGAACCCGCTGCCGGCGGCCGTCCTTTCTGCCTCTGTGCAGGCTGCTGGCACGCGGCCACGGAGCAGAAGCGGCACGAGCAGAAGAAGGGCCACAAGAGACCATACCCAGACAGCCTTGAACCCCGGGTGCACGCTCTTCTGCCAGAGCGGCTGCACCTCCTTGACATGATCCAGCCAGACCGGACGAAGGCGCGGATCCATGTGGGCAAACGGTCCCTTCACGCAGGCCGGATCCATGAGAAGGAACACGGCGGCACCGGCCGCCACCGGCAGCAGCACGAGGCCCGCCCGCCATGCAGCACCCCGCCGTGCCCACGACGGGCGCAAGGCCAGCAGACCCAGCAGCGCGACGAACGCCAGCGGCAGGCCCCAGTTGGGCGCATAGGCATCACAGGCCGTTACCGTCAGCCAGCGTGCGGGCGGCACGGCCAGCGCCAGAAACAGCAGGCTGCCGGCAAGCAAACCGAGCAGATGCGCCCTGATCACGGGCAAGCCTCTTTCGCCCTGCCGCACGAAAAAGACGGACATCACCAGTGACACGGGCAGCAGGAGCGGCAGCCCTTCCAGAGAGACGGCCAGGGCCATGGTGAAAAGGAATCCGCTGGCAAAGGCCGCGCCTGGGGACCGATCGGCATGAAAGACGGCCGCCCAAGTGGCCATGATCAGCGCGATCTCGATGCCGTGATGATCGATATCGCCCACATAGAAACGGGCCGGCAGGGAGAGGAGGGCGAGTCCGGCCGCGATGAAGGCCACGGAATCGTCTCCCGTCAGGCGACGGGCCATCAGCACCACGGAGGTCATGGCCACGAGCAGCATGAGCAGTGGCCAGGTCACACGCATGGCCAGCTCGGCCGTGGCCGGCGGGAGCACCAGGGAAAACAGGCCATGCAGGGCGAGCAGGCCGGCATCGACGAGGCGGGACCAGTGCGAGACATACGCCTCGCCCGGCGCCAGCCGGGGAATGGAGAGGTCATACCAGCCCTGCCCTTCCATGAGCTGGCGAAGCTGCACCAGGCGCATGGCGATATCCGTGTCGCCCAGCCGGCTCGCCGCCATGTCGACACCCACATAGAGATAGACGAACACCATGAGCCCCCAGGTGACGACGACGGGCGTCCACCAGGTCTCCTTCCCCTCTTCCCTTTTTTCGCCGCGGTGTCCTTGGCGGCGGAACGCGCTCCATGCGGGGAGATTTGCAACAGCCATGCCTGGCCTCCTGCCCGTTTGTCCGGATGTCGCCGGCGTCCGAAACTACAGGCTGGCCATTGCCATTTCGTGAAGACCGCGGGCGTGCCGTGTTCCCTCTCAGAGAGGCAGCGCGGGCGCCTCGGCCACCTTCGTCTTCCGCCTCCGCGCGGCCGATGACACATGGGGCTGGAGGGCCAGTTTCCAGGAGATGCGGGTGCCCGTCGCCTGCACAGGCGCACGCAGGACGATCTGGCAGGTGCGGCACAGGCCTTCCTCCGCGGGAAGATAGACGCTCTCCTCGATGCTGATGGTGCCGCCGCGGGCCGTGAAACGCCAGTGTGTCCGGTCCGGCAGCGCCAGCAGCACGGAGCAGCCGTCGCGGGAAAGAGTGGGCTTCACAGACGGGTGCAGATGGAAACGGATGACCAGCTCCTCGCCTTCGGGGATGCGGCTGCCCTCTCCTTCCGGGATCAGGGCATCCTCCCCGCGCAGGTCATGGCCGTCGGCGGCAAGGAACAGCCGGCGATGACAGCGCAGGCCGGCGCGCGCCTGCCAGGCATCATGCGATGCCTCCAGCAGCAGGCCCCTGGCCGAATCCGCCATGTCCGCCGCGATCCTGCGCGGTCCGATGGCATTTTCGCCGCCGAGAATGCGGCGCGCCAGGCGACCGCCCGTGAGGTGGCCGGCATTGCGATCGCTCAAGGTGGGCGCGGAATGTGCCGCGGTGAAGCGGGTGGCCCGTCGCCACTCCGGGGAAGGCAGGCGAGGCGCGCCGCAGCTCGTGATGATGCGGGTGGCCCCATATGAGAACTCGAAGGCCAATGTGGAGAGTGCGGCATCGGCATTGACGAGCGCCGGCGCCGGCCGGCCGATATCGGCCACGAGCACGGCACGGCCAGCCGCCAGGCGAGCAAAGCCGGCATGCGTGGCGTGGCACAGTGGGCGGGCCCCCGTGGCATCGGCCTCCAGCACGGCCGCAAGCTGGCCACCGGCCGGATCACTGACCCCCTGAAAGAGCGCAAGACCGCCATCGCCCAGGCGGAAGAACCGCAACATGGGCAGGGCCCTCTGCAGGGCCGTGTCCAGTGCATCCGGCATGGACACGGGCACACCCGCCTGCCGCCAGGCCTCATGCAGGGGCTGCAGGCGCGCCACGATTTCCAGAAGCCGTGCCGGCGAGCGTGAGATGTGTGCACCGTCTGGCAGGATCTGGCGCTCGAGCTCTTCCGCCAGCCGCTGCCCCAGGGATGGCAGGGCGTGATTCAGCCCCTGCAGCGAGAGAGAGGCCGTGGTCAGCGCCAGGAGGGCCAACAGGCGCTCATGGGGGCGGGTCATGAATGGCAGCTGGCGATGGAGCTGCCGGAATTCCGCCGAAAGCAGGCGAAACAGCCTCTTCTCGAAGGGGGCCGGGGCCTCCTTCAGCAGGGCCGGCGCAAGGGCCACCAGCATGGTGAGCCGTTCGGCGGCCACCATCGGCGCGCGGGCAACGGGCGGATGCCGACGACGGCGTCGGGCCCAGTCCTGCACCAGGGTGCGGGCCTGCACATGCCACAGGCGCACATCCTCCCGGAGCAGGGCCTTGAGCCAGGAGAAGCCGTGCAGGGCCCTCAGCCACTCGGGATGGCTTTCCGGCACGTCGAAGATGATGCGACCGGCAGTCTGCACGCGGTGACCGGCAAAAGTGAATATGCCCCGGTAGATCTCTTCGGCATCGGGCAAATGGCGGCGGGCAGGGGGGCGAATCGGCACGGCGATGCCGCGCACTGGCGCCTTGGCCAGCGGCGCAGGCGCCAGTGCCGAGGCCATGCGACCCAGCCCCGGCAGCAACCAGCCGCTCGCCAGCTGGCGGAGAACGCCGGCATTCCTGTCCGAGACCGTTGCGCCCATGGCCATGGCCGCCCTGCCCTCTGCTGCCCGCCCGGCTGTCATGAAGCATGGACGGGGCCCGTCCGAATCATCCAGGCTCATGGAAGCATCGGGCTGGTTAACGATTGGCTAACGGGCTGACACCAACCGAAACAGCACGGGACCCGCCGACCGGCGACATGCGTGGCTTGACTCGGCTTGACTCGCAGCCTGCAGAGAAGAAGGCGCCCGGTCGGGGGGCCGGGCGCCTTCGTGCGCTTCATCAGCGCCATGACGCCGGGAGGGGAGACCGGCGTCCTCGCCGCTGCCTGGGCCGTTGGGGGGATAGAAGCGGGGGGCTTGGCCCGTGGGAGTGGCAGCGGCGGCTGAGTCCAAGATAGGACAGGTGTTGCAGATGTTCAACACCTTGGGGATTTTTTCCGATGAAATCTTGTTAATAGTGGAGATGGAGGGCACCTTGTGCATTTGGTCCGATGTCAATACCCGACATCAACGGCGGGCGCCAAAGTTGGTGCGTTTCTGCAACTGGCGATCGAACGCCGCCTCCTCGGGGCGCTTGACGCGAAAGAGGGCCGCGGACACCTTCACGTTCGGCTGAATCCTGTTCAGGGTGACGGTGGTGCGGCGCCCCTGGCCATCCACCACGATCCACTGCTGCAAGGCATTGCGGCGCTCGTCGAAGACCAGCACGAGGTGGCCGTCCACCGTCTTCTCGCGGTCCTCGAGCGTGACGATGAGCAGATCGTCGCGTCGCTCCACCGACTGGATGATGGCGTCCCGGGCAAGATCCACATGCTCGGCGAGAATCATGCGCAACGGTGTCTTGGACAGGGGAAAATAGTCCACCTTGTTGCGATGGCGGTTGCGAATGGCCACCCAGGTGCCATCAGAGACGATGACGATGGGATTGGGCCGGGCATACTCGAAGCGCATGCGGCCCGGGCGGGCGATGTAGAGCTGACCGGTGGAAACGCGGCCACGCGGGCTGATCTGCGTGAACTCGCCCTGCAGCGTGCGAAAGGAATTGAGAAACTGCGAGATGCGGTTCACCGCCGCCCTGTCCTGCGGCGAAAGTGCAGCAGACCAGGCAATGCCAGGAGCCAGCAGGGCCATCGTGGCACCGGCGCCGGCAAGCGCCAGCAGGCGGCGACGGGTGATCTCCATGGGGAGGTGCTTGCACATGCCGTTCTGCATCATGGTCATGGTGTCTTTTCCCAGGCCAATCGAGGCTTTCTGTCGAAATCCGCGGTTGTTCCTATCGTCCGAAGAGGGCCATTTTGCGACCCCCTGTCCTTCTTCCTGCGACTTTATTGCCACCCTCCGGGCATGGGACCTCAGTCCCGGGCACTGTCGCCGCCCACGAGAATCTCGCGCCGCCCCTTGGAGTTGGGTGGGGAGATGATGCCCTCCTGCTCCATGCGCTCGATCAGCGTTGCGGCCTTGTTGTAGCCGATCTGCAGGCGGCGCTGGATGTAGCTGGTGGAGGCCTTGCGATCGCGCAGGACGATCTGCACGGCGCGATCGTAGAGATCATCGCCGGAGCGCCCCGCACCTCCTGTTCCGCCGCCGGCGACGGGGCCGGTCTCCTCCGGATCCCTGAGCACGGCCTCCACGTATTCCGGCGCGGCCTGGGCCTTGAGATACTTCACCACCTGCTCCACCTCCTCGTCGGAGACGAAGGGGCCATGCAGGCGCACGATGCGGCCACCACCGGCCATGTAGAGCATGTCGCCCTGGCCCAGCAGCTGCTCCGCCCCCTGCTCGCCGAGGATGGTGCGGCTGTCGATCTTGGAGGTAACCTGGAAGGAGATGCGCGTGGGAAAGTTGGCCTTGATGGTGCCGGTGATCACGTCCACGGAGGGGCGCTGGGTGGCCATGATCACATGAATGCCTGCGGCACGGGCCATCTGCGCCAGACGCTGCACGGCCCCCTCGATGTCCTTGCCGGCCACCATCATGAGATCGGCCATCTCGTCAATGATCACCACGATGTAAGGGAGCACTTCCAGCTCCATCTCCCGCTCCTCGAAGACGGGCTCGCCGGTATCCGGGTCGAAACCCGTCTGCACGGTGCGGGTGATGATCTCGCCCTTCTTCAGCGCCTCCTTCACGCGGGCATTGTAACCCTCCAGATTGCGCACGCCGAGCTGGGCCATTTTCTGATAACGCTCCTCCATCTCGCGCACCGCCCACTTGAGCGCTACCACGGCCTTCTTCGGATCGGTCACCACGGGCGCCAGCAGGTGGGGAATGCCTTCGTAGACGGAAAGCTCCAGCATCTTGGGATCGATCATGATGAGTCTGCACTGCTCGGGCTGCAGCTTGTAGAGCAGGCTCATGATGAAGGTGTTGATCCCCACCGACTTGCCCGAACCCGTGGTGCCGGCAATGAGCAGATGGGGCATGCGTGCGAGATCGGCAAAGACGGGTTCGCCGGCAATGTTCTTGCCCAGCGCCAGAGGCAGGCGGAACCGGGTCTTCCGGTAGGTCGGGCTCTCCAGCATCTCGCGCAGGTAGACGATCTCGCGCTTCGGATTGGGCAGTTCGATGCCGATGACGTTGCGGCCCGGGACCACGGCCACACGCGCGGAAATGGCGGACATGGAGCGGGCGATATCATCGGCCAGACCGATGACACGCGAGGACTTGATGCCCGGTGCCGGCTCCAGCTCGAACAGCGTGACCACAGGGCCGGGGCAGACATTGATGATGCGCCCCTTGACGCCGAAATCCTCCAGCACGCCCTCGAGGATGCGTGCCTTCTGCTCCAGCGCCTCGTCGGACATCTCCGGCGGCAGGTCGGAGTGATCCGGTTCCGCCAGGATGTCGAGCGGCGGCAGCTTGATGGGGCCGTTGCGCTTCTTCGGCTTCGGCCTGGATTTCGGCTGCGGTCGGGCAGCGCCCGGCACACCGGCAGTCATCGACGGGCGAGCGGTGCTGCCTGCGGGCACGGGCGCCTGGGTGGCGGGCCTTTCTTCCATCCCCGCATCATCGGGCAACTCCTCGGGCAGGAAGGCCTTGTCCACGGGCCCGCCAACGGTGACGGGAGCGCGATTATCGGCCTGCGACGGAGCCACTGCCGAGGCCCGTGCCTCCTCGTCCTCGTGCCAGGGGGTGTCGGCATGGGCCTCAGCATTGGCCTCAGCATTTGGCGCGGCCTGGGCTTCGCGGGGCCATGCCGCCTCTTCCTCTTCCTCGCAGGCTGGCGCGCAGGGATCAGGGGCATCGTGCGGAAGGCCGGCAGCCGTCGTCGCGGGCACGGGGGTCAGGCGTGGCTCGCGGCGGCTGCGGGGCGCGCCTTCGACCGCCGGCGGCAGGGGCGTCGCGGCGCAACGCGCAAGGGAATGGGAGGCGACAGCGTCACCGGCGGCCGCCGTCCCCAGGCCCAGAAGGCGGGCCAGCATGCCCCTCAGGCCCCCTGCAGCTGTCTCGTCTGCTGCCGGATCCGCACGACGGGCAGCGAAAGAGGCCACGGGCGGGCGCGCATCTTCTGCCTCGTCATCGGGGCGTGCAGCCCTTTCCTCTGTCTCGCATGTGTCCCATGCCGCATGGGGCGAAGGCGGCAGAGCTGGCTGCGCACGGCGCACACGCACACGCTGGGCGGGCTGCTGCCCGGCGGCATCCTCGGCAGCCACACGGGCCTCGGCCCGGGCACGGGCGCGGCGCGCACGCCAGTTGCGGAAGAAAGCAGCCATGGACAGACGCCAGTGGCTGGCGCCCCCAAGACCGGCGGCAATGCGCTCCTGGTTGCGCTCGCCGAGAACGGCAGCCGCGGCAATGATGTCATCGGTGCCGATGCCGATGGCCTTCAACAGCGCATGCAGCGCCAGACCGGCAAAGATGGCCCCGGCCAGGACGCTGGCCGCGAAAGCCTTCATGAACAGGCCGAAAAGCGCGGTGAGGCCATCGGCTGCGAGACGTCCCAGATTGCCGCCGAGGCCGGCGGCCAAGGGCCAGTGTTCGGGAGCCGGCATGGTGCCGAGAAAGGCGGCAAAAGCCAGCATCAGCAGCAGCCACCAACCGACGCGGCGGAAAGGCTGACGCAGGGGCTGGTGAGACAACAGGCGGCCGGCCCACATGACCGGCACGGCCACGGTGGCGATGACCGCCAGGCCCAACTGCATGACGAGCGCATCGGAGACGACAGCACCCGGCCAGCCGAGCAGATTGCGCACCGGCACATCGAAAGCCCGGTTGAGCGAGGGATCGAGTGCCGACCAGGACGCCAGGGCTATCGCCAGCACGGCCGCGGCAGCCAGCAGCAGCAGGCCGGCCAGCTCCATGAGCCGATGCCGCAGGAAGATGCGCAAGGTGCCGGGGATGGCACTATCGTCGGTATCCAACCTCGTCTGGGCCATGGCATGCCACTTTCTTGCGTGGTGCTTCTCGCCTGCCTGTGGATCTGTCGTGTGATACAAGCCCGGCCGCCCCTACCGAGCATGCGGAATCGGCCCGGCTTCACGCCCGCATCATGGAGGCAGGCAGTTAAGGCCCCGTAAACCAATGCAGGTTTCCGGCTTCGGTAGTCGAACGTGAAGAAAAGTTTTCCAGCCTGCCGAGCAGGCGGGAAAACCTTTTCTTCAGAAAAAACAATGCGTCCTGCTGGCTCAGCGCACGGCCC
>CAZNLW010000031.1:0-18475 GCA_964574205.1 uncultured Rhizobiaceae bacterium | reverse complement strand
GAGGCGCTGCCCTTTCCGGACGATGCGTTCGATGCCTACACCATTGCCTTCGGCATTCGCAATGTGCCGCACATCGAGCGGGCGCTGAAAGAGGCCTTCCGTGTGCTGAAGCCCGGCGGGCGCTTCATGTGCCTGGAGTTCTCGCAACTGGCCATTCCCTTTCTGAACGACATCTACGATGCCTATTCCTTCACCGTGATCCCGGCCGTGGGCAGGGTGGTCACCGGCGATGGCGGCCCTTATCGCTATCTCGTGGAAAGCATCCGCCGCTTCCCCAATCAGGAGACTTTCCGCCGCATGATTGCCGAGGCCGGTTTCGAGCGCGTGCACTATCGCGACATGACGGGGGGCGTGGTGGCCATGCATTGGGGCTGGAAGATCTGAGGTCGGCATGGTGAAGGAATCCCGCCCGACTGCCATGCGCCTGGACAGCCCCCGTGCCGGGCGGAGGGCCGAAGGACAGATCGGCAGACGCACGGATCTGTCATTGCGAACGAGTGTGTCGCGAGCGACAACCGGAGCGGAAACCATGAACCAGGCACCGATCGGCCGCCACATCCCCGGCCTGCCTGCGGACAGGGCGGCCCTGTGCGTGGCGCTGGACATGAAGGACCCTGTTCGCGCTGCCGACCTGCTGCGGGGACTGAGCGGACATGTGGACATGGCCAAGGTGGGCATGGAGCTGTTCTATGCCATGGGCCGCGCCGGCTGGGCGACGGTAATGGAGGCCGGGCTGCCCGTGTTCCTGGATCTCAAGCTGCACGACATTCCCCATACCGTGGCGCGCGCCGTCGAATCGCTGCTGTCGCTCGATCCGCCGCCGGCCATCATCAACGTGCATGCCGCCGGCGGCCCCGCCATGATGCGCGCCGCGGCGGAAGCGGTGGCCGGCCGCTGCCGCGTGATCGCGGTGACCCTGCTCACGGCCCTGGATGCGGCGGATCTTGCGGCCATCGGTTTCGATCCGTCCCTGACCCCGCGGGATCTGGTGCTGCGGCTGGCCACCCTGGCGCGGGAGGCCGGGCTGGACGGTGTGGTCTGCTCGCCGCACGAGGTGGCAGCCATCCGGACGGAACTGGGGCACGATTTCCTCACCATTGTGCCCGGCATCCGCCCCGCCGGTGCGGCTATCGGCGATCAGAAACGCATCGCCACGCCCGAGACGGCACAGGCGGCGGGTGCGGACATCCTGGTTGTGGGGCGCCCCATCGTGCAGGCAGCCGATCCGGCAATGGCCGCGCGGGGTATCATCGAGAACCTGAAGGAGGCCTTCACGTGACCGGCCGATGATTCGAGCCCCGCAGGAGTTGCATGTTCACAAGGCCTTGTCAGACATTGAAAAACACGATCACGCCTCCCATATCGGCAACGCCGGTGCCGCATCTGCAGGCTCAGGCATGAATCCATCGGTGCACATATTTCGGCTGGTGCTGACCGACTTTCGCAATCATGCGGCCAGCCGCATGGACATCGAGACAACGGCACACCTGGTGGCCCTGACCGGACCCAATGGCGCCGGCAAGACCAATGTGCTGGAAGCACTCTCCCTGCTGGCACCGGGCAGGGGGCTGCGCCGGGCTCCTTTTGCCGACATGGCGCGGCAGGAGGGGAGCGGCGGCTGGGCGGTGGCCGTGCGCCTTGCGGGCATGGAGGGCGAAGCCGCCATCGGCATGGCCTGGCGGCCGGGCGCCAACAGGAGCCCGGAAGGAAAAGGCACCGCCACGCACGGCACTGTTCCGGCCAATGGCACGACAGAGGCCGGCCGCGAGATCCGCATCAACGGCAAGGGTGTGCGCGGCCCCCGCCAGCTGGCCACCCATCTGCGCGTGGCCTGGCTGACACCGGCCATGGACCGGCTGTTCACGGGGCCGGCAAGCGACCGCCGCCGCTTCTTCGATCGGCTTGCAGCGGCACTGAACCCGGATCATGCCACCCAGGCGGCACTTCTGGAGCGCACCTTGCGCCAGCGCAACCGTCTGCTGGAAACGGGAGATGGCGATCCCCGCTGGCTGGAGGCCGTGGAGGCGCGTCTGGCCGCATCCGCCGTGGCCGTGGCGGCGGGTCGAGTGGCGCTCCTGGCGGCACTGGAGAAAGCCATGAAGGTGGTGAAAAGCGGGGATTTTCCTTTTCCTTCTGCCCACTTGCGGCTAGAAGGATGGGTCGAGGAACGGCTGCTTCGGATGCCGGCGGTGGCCGTGGAGGATGCCTATCGCGTCCACCTGGCAGCCATGCGCCGGCGGGATGCCACGGCCGGCCGCACGCTGGACGGCGTTCACCGCACGGATGTGCTGGTCACCCATGCCGAGACGGCCCAGCCCGCGCGGCTGTGCTCCACCGGCGAGCAGAAGGCCCTGCTGCTGGCGCTCGTGCTGGCCCATGCCGCGGCGGTGCGTGAGGTCTGCGGTGGCACAGCGCCCCTGCTGCTGCTGGACGAGGTGGCCGCGCATCTCGATGCCGAGCGGCGCCGGGCCCTGCTGGCCACCCTTGGGCGTCTGGGCAGCCAGGTGTGGATGACGGGGACCGATGCCGCCCTCTTCGCCGGCGCCGGCGAGGAAGTGGCACATTTCCAGGTGGCGGACGGCCGTATCACGCCCTGGCCGGCTCCCTGAAATCCCCTCTCCTCTGGAGAGGGCATGCGGCAAGGGCGCGAACAGGGGCGGCGGGTGATCTGCATCCGCGTTTGGATTCGGGCAGCCCACAGGGACACGCGAATCAGACAGGAGCCGGCATGAATCCGGCAGAAACGTCCATGACCGAGAAGACCACGTCCAAGCCAAGAAAGGACAACGGCGACTACGGCGCCGAGTCGATCAAGGTACTGAAAGGCCTCGAGGCCGTGCGCAAGCGTCCGGGGATGTACATCGGCGATACCGATGACGGCTCCGGCCTGCATCACATGATCTACGAGGTGGTGGACAATTCCATCGACGAGGCGCTGGCCGGCTACTGTGACCGGGTAGAGGTGATTCTCAATCCCGACGGGTCGGTAACCGTGCGCGACAACGGTCGCGGCATTCCGGTGGACATTCATCCCACGGAAGGCGTTTCCGCGGCCGAGGTGATCATGACCCAGCTGCATGCCGGCGGCAAGTTCGATTCCAACTCCTACAAGGTATCCGGTGGCCTGCATGGGGTGGGCGTGTCGGTGGTGAATGCCCTGTCGGCGTGGCTGCGCCTGCGCATCTGGCGTGACGGCAAGGAACATTTCATGGAGTTTCGCATGGGCGAGCCGGTGGCGCCGCTGAAGGTGGTGGGCGAGGCCGGTGATCGCACGGGCACGGAGATCACCTTCCTGCCGTCTTCGGAGATCTTTTCCAACACGGAGTTCGACTTTGCCACCCTGGAGCATCGCCTGCGCGAGCTCGCCTTTCTGAACTCGGGCGTGCGCATCATCCTCGAAGACCGTCGCGGGCCTGAGCCGAAACGGGTGGAAATGGCCTATGATGGCGGCCTGGTGGAGTTCGTGAGGCATCTGGACCGGGCGCGCACGCCGCTGATCCCGGAGCCCATCCACATCACCGGGGAGAAGGAGGGCATCGTGGTGGAATGCGCCCTCTGGTGGAACGACGGCTATCACGAGAACGTGCTGTGCTTCACCAACAACATTCCCCAGCGGGATGGGGGCACGCATCTGGCCGGTTTCCGCGCCGCGCTCACCCGCGTGGTGACGTCCTATGCCCAGGAAAGCGGCATCGCCAGAAAGGAGAAGGTGACCCTCACCGGCGAGGACGTGCGCGAGGGGCTCACGGCCGTGCTCTCGGTGAAGGTGCCGGATCCCAAGTTCTCCTCTCAGACCAAGGACAAGCTGGTCTCGTCGGAAGTGCGCCCGGTGGTGGAGGGCATCGTCGGCGAGAAGCTGGCGCAGTGGTTCGAGGAGCATCCCAGCGAGGCAAGAAAGATCGTCTCCAAGGTGGTGGAGGCGGCGGCCGCTCGCGAGGCGGCACGCAAGGCGCGCGAGCTCACGCGGCGCAAGAGCGCGCTGGATGTCGCTTCGCTTCCGGGCAAGCTGGCCGATTGCCAGGAGCGGGATCCGGCCAAGGCGGAGCTGTTCATCGTCGAGGGCGATTCGGCTGGTGGGTCTGCCAAACAGGCGCGCAATCGCCAGAACCAGGCGGTGCTGCCCCTGCGCGGCAAGATCCTGAACGTGGAGAAGGCGCGCTTCGACAGGATGCTGTCGTCCAGCGAGATCGGCACGTTGATCACGGCCCTGGGCACGGGCATTGGCCGTGAAGAGTTCGATATCGACAAGCTGCGCTATCACAAGATCATCATCATGACCGATGCCGATGTGGATGGTGCCCACATCCGCACCCTGCTGCTCACCTTTTTCTATCGGCAGATGCCGGAGATCATCGAACGCGGCCACCTCTACATCGCCCAGCCGCCCCTCTACAAGGTCCGGCGGGGCAACACGGAGATCTATCTGAAGGACGATGCGGAGCTGGAAAACTTCCTGATCGAGGCCGGGCTGGAAGGGGCCGTGCTGGAAACGGCGGATGGAGAGGTGCGCGCCGGGGCGGACTTGCGCGCCATCGTGGACGAGGCCTTGGCCGTGCGCCGTTCCATCGAGACGCTCGATGCCCGCTATCCGCGCTTTCTGCTGGAGCAGGCGGCCATTGCCGGGGTCTTCGCCGATCCGCCGGTGGCGGAGCGAGAGGATCTGGAGCGGCTGGCGGCAGATGTGGCCCGGCGGCTGGATCGCGTCTCCGAGGAATACGAGCGCGGCTGGCAGGGCGAGGTGACGATGGAGGGGGGGCTGGCCTTCTGGCGCGAGGTGCGGGGCGTGCGGGAATCCCACACACTGGACCGCGGACTTCTGGATTCGCTCGAGGCCCGGCGACTGGCCCGTCATGCGTCACATCTGGCAGAGGTCTATGGCCCGGGCCCGGCCCGGTTGCGCCGGGGCGATGAGGTGACCGAGATCAACGGGCCGCTGGCACTGCTGGAGGCCGTCTTCGCACAGGGGCGCAAGGGGGTCACCATGCAGCGTTACAAGGGGCTGGGTGAAATGAATCCGGAGCAGCTGTGGGAGACTACGCTCGATCCCGATGCCCGTTCGCTGTTGCAGGTGCAGATCCGCGAGCTGGACGAGGCAGACGACCTCTTTTCCCGTCTCATGGGCGATACGGTGGAACCGCGTCGCGAATTCATCCGCGAGAATGCCCTCAACGTGGTCAATCTCGACGTCTGATCACGGAGAGCCGGTGGGTCGGTGTCCGAGTCGCCCGTGCAGTCCTGGCAGCAGGGCTCAGCTGGCATTGGCGGGGAACGAAGGCATGGGGGCATCGGGCACGGGCGTCTTCATGCCCAGGCGGCGTTCGGCCTCCTGGATGGCGCTGAGTGTGGCCTCCCAGGTGAAGGAGAAGTAGTGGAAGCCTTCGCCCTCGATGCGATCCTCGTCCAGGTCGTGCACCACCCGCTGGAAGAGATCGTAAAGCTCCTGACGCAGGCGCGCGAGCTCTTCCGGATCCCGGGTCCGCCGGGCCTGCTCGGCGATGCGCACGAGATCCAGGTTGTAGATGTCCACACGCCCCTTCTGCCGCTCCAGCCAGCGCCGCCGCAGCCACATGAGACCGGAAAACAGGACCGCGAGAATGGAGAAGAGCACACCGATGACCTCGGCATTCTCCTGCAGGAAGGAGGGCTGGTCGCGATTGTAGTAGGCCAAGGCTCCCTCATGCACGGGGAGGATGGTTCCCCCTTCCAGATCCGGCTTGCGCACGAGATTGGCCAGGTGGGAATAGATGGAGAGATCCCGCCGGTTTTCGAAGAGAACGGCCGTGATGGTGCGCACCACGTCCGCATCCACGTCATGCCGTGTCACCAGCAGGCGGGGGGCGGCAACGGAGGGAATGTCGGTTTCGGGAAGTGGCGGCTTGCCCGCATACAGGCCGGCCGGCAGCGTGAGGGTCTCCAGCGCCGCCCGCCGCCTGGTCATGGCCTCGGCCAGTTCGATGGGCAGCAGACGGATGTTCGTCGTCTCCGCCAGCCACCGGATGTGCCGGTCGCCAGGAGGCAGCATCATGAACATGCCTTCCACCAGCCCCTTGCGCAAGGCCTCCAGCGCCTGCTTCTGGTCCAGCACGATGGGGCGCATGCGTTCCGGGTTCATGCCGTATTGCCCGATGAGAAACCAGAAGGACCGGAAGGCGCTGGTGCGATATGAGGGCACGGCCATGCGCCGCCCCTCCAGCGCATGAATGGTGCGGATGCCGGAATCGGTTCGGACCACCAGGTGATAGGTGTCCGGAAAGAGGCTGGCGACCAGCGAGAAGTTGGGCCGTGTGACCGCATCGGCCGGGATGGCGGCGAATTCCACTTCCCCCCTTTCCAGAAGCTGGATGTTGTGGGCAGGGTCGTCACTGGGCACGAGCTCCACGCGAATGCCCGGATCGCGTTTCATGGCCAGCTTGGCCACGGCCTCCAGCAGCTCGCGCACGTCGCTGCCGCGCTGGTCGGCGGCAATGCGCACGACCACCGGCTGCGCCCTGACGATCCTGTAGTAGTAGAGAAGACCTCCCGCCACCAGCAGCGACAGCATCAGGGGCACGAAGGCAAGCAGCAGCGCCCGCCGGTTCACGGTATCCTGAACCGGTGCAGAAGCCGCGTCCCTGGCGGCTGCGCCCCCGGATGTCCTCTCCTGCATTCCCCTGCGCCTTCGGCGATAGCGAGCCATGGCGCCACCAGTGTTGTTCGAGCCGTGGCGCCCCCGGGTCGGAATCTTCATTTACATTCCCCGCGGGGAAAAGAACAGGGGGCGGGTGGTCGCGCAGGCGAATGATGCCCCGGAATGTGGAAGGCCGTTCCGCACCCCGGCTCCATTCGGGAAATGGAGGCGGCGAACGGAACCGGTCACAGCATGGAGGGCAGCACGCGATCCGGCGGGCTGTGGCCGTCGATGAAGGTCTTGATGTTGATGATGACCTTCTCGCCCATGTCGATGCGTCCCTCGATGGTGGCCGAGCCCATGTGCGGCAGCAGAACGGCGTTGGGACACTTCAGCAGGCGAGGGTTCACCGAGGGCTCGTTCTCGAACACGTCCAGCCCCACGCCGCCGATTTCGCCGGCTTCCAGCATGCGTACCAGCGCGTTCTCGTCGATGATCTCGCCGCGGGCGGTGTTCACGATGATGGCATGGGGCTGCAGCAGCTTCAGCCGCCGGGCGGAGAGCAGGTGATAGGTGGCCGGCGTGTGCGGACAGTTGACGGAAATGATGTCCATGCGCGCCAGCATCTGGTCCAGGCTTTCCCAGTAGGTGGCCTCCAGCTCCTCCTCGATGCTGGGATGAACCCGCTTGCGGTTGTGATAATGCACCTGCATGCCGAAGGCTCTGGCGCGCCGGGCCACGGCCTGGCCGATTCGCCCCATGCCGATGATGCCGAGTCTCTTGCCCCAGATGCGATGCCCCAGCATCCAGGTGGGCGACCAGCCCGGCCAGTTCTCGCCCTCCCGGCGCATGATCTCCGCGCCCTCGATGAGCCGGCGCGAGACGGCGAGGATGAGCGCCATGGTCATGTCCGCCGTGTCCTCGGTGAGCACCCCGGGCGTGTTGGTCACCGTGATGCCGCGGGCCGTGGCTGTCTCCACGTCGATGTGATCGACGCCCGTGCCGTAATTGGCGATGAGTTTGAGCTGTTCGCCCGCCTGCATGAGGATGCCCTTGTCGATCGGGTCGGTCACCGTGGGCACGAGGACATCGGCCTCTTTCACAGCCTCGACGAGCTGCTCGCGGGTGAAGGGCGTGTCGGAGAGGTTGAGGCGCGCATCGAAGAGCTCCTTCATGCGCGTCTCCACCACGTCGGGCAGCTTGCGCGTGACGATGACCAGCGGCTTGCGCTTGCTCATGACGAGGCGCCCTTTCCTCGCTGTGGCCGGTCGGGGCCGTGCCGGCCGTTTCGTCGCCTGTCACCGGCGGGGGCCGGTGTACCCGCTTTCGCGATATATGCATGCGACAAGGCGGGAAGTAAACTCTCCATGGGATGCATGCAGGCCGGGCGCAGCCTTCGGGGGCATGATCGCGCCCGGTGATGTCTTCGCCGGAATTTAACGCCACTTGAACCGGGATGTTGCATTGATGGTCAGGCTGCGCGAAAACGGCCCCTGTGCAGGGAGTTCCGAGGAGTGAGCGATCATGAGGCGCAGGTATTTCGGCACGGATGGCATTCGCGGCCTTGCCAACAGCCGGCCCATGGACCCGGAAACCGTCATGCGTTGCGGCATGGCGGCCGGCCACCTCTTTGCCGGCGAGTCGGGCCAACCGCGCGTGGTAATCGGCAAGGACACGCGCCTGTCCGGCTACATGGTGGAACAGGCGCTCACGGCGGGCTTTCTCGCTGCCGGCATGAACGTCTTTCTCTTCGGTCCGCTGCCGACACCGGCGGTGGCCATGCTCACCCGCTCGCTGAGGGCGGATCTTGGCGTCATGATCTCGGCGTCGCACAATCCCTATCACGACAACGGCATCAAGTTCTTCGGCCCGGATGGCTACAAGCTTTCCGACGAGCAGGAGCGGCGCATCGAGGAGCTGATGGACAGCGACATGCAGACTCTTGCCGCTCCGGCCGACAGGCTGGGCCGCGCCAAGCGCATCGAGGACGCCCAGGCCCGCTACATCGAGTTTGCCAAGCGCACCTTTCCGCGCCACCTGCGGCTGGATGGCATTCGGGTCGTCGTCGATTGTGCCAACGGCGCGGCCTATCGTGTGGCGCCGGAGATTCTCTGGGAGCTGGGCGCGGAGGTGGTCAAGATTGGTGTGGAGCCCAATGGTTTCAATATCAACGAGAAGTGTGGGTCCACCGCGCCGGCGCGCATGTGCGAGAAGGTGCGCGAGATGCGTGCCGACATCGGCATTGCCCTGGATGGCGATGCCGATCGCGTGATCATTGCCGACGAGAAGGGCCGCATCATCGATGGTGACCAGATCCTCGCCCTCATCGCCCGTTCCATGCAGGAGAAGGGCCGGCTGACCGGCGGCGGCGTGGTGGCCACGATCATGTCCAACCTGGGCCTCGAACGCTACCTCGAAAACCGAGGGCTGAAGCTGGAACGCACGAAGGTGGGCGACCGCCACGTGATGGAGCGCATGCGCGAAGGGGGCTACAACGTTGGCGGCGAGCCTTCGGGCCACATCATTCTCTCCGATCACACCACCACGGGCGATGGCATGATCGCCGCCCTGCAGGTGCTGGCCGTTGTCGCCGAAAGTGGCCGGCCGGTCTCGGAGGTCTGCCATGTCTTCGATCCCGTGCCGCAGCGGCTGCGCAATGTCCGCTACGCCCCCGGGGAGCAGCCGCTGGAGGATCCGGCCGTGCAGGCCGTCATCCGTGAGGCGGAAGAGCGGCTCGATGGCAGCGGTCGCCTGGTCATTCGTCCCTCCGGCACCGAGCCGGTGATCCGCGTCATGGCCGAGGGCGAGGACGAGACGCTGATACGCGAGGTGGTGGACATGATCGCCGGCGCCCTGGGCCGGCAGGCCGCCTGAATCGGGCGGAGGTGCCATGCCCGTGCCGGACTGGCAGGATCTGGCGGCATTCGCCGTGCATGTGGCGCATGAAGCAGGCCGCATTGCGCTGTCCTGCTTTCGCAGGCGAGGGCTTGCGGTCATGGCCAAGAGCGAGAAGCCGGCGGAGGAAGGCGGCTTCGATCCCGTCACCGAGGCGGATCGGAAAGCGGAGCATCACATGCGCCGGCTGATTGCGACCCGCCATCCCGATCACGGCATTCGCGGCGAGGAATTCGGCCACAGGGAGGGCAAGGGCCTTGCCTGGGTGCTGGATCCCATTGATGGCACCCGCGCCTTTGTCTGTGGTCTGCCCACCTGGACCGTGCTCATTGCCCTCGAGGAAGAGGGGTGTCCCCGCATCGGTGTCATCCATCAGCCGCTGCTGGGCGAGACCTATCTCGGCACGCCCGAAGGGGCCTGGCTTCTGAAAGGAGAGGGACGAACGCCTCTGGTGACCCGCAAGGGCGCTGCCCTGGCAGAGGCATGCGCCGGCACCACCCTGCCGGACATCTACACCTCCCATGAACAGCGCCGCATGCTCAGGACCATGCGCGAGAACGTCCGGGAGCTGCGCTATGATGCCGATGCCTATTTCTATGCCATGGTGGCGGCAGGGTTCATGGACATCGCCTTTGATACCGAGATGCAGCCCCATGACATGAGCGCGCTCATTCCTGTCGTGCGCGGCGCCGGCGGTTGTGTGGCCGACTGGCAGGGCGGCGAGGATTTCGCGCGCGGCAACATTCTGGCCACGGCGAGCCGGGATCTGCAGGAGGCACTGCTGCAGAAACTGCAATGATGTCCTGCTGGCAGCGAGTCGCGATCCGGGCCGGCAGGACGCCTTGTGTTTCCCCAAGAAAGGTTTTCCAGCCTGCAGGCTGGAAAACCTTTCTTCATGTTCGGCGGCATGACCATCAGGCCATGCTTCGATGGAGGGGTCCGGAATTTACTGGGGCCGCCGCCAATCGCCCTTCCTGTCCTTGTCGGCGCTCAGCCCCTTGGTGTTTTCGCTGGCCGCCTTGGCCAGAGACTGATTGGCCTGCACACTCAGGTTTCGCTCGAGCAGGGCGCGGGCGCTGTCGTTCATGTTTGGTGCCGGCGCGCATTCGGGCGCGCACACGAAGGTTGCGCGTTCTCCGGCCTGATAGACACGGACGAAACGCTTGTCGCCCCTGTTGGTGATGGTGATGTCCAGATCGGCGACCTTCTCGCCTTTCTTGCTCAGCACGAGCAGGTTCGTGTAGCCGGCAGCCAGTCCCTGGATCAGCATCTTGGATGGGGCGATCATCTGCACGCTCACGAATTCCGGATGCGAGACGATGATTGTGCCGGGCTTTTCCGCAAGTGTGATGATCCGGGTCTGGGCAGGCTTCAGCTTGATCTCGGCAGCATGGAGCGAGCCGAGAGCCAGAAAGGCGGCCATCAGGCTGCCCATGATCTTGGCGGTGGTCCTGGTTTTCATGACACTGATCTCCTGACAGATGGGCACATGTTCCCTGTTGTCGGTCTCATGATTAGGAGATCACGGTGAAGGATTGGTTACCGGAAGAAATGCAATCCCTGCACGAGAGCGGAAACGGGCCGGAACAGGACAGGCGTGATTGGTGGGAATCGTGGAATGCAACCAGAGGTGATTGAAAGGTTGAGAAAGATTAATGAAGACACGTGATGCGGGTTAGGGTGATGCGTGGCGGAAAAACATGCGTGGGAGCCATGATCTGGAACGGTTCATCTTCAGAGGGCCGGCACGATGTGAAGGGGGAGACGCGGGCGGAGGCAGGTTCTCTCCTTGCATGAAGGAAACAGGGGGAGGCAAGTATATCTGAAGACTTCAAAATAAACGTCTCGTTGACCAAATTCTACATTCTGGCAGAATTGGGCAATTGAAGGAGGCGTGTTTACGTATTTTCAAAAGTCTCTTCGTATTGTAGGCCGCGGTTCGGGGGCTGAAACACAGACAACACACCTACCGGACCAACCTGTGTAGAGAGTGCTGTAAGTGAGACATTCGAAAGGAGAATGGACATGCTGAAGAAGATCGAGTGCTTCGTGAAGGACGAGTCCGGTGCCACGGCCATCGAGTACGGCCTGATTGCCGCGGCGACGGGTGTGGCTCTCGTGGTGACCATGCCCTTCATCAAGAACCAGCTGACCGCGCTGTTCAACGGCATCGGCTCCACGGTGGCCAACGGCGTGAACGACATGAACCAGTAAGTTCTCGTCGCAAGCCAATTTCGGGGGCGGCCGCAAGGCCGCCCCTTCTTTTTGCCGGCGCACATGGCTCGCCAAGGCCATGCCGCTCACGGGTTGCGCATGCGGAACGTGGCCAGCACCGGAATGTGGTCCGACGGCCGAGTCCAATGGCGGGTGGCACGCACCAGTTCCACGGCCTCGCATCGCTCGGCCAGGCCCGGATCGGCCCAGATGTGATCCAGACGGCGGCCGCGATCATGCCGCTCCCAGTCGCGTCCGCCGCGGTAGCTCCACCAGGTGAAGATCCGCTGTGGCGCCGGATGGGCCCGTCGCACCACGTCCACCAGCCCCGAGCGTGAGAGGATCCGTTTCAGGGCCGCCGTCTCCATGGGCGTGTGAGTGACCACGCGCAACAGCTTCTTGTGATCCCAGACATCACATTCATGAGGAGCCACATTGAAATCGCCACACAGCACGGTGGGCGCTTCCTGTGCCGCCCTGATCCCGGCCAGCCAGTCTTCCATCTCGGCGAGAAATGCCATCTTGTGGGCGAACCTGGGGTTCTTTTCCGGATCCGGCTCGTCGCCGCCAGCAGGAATGTAGAGCGAATGCACCCGCACGCCGCGCACGAGGGCCGAGACATGCCGGGCATCGCCCATGCCGCAGAAATCCCGCCGCTCGATATCCAGCAGAGGCAGGCGAGAAACCAGGGCCACCCCATGATGGCCCTTCTGGCCGTGTTCGGCGACATGGGGCCAGCCGGCAGCGGCCAGCTTCTTCAGCGGAAACTGCCCTTGCGGACACTTTGTTTCCTGCAGGGCCAGCACGTCAGGTTGCCAGATTTTCAGAAACGTCACCACCTGCTCGATGCGCAACCGCACCGAGTTGATGTTCCATGTGGCGATGGTCAGAGTCTGCATGGAACGAATGGACCTTGATCGGCCACTCCGGCCCTGCGGTGTCGGCCGGCCGAAAATCGTTCAGGCGCCCGTTCCGCCGACGGTGAGTGCGTTGATGCGCAAGGTGGGCTGCCCCACGCCCACCGGCACGCCCTGGCCGGCCTTGCCGCAGGTGCCGATGCCGGGATCGAGCTGCAGGTCGTTGCCCACCATGGTCACGCGGGTGAGCGCGTCCTTGCCGTTGCCGATGAGTGTGGCATCGCGCACCGGTGCGGTCACCTTGCCGTCCTCGATGAGATAGGCCTCCGTGCAGGTGAAGACGAAATTGCCCGAGGTGATGTCCACCTGCCCGCCACCGAAGGAAACGGCATAGAGCCCTTTCTTCACGGAGCGGATGATCTCCTCCGGCGCGTGGGGGCCCGCCTGCATGAAGGTATTGGTCATGCGCGGCATGGGCGCATGGGCATGGGATTCGCGGCGGCCGTTGCCTGTCGGGTTCATGCCCATGAGGCGGGCGTTCAGCCGATCCTGCATGTAGCCCACGAGCCGGCCGTTCTCGATGAGCACGGTGGGCTCCGTGGGCGTGCCTTCGTCATCGATGGTGAGCGAACCGCGCCGATAGGGCAGGCTGCCATCGTCGATCACGGTCACGCCCTCGGCCGCCACCTGCTCGCCCATGAGCCCGGCAAAGGCCGATGTGCCCTTGCGATTGAAGTCGCCCTCCAGACCGTGGCCGACCGCCTCGTGCAGGAGAATGCCGGGCCAGCCCGGTCCCAGCACCACGTCCATCTCCCCCGCCGGTGCCGGCTTCGCTTCCAGCGACACGAGCGACTGGCGTAGCGCCTCGCGCACGGCCTCCTGCCATTTCTCGCCGCCAATGTAATCGGACCAGTGGCGCCGCCCGCCCAGGCCGTGCATGCCCGTGCCGCGCCGCTCGCCATCCTCGGTGATGATGGAGACGTTGAAGCGCATGAGCGGCCGGAAGTCGAAGGCCAGGAAACCGTCTGGCCGCATGATGGCCACGGCCTGCCAGGAGGAGGCCATGGTGATGCTCACCTGTCGCACCCGGGGATCGAGCCCGCGGGCAAAGGCGTCCGCCTCCTCAAGCAGCTTCACCTTGGCATCGAAAGGCATCTCGCCGGTGGGATCGTCCGGCGGATAGAGGCGGGCATTGGTGCCCTTCGGGGCCAGCGCCAGCGTGCCCGCATGTCCGGCGCGCACGGCCTGCACCGTCCGCGCAGCCCGCAGCAGTGCCTGCTCCGACACTTCCGAGGAGTGGGCATAGCCCGTGCGCTCTTCCGCAATGGCGCGCAAACCGAAGCCGCTGCGCGAATCATGGGAGGCCGACTTCAGTTTGCCGTCGTCCCAGGTGAGCACCTCGCTGCGCGAGACTTCCATGAAGAGCTCGCCATCATCGCAGCCCGCCAGGGCATCCGCCACGATGCGCTCCACCCGTGCACGGTCCAGCCCCGCATTCTCGAAGAAGATCTCCGGCCCCGGTTGCTGTTGTGTCATGACGGCTCTCCTGGCTTGAGAGTGGCCGGCAAGGCGCCCGGACCCTGCCAATATGAAGCGCCGCAGCCTCTATGCAAAGAGGCCGGCAGCCTTCTCCGGCCCCTTCTCTCGCATGGTGGGCAGACCAGCCCCTCACCCCTTGCCCCGCTACGGGCACAGGGGCTCACGGCAGGCCGTCCAGCGTCTTCATGGCGGCGGAGAAGCCTTTCAGGTCGAAGGTGAGCGGCAGGCCCATGCCCGGTGCGGCATAGTAGATGAAACGGGCTTTCTTGCCTTTCTTCATGCGCGTGATGGTCTCCTTGCGCGTCTCGGCAAGGGATTCGCAGAACATGGGATTGCAGCGCAGGAATGGGGCGCGGGCCACGGCCTTGCCGTCGATCTCCAGACCGATGCCTGTGGGCAGATAGACGCCGACGGGCGCACGCATGTTGATCATGTGCGCCGTGCGCGGCTTGCCGTCCGGTCCCTTGCCTTTCATCTTGAGAATGAACAGGGAGAGGAACACGCCCTTCTTCTTGGGATCAACCACCGTGGCCGCCACGTAGCAGGTCTTCTTGGGGGTCTTGACCGTCTTCTTCTGGCCCGGTGGCACCGGCACCTTCTCGCACATCACCTTCCAGATACCGTGCTCGGCCACCTTTTCGGGCTTGGGCAGTTGCGCCTGTGCGGCCGCAGGCGAACCGCGCATGGATGGCGCGCCTGCAGGGGGCCTGACACGTGGGCCGAAAGGCGTCACGGGCATGGTCCCTGGCAACTGCTTGACACCCTCTTTCGCTTGCTGGGCGGTGGCAGAGGTGGCGATCATCAGGGCCGCGAGGCCGGCAGCGCCGGCAAGGGCAAGGGCCCGGTGGAAGGTCTGACCGGTCATTCTCATGGTGGCTGGATACTCCGACTGTCTCTGTCTGGGGCTTCGGCAACGCCCGGCAACGGCCGCAGTCCTGCCCGATGATCGAACGGCTCCCGTCACGGCAGCAGCGGCAACGGCCATGCCCGATGCGTTGACCCGGTTGTCCTCACGAGAAGAATTAGCGGCTTGCCTGCCCGGCGTCCAGCACCACGGACATCGCAGACGGGCAAGCGAATCCCCGAGCGGCCGGGGCAGTCCTTCCATCACCGGCAAATGCGGCCAAATTCCGGCCAATCCAGCCGTGCATGGGGTTGAGGACTTGCTGACAGGACAGCCGCCCCCTTGTCATGCCGATGCTTTTGGGCACATATCGCGGAAGGCCGGATGCGGAATGACAGGCATGAGCCTGAACCGGACGTTCGCGGACGGCCGTGGGCTGCAGGCGAGAAGGCTGGAGGCGACATGGACTATCTCTCCACACGTGGCGGCGATGCCGGCCGCAGTTTCGAGGAGGTGCTGCTGGCTGGTCTGGCGCCCGACGGCGGCCTCTATGTGCCCACCCGCTGGCCGGTGCTCTCGGCCGATGAATGGCGCGCCCTGCGCAACCGCCCCTGGGAGGAGGTGGCGCTTGCCGTCATGCGTCCCTTCATGGGCGGATTCATGGCCGGTGACGGCTTGGCTGCACTGATCCGGGAAGCCGTGGCCGCCTTCGGCCACCCGGCCGTCACACCCCTGAAGCAGCTGGATGATTCCCTGTGGCTGCTGGAGCTGTTCCATGGTCCCACGCTCGCGTTCAAGGACGTGGCCATGCAGGTTCTCGCCCGTCTCATGGACGTGGCGCTGGAGCGCAGGGATGCCCGTGTCACCATTGTCGGCGCCACCTCCGGCGACACCGGTTCGGCAGCCATAGAGGCCTTTCGCCACTCGAAGCGGGCGGATCTCTTCATTCTCCACCCGCATGGCCGGGTTTCCGAGGTGCAGCGCCGGCAGATGACCACGGTGCATGCGCCGAACGTGCACAATATCGCCATCGAGGGCGATTTCGACGACTGCCAGGCGCTGGTGAAGGCCATGTTCAACGATCGCGCCTTCCGCGAGCGCCAGCGGCTGGCCGGCGTCAATTCCATCAACTGGGCGCGGATCCTTGCCCAGGTGGTCTACTACGCCACCGCCGCCCTGGCGCTGGGGGCGCCGCACAGGCCGTTGGCCTTCACCGTGCCCACGGGCAATTTCGGTGACATTTTCGCCGGCTACGTGGCCAGGCGCATGGGGCTGCCCATCGAGCGACTGGTGATCGCCACCAACGTGAACGACATCCTCCACCGGGCGCTCGCCACCGGCCGCTATGCGGTCACCGCAGTGACGCCCACATCCAGTCCGTCCATGGACATCCAGGTGTCCAGCAACTTCGAGCGGCTGCTCTTTGATGTTGCGGATCGCGATGCCGTGGTCTTGCGTCGCCTCATGAGCGGCCTGGCGCAGTCCGGTGCCTTCGACATTCCGCCTCCGGCGCTGGAGCGGATGCGCGAGATCTTCGCTTCCGGCCGTGCCGACGAGGAGGAGGTGCAGGCCGTCATCCGCCGCATTCATGAACAGACCGGAGAGATTGTCGATCCCCATACGGCCGTGGGCCTGCACGTGGCCCGCGCACATCTCTCGCCGGACTGGGGCATGGTCGCGCTGGCCACGGCGCATCCGGCCAAGTTTCCCGATGCGGTGGAACGGGCCATTGGCATCCGTCCGCCCCTGCCCGCGCGCCTTGCCCACATCATGCAGGCCGAGGAGCATGTCGTCGTGCTGCCCCCGGACCTGCAGAAGGTGGAGGCCTTCATCGCCGAGCGCACGGGCACTGCCTGACAGGATCGCCATCTCTGGTTGAATGACGGGACAACAGCCCCATGGACAGCAAGCGCGACATGCGGACATCCGCGTTCCCGCCGGAGACGGTCGAGGACACCGGCAATGGAGCAGGCGGCAGGGCGCAGGCGGATTGGGGCGTGCGCCTCTCGCGCCTCTCCAATGGCCTGACGGTCGTGTCCCACCACATGCCGCATCTGGAGACGGTGGCGCTGGGGCTGTGGGTGGCCGCCGGTTCGCGCGAGGAACAACCGGAAGAAGCGGGACTGGCGCATTTTCTGGAGCACATGGCCTTCAAGGGCACGCGCAGGCGCTCCGCCCGTCAGATTGCCGAGGAGATCGAGGGGCGCGGCGGCGACCTCAATGCCGCGACGTCCACTGAATACACCGGCTATACCGCCCATGTGCTGAGGGAGGACTGGTCCCTGGCCATGGATGTCATTGCCGACATCGTGACCGATCCGGTGTTCGACCCCGAGGAGATGGAACGGGAGCGTGCCGTCATTCTCCAGGAGATTGCCGCCGCCCATGATGATCCCGCCGATCTTGTTTTCGAGCAGGCGGAAGAGACAGCCTTTCCCGACCATCCGCTGGGACGCCCTGTGCTTGGCCGTCCGGAGACGGTCTCGCGGCTCGCGCCGGAACACTTGCGCGCCTTCCGCGCCCGCCACTATCGGGCGGGGCGCATGGTGCTCTCGGCCGCCGGCAATGTCGATCACGAGGCCTTGGTAAAGGAGGCCGAGCGCCTGCTGGGCCATGTGCCGCCCGGATCGGGGCCGCAGCGCACGCCACCGGTCTTCTCGCCCGGGCTGCGCGAGGTGCAGCGTTCCCATCTGGATCAGACGCATATGGTGCTGTGCTGGCCGGCGCCCGGCTATCTCGACGATCGCATCTGGGCTGCCCAGGCGGCTTCCGGGATTCTGGGGAGCGGCATGGCCTCGCGTCTGTTTCAGGAGCTGAGGGAACGGCGCGGTCTGTGCTATGCCACCTACAGCTACTATTCCGCCTGGGCCGATGCCGGTCTCATCTATCTCTATGCCGCCACGTCGCCGGAAAAGGCGAGGGAAGCGGAAGAGCTCATGCGCCGGCTGGCCAATGACCTGTCGGCCGGTATCACGGCCGCGGAGCTCGACCGTGCCAAGGCCCAGGGGCGCGCCGGTCTGGTCATGAGCCTGGAGAGCCCCGTTGCCCGTGCCGGTCAGATGGCCCGCCAGTGGCTGGGCTGGCGTCGCATACCGCCCATCAGCGAGTTCGTCGATCGCATCGATGCCGTCACGCCCCAGGACGTGCAAGCCGAGGCCGAAGATATCTTCACCCGGGCCCCCGTCATTTCCCGGGTGGTGGGAGGTAAAGGCAAGCACTGAGGGGCGTGGTTCTCGGTTGCCAGACGGCTCCGGAAAGGGAATCCGTTTCGGCGGAAAGGGGCTGCTGGTCCTGTATTTCAGCTTGCCGAAACGCGCGCGGAAGGCGCGACGGTCGAGGACCAGGGGCAGATTGTGTTTGGGGCTGTCCTGGATAACCTGACAGCTTCCACTGCAACGATTTGTCATTTTGCCATTTTGATGAATATTGGCCAGGAGAGGCGCCAATGGCGATTTTTCGCCATTGGCGCTTCCTTGCCATTCTTTCTGCAAGCCCATGATTGTCAAGGATGAAATCGCT
>CAZNLW010000030.1:0-18804 GCA_964574205.1 uncultured Rhizobiaceae bacterium | reverse complement strand
GAAAAGGTTTTCCAGCCTGCTCGGCAGGCTGGAAAACTTTTCTTCACGTTCGACTTGGTGGATGGTTCTTCAGGACGTGTCGGCCGGACGGGTCTGGGCATGCAGCCAGTCCAGATAGCTGGCGGCCACTTCCGTCACGGGCAGGCGCAGGATGGCCGGTTCCTCGTAAGGGTGCAGCAAGGCCATCTGGGCCATGCACTCGCCGGCCCTGTCCGGCATGGTCTTGGCAATGAGCACCACTTCCTCGCCATGTTCCAGCCGGCCCTTCCATTCATAGATGGCGAGCATGCCGGGAATGACGTTCACGCAGGCTGCCAGCCGCGCTTTCACCAGTGCCTCGCCCAAGACCCGGGCGGCAGTCTCGTCCGGCAGCGTGGTGTAGATGAGCGTGGCCCGTTCCTCGCGAAGGCCGGCCGTGGTATATTTCCTCTCCCTTTCCGCCATGGCCGATCTGTTCCCTGCCCTTTAGGTTCCGGCTGAGAGACTCTGCGCCAGCGCTCCACAGCCGATGCCCGGATGACCTGCGCCTCACTCGGCAGCCTCCCTGACCGCATTCGCCCTTGCCAGCTCCTCGGCCACGAGAAAGGCAAGCTCCAGCGCCTGCGAGGCATTCAACCGCGGATCACAATGCGTGTGATAGCGGTCGCACAGGTCGGCCTCGGCGATGGCCCGGGCCCCACCGGTGCATTCGGTGACGTTCTTGCCCGTCATCTCGATGTGGATTCCGCCGGCATGCGTCCCTTCCGCCGCATGCACCTGCATGAAGGCCTGCACTTCCGCAAGAATCCGCTCGAAGGGCCGCGTCTTGTAGCCGGCCGCGGTGCGGATGGTGTTGCCATGCATGGGATCGCAGGACCACACGACTTTGCGCCCCTCGCGCTGTACGGCGCGCACGAGCGGCGGCAGGCCCGTCGCCACCTTGTCGGCACCGAAGCGCGTGATGATCGTCAGCCGCCCCGGCTCGTTGTCCGGATTGAGAATGTCGATGAGACGCAACAGCGCGTCCGGCGTCATGGTGGGGCCGGCCTTCAGTCCGATGGGGTTTTTCACGCCGCGCAGGAACTCCACATGCGCGCCCTCCGGATCGCGGGTGCGGTCGCCGATCCACAGGAAGTGGCCGGACGTGGCATACCACTCGCCCGTGGTGGAATCGATGCGCGCAAGTGCCTGCTCGTAGCCCAGCAGCAGCGCCTCGTGCGAGGTGTAGAAATCGGTGGAACGCAGCTGGGGTGTCGTCTCGCTGGTGATGCCGCAGGCCCGCATGAAGCGCAGGGATTCGGTGATCCGATCGGCGATTTCGCGATAGCGCTCGGAGGCCGGCGTGTCCTTGAGGAAGCCGAGCGTCCATCGGTGCACGTGCTCGAGATTGGCATAGCCGCCCTGAGCAAAGGCACGCAGCAGGTTGAGCGTGGCTGCCGACTGCCGATAGGCCTGCAGCATGCGGTGCGGATCGGGCACGCGCGCCTCCGGATCGAAACGGATGTCGTTGATGATGTCGCCGCGATAGGCCGGCAAGGTGATGCCGTCGCGCGTCTCCGTGGGCTGCGAGCGCGGCTTGGCGAACTGGCCGGCAATGCGCCCCACCTTCACCACCGGCTGGCCGCCGGCATAGGTGAGCACCACGGCCATCTGCAGGAAGACGCGGAAGAAGTCGCGGATGTTGTCGGCCGAATGCTCGGCGAAACTCTCCGCGCAGTCGCCGCCCTGGAGCAGAAAGCCCCGCCCCTCGGCCACTTCCGCCAGCTGGCGCTTAAGCTTCCGGGCCTCGCCGGCGAAGACCAGCGGCGGAAAGGTGGCAAGCCTCTCCTCCACCTTCCTCAGGGCCTCGGGATCAGGATACTCGGGCACCTGCCGGATGGGCCGGCGGCGCCAGCTGTCGGGACTCCAGTTCGTGCTCATTGTCCTTTCCGGTTCGTTTGCGATCCCCGGTTGCGGAGAATCTCGCACGCCCTTCATGCTTGCCATGTGCGCTCCGCACCCGGATCGCGTCCATACGCAGGAACGGGCGCCAAGTTGCCGTGGGCCGGCTGCTGTTGCCATGCATTGTCGCCGGTCCGGAGAATAGGTCCTTTTGTCCGCATGCTCAAGCAGACGGGCAGACGGGGCTCCGGTGCCGCGAACAACCTGGATTCAAATGCCGTTGTGGAAATTAACATGAACGCAATCAATGATTGCGATCATTCTGGCACACCAGATTGGAAGCATTCACGATCTGGAAACCGGTGGAGAGAGCAGCCATGTCCCAAGTGTTCGAAATGCTGGGGGATCCGGATTTCTGGCACGGTCTGTGGAACGACATCGTGACCGTGATGATGAGCGGCACGCCTCCTGTCTACGTGCAGTATCTCATGGTCACGACCATTTATCTCGCCTACCTTCTTTTTGTCTATGATCCGCGCCGTGTCCGGAATATGCCGCTCGCAAAATGGATCGGCAATCCGACGAGTCTCGTCTACTTCGTGGCTCTCATCGTGATCACGCTGGGCGTGAGCGATGTCGTGACCCATGCCACGGATCCGGAGACCATCAGGCAGCTGCGCCCCACCCGGATACCCGTGTTCTCCGACATCCTGAAGCCTCAGGAGGCTCAGGAGTGAAAGGAAGCGCACGATCAAGCGCCCTGTCTGCCGCTGCTCTTGCCTGAAGGCCGCCTTTGCTGGTTTATTGCCTTTCAAGCTCTGAAGGCCACGCCCCCTTGGCAAGGCGAAGGCCACCGGAAATGCAGCCCCGCATCCGGGCAGGGAGGCCTTGCATGGACCCGGCACCGCTTGCGCTGGACATGGTTTCCATTCTCCGGGATCTCTCCCGCCGCCGGCTGGAGCGCATGCACGCGGCCGGCCTCGTGATCCTGGACTGCTACCGGGTGCTGGAGAAGGCCGGAGCCAATGTCGTTGGCCAGTGCCTGAAGCATCAGGGCACATTCTACGAACTGGAACATTATCCCAGAGGCGACGTTTTCGATGCCGAAACGGCCTCGCAATATTATTATCACGCCCACCGTCCCGAAACGGGAGAGCACGGCCACTTCCACACCTTCCTCCGGGCCGAGGGCATGCCGCTCGGCGTTTCGCCCGTGCCCTACCACGGCACGGCAAAACGCCCCGAAGGCCCGCAGGCCGTCTGTCACCTCGTGGCCATCTCCATGGATGGCCATGGCTTTCCGACCCATCTCTTCACCACCAATCGCTGGGTCACGGACGAGACCTTCTACCCCGCCCATGACACCTTGCTCATGGTGGATCGCTTCAAGGTGGACCACGTGCATCCCTGCCTGGCCGTGAACCGCTGGATCACCGCCATGCTCCAGCTCTTCTGGCCACAGATCCGGGAACTCCTGAAGGCCCGTGATGCCGTCATCCGCGAATGGCAGGCCCGCCATCCCGACCGCGACGTCTTCGAGGACCGCGAACTGGAGGTAACCTCCATCGTTCCCATCGACGTGGACCGTCAGATCACCTTGGTGGAGGAAGCCTTGCGGGCCACCGCTGCCTGAATGACCATATCCCTCTCCGCAATCATGCATTGCAATTCTCTTTCGAGCGCATCTATAAATCGCCCGCCGGAACAGGGTCGGGGGTTCATGGTCATGCAGGACGACCGTCTCGACAAGGATCGCCAGCCAGACATGTTCAGCGAGGAAGGACGGCCTCGCCGTGGTTCCCCTCATGCCGCGCAACCGGCCAGTGCCGCCGGAAAGACCGCCGTGACCAGCCCGAAAGGCAAGGTGGATCCCTCACCGACAGGCCATCGCGCGCGTCTGCGCCGGCGGTTCATGGAGGCCGGGCCGGAAGCCCTGGCAGACTACGAGATGCTGGAACTCGTGCTCTTTCGCGCCATCCCGAGGCGGGACTGCAAGCCGCTGGCCAAGCTTCTGCTCGAGACGTTCGGCTCCTTTGCCGAGGTCATCTCCGCCGATCCGGCGCGGCTGAAAGCCATCCCCGGCGTGGGCGACGCCGTGATCGCCGAGCTCAAGATCGTGCAGGCCGCCGCCGTCCGGCTTCTGCGCGAGCGGGCCTACAGGCGCACCGTGTTCAACGGCTGGCGCGATCTCATCGACTACTGCCGGGCCGCCATGGCCTACAAGGATCGCGAGGAGTTCCGCATCCTCTTTCTCGACACCAAGAACGCCCTCATCGCCGATGAGGTGCAGCAGACCGGCACGGTGAACCATACCCCCGTCTATCCGCGCGAGGTGGTGCGCCGGGCACTCGAGCTTTCCGCTGCCGGCATCATCCTGGTGCACAACCATCCTTCCGGGGATCCCACCCCCTCGCGTGCCGACATCGAGATGACCAGGCGCATCATCGAGGCGGCCGAGCCGCTGGGCATCAAGGTGCACGATCACGTCATCGTGGCCCGCGATGGCCATGCTTCCCTGCGCGGCCTGCAGCTGATCTGAGTGCCGGCCAGTCGGTGCAGGGACGCGAACGCTCATTTCCGGTGCCGTCTCCCCTCCCTGGCCGACGGCACGAACGGCTCGGGGCGGGCCGGCGGAGAAGCCAGACGTTTTGCCAATTGGGTGACCAGGACCGGCCGGGGGCGCGGCAGAGGGGGCGGCACGATGCGCAGCACGGCCCCGAACTGCGCTTTGGCCTCGGCGGCATGCAGGGCCGATGGCCAGACAGGACCTGAAGCAAGACAGAGGAACGCAAGAAGCAGCCGGAGCACGCAGCGCCCTGCCCGGCTCTTCCGCACGGCTGTGCAGGAATGGTGGATCATGGCATGATGCCGGAGTGAAAACGAACACACGAACACGCGATCGCATGCCGGCAGGGACCACAGGCATCATGCCAGTTTGCACGTCTCGGCAGCCGACGGACCCGCCCGACGTGATTTCCACGCCAGGATCGTCCATTGTCGCAAGCATCCATTGACTCGTGCGCAGGGTTGCGCGTGAGTCCCAAGAATGCCTGGACGGCCCGTCGGCAATCCATCTTGAACGGCCACCGGTTGACCAAAGATGAATGCCGGCACGCCCTTTCGTTGCGGACATCCCGGGCAGAAGGTGGCCGGGACCGCCGTTAACCATGAATCGAAAATGCTGACGCCCCCGGCCATGAAATTGTTAACATTTGGTGAAAGATGCGCCCGACGTGTGTCTGGCGACAGCTCCCAGCCGGTTGCATGAGGGGCATGAAGACAGGTCCGGAAGCGCCCGAATCCGGCGTTTCCGGATGCGGGGGCGGCACAATGTCGGAAAGTGGGTGCGAGTGGTAGAGTACGGGGCAGCACGATGGCAAGAACCACAGGACAGACGGCCAGGAGCACCGAACAGGCCCGTCATCGGTCGGACGCTGCAGACGCCGGAAGTCGGGCGGGCGGGGCGCAGCCGCAGGGCACACCGGCCCGCCGCACGCGTGTGCGCCCGGCCAACACCAATGATGCCGTGGCGGCGGCCATCATCCAGCGTCTGCGTCGGCAGCCGTCCACCATGCCCTTCTGGGTGGTGTTCATCGCCTCCCTGCTCTGGGTCTTCGCCATTGCCGCCATCTACGGCCCCACCATGGCGGCCATGGACAATCCGCTGTCCCGGCAGAACCTGCCCACCACCGCCATCGTCTTCATCGCCCTCTTTCTGCCCATCTTCCTCATGTGGGCAGGAGCCTATCTCCTGTGGCGCGCCCAGCACATGCGCCAGGTCTCCGAGGCCCTGGTGCAGGCCGCGGTGCGCCTCATGCGCCCGCAGGAGATCGCCACTGATGCCCTTTCCCAGGTGACGCGGCGCGTGCGCGGCGAGATCGACCACCTCGTCGGCGGCATGGAACATGCCATGAAACGTGCCGAGGAACTGGAGAAGATCGTGCACAAGGAGATGGCCGCGCTGGAGCGCGCCTTCGGTGCCAACGAGGAGCGCATCCGCGCCCTGCTGACCGGGCTGGAAAGCCAGCAGCAGGCCCTCGCGCGCATCGGCGAGGCCCTGGAAGTGGAAACCGAACCTGTGGTGCAGCGCCTGCAGGCCACCGCGGCGCAGCTGCAGGATCTGGTCGAGAAGGCCAGCCACACCCTCAAGAATGTGGATCAGGAGCTGAAGGGCACGGCCACGGCGTTCACCACCACGCTCGAGGACATCACCTCCCGCGCCGCCCTGGCCACGGGCGAGATCAACAGCCAGATCACCCGTCTCGAGCAGATGTCCGACAAGGTGCTCGGCGAGACCCGTTCGCTGGCCGATACGCTCAACGAGCAGCTCGTTGCGCTGGATGGCATTTCCGCCAACCTCGGCGACAAGGCCGTGCACTTCGGCAACGACATTCGCGAGATGGAGCGCAGCGTCGTCAATGCCCTGCAGGATTCGGCCCGGGCGCTGGCCGAGACCCACGCCGAGGTCGCCCGTTCCGTGCAGGGTATGACCGAGCACATCACCGAGCAGCTCAAGGAAACCTCGCGCGAGACCACCGAGATGCTGCGCACCTCGGGCGAGACCATCACGCACCACCTCAAGAGTGTGGCCGGCGAACTGTCGCACAACATCACCAGCGCCGGCGAGGAGGTCTCCACCCGCATCGAGGAGGCCGCCAGCACCATGAGCGAAAGGCTGCTCTCGGTGTCCGGCCAGTTCGTGCACAACGTGGCGGCCGCCCGCGACGAGCTGCACAGCTACCTGCAAAAGGCCACGGAAAGTCTGGCCGAACGTCTGGAAGAGACCTCCACCCAGCTCTTCGCCCGCGCCGAGGCCGCCACTGGCGACATGACCGCACGCCTGGAGCAGACCTCCACCCGGCTGTTCGCGCAGCTCGACGAGATCACCGGGCGCCTCTCCGGCAAAATGGAGGATACCGCCACGATGCTGTTCTCGCGCGTGGCCGAGGCCACGTCGCAGATCGGCCAGTATCTGGACGAGTCCACGGCCCTGCTGGATACGCGCATCCGCGACACCTCGGAGACGGCGGAGACACGCCTGCGCCATGCGGCAAACGAGATGACCGAAAGGCTACAGAGCGCCACCGGCGAGATTGCCGGCAAGGTGGAGGAAGCTTCCGCCACCCTGGCCTCCCGTGTCTCGCGCGCGGCCGGAGAAATCGGCCGCACGCTGGACGAGGCCACCGCTCTCATCGATGGCCGTATCCGCGAGACCTCCGAGGTGGCGGAAGCCCGCCTGCGCGATGCCGCAGAAGAGATCACCGCACGGCTTGAGAGCACGACCGATGAGATTGCCGGCCGCGTGGAGCAGGCCTCCAACGGACTGACCACCCATCTCACCGAGGCCGCCGGCACTATCGGCCGCACGCTGGACGAAGGCACGGCCCTCATAGACAGTCGCATCCGCGAGACCTCGGAGACGGCAGAGAAGCACCTGCGCGGTGCCGCACAGGAACTGGCCGGCCGCCTCAACGCCGCCTCCGACGAGATGACCGAGAAGCTGGAGGAATCGGCCGCCACCTTGTTCACCCGTGTGGCCGAGGCCACCACGCAGATTGGCCAGCACATCGACGAATCCACGGCCCTCCTGGACTCCCGCATTCGCCAGACGGCCAACGATGCCACCACCCTGCTCTCCCGGGCCGGTCAGACCCTGGCCGAGCAGGTGGTCGCCATCGGCGGCGAGCTGGGCGAGATCGTGACGCGTACAGCCGGCGACTTCGACGGCCTCGTGCGCGGCATGGCCACGAAGCTCGAGCAGAAGATGCAGGAAATGGGCACCGCGCTCGCCGAACATCTGAACGAGACGGCCAACGGCATGGACGCGCGGCTGGAGGAAACGCGCAGCCGCCTTCTCGGCACCATCGATCAGGTGACCGGCCGCCTGGGCAGCGAGATCCAGGACCGCACCACGGCGCTCCTTGGCAAGGCCACGGATGCGGCCACACAGGTGGCGGCCACCTTCGAGAAGGCCGCCTCGGCTCTTGACGAACGCCTCGAGGGCACCACGGTCCAGATGGTCCAGAAGCTCGATGGCGCCACCCTGCGCATGACCCAGGCGCTGGAGACGGCCGAAACGGGCCTCAGCGAGCGTCTGGCGGACTCTGCCACCACCTGGTTCGCGCGGGTGACGGAGGCCACCACCCAGATGACCGAGCATCTGGAAACGGCCACTTCCGGCATCGCCGAACGCATCGAGAGCGTGGCCGGCGGCATGGCCACCCGGCTGGAGACGGCCACGGGCCGCATGTCCGAGCTTCTGGACGTGGCCTCCGAGGAGCTCACCCGGCGACTCGAGGATACCACGGACAAGCTGGCCACACGCCTGGAAACCGCTTCGCTCGAGCTCACCGGACGCCTGGATACCGTGTCCGCCACTGTCGGCGACCGTCTGGACGAGACCTCGCGAGCCCTCCTCGAGCGGCTGGAGACGGTTTCCACCGACATTACCGGACGTCTGGCCGAGACGGCCGAGACGGTCACCACGCGGCTCGATGCCACGTCGCTGGACGTGGCCGGCAAGCTGGCCGAGACATCCGAGACGCTGGTCAACCGTCTGGAGACGGCGCGCATCGATCTCACTGGCCGCCTGAGCGAGGCCAGCGAGAACATGGCTGAACGTCTGGAGGAAGCAGCCACCGAGCTGGCCCGGCGTCTGGATGGCACCGCCGGCGAGATCGCCGGGCAGCTGGATGCCACCTCCACCACCCTCACCACCCGGCTGGTCGAGACCTCCGACACTGTCTCGCAGCGGCTGGAGACGGCCACGCGCGAGGTCTCCGAACGACTGGAACATACCACCACCCAGCTGCATGCCGATCTGGAGAGCATGTCCGGCCAGATGTTTGCGCGGCTGGAACAGAACGCGGAGGCGCTCATCAACCGCCTCGAGGCCACGTCCACCAACCTGCGCCGGCATCTGGACGAATCCGCCACCAGCATGTTCGATCGCATCGAGGCCTCCGCGCGCGAGATCGGCGCCCGGTTCGATGCGGCCAACGCCCTGCTCAACGAGGTGACGACCGACCTCTCCCGTCAGCTGGACGAGACGGGCCGCACCTTCGTGCAGACCATCGACGAGGCCTCCGCGCGCATCCTGGAGGATCTGGGGCGCGCCACCAGCAGCTTCGACGATGGTCTCAAGACCACGGCCCGCACCGTGCTGGGCAGGCTGAAGGACACCGCCGCCGGTCTCGGCCGTGAACTGGACGAAAGCACCCACACCATTGCCTCGCGCTTCGAGACGGTCACGGACCAGCTCTCCGCGCGGCTGGATGCCGTGGCCCAGGATTTCCGCCAGAACACGCAGCTGGCCGCACGTGAGCTGGGCGAGATCGGCACCCAGGTCACGGCGCGCCTGCAGGAGATCGGCGAGGCCCTGGCCGAGCGGCTGGAGGAGGCGGGAACGGAGCTCGACCACAAGCTGGAAGGCACCTCCACCCGCCTGGCCGGACAGCTGGAGGATGCTTCGCGCCGCCTGTCCGCGCGTCTCGAGGAGGTGGCCGGCATTGTCGATCGTGCCACGGACCGGTTCGACCACCGCATGGAGGAAATTCTGGTTGCCCGCGAGGATCTCTTCGGCGATCTCGTCGAGAAGCTCTCCCTGCGTGTGGCCGAGGTGGACGCCCTCATGAAGACCTATGTGGCGACCATCACCTCCTCACTTTCCGATGCCGAGAAGCGGGCGGAGGAGATCGCCCGCCTGATCACCACGCAGGCGGGGGCGGCCACGGAGGCCCTGCGCCGCGAGATCGAGCGCCTGGAAGCCGTGGCCGACGAGCAGGTGGCCCGTGCCGCCCGCACGATTCGCGAGCAGCACGAGAAGCTCGTGGCCGCCCTGCAGGAGATGCTGGGTGCCACCACCGAAGACTTCACGCTCACCGCCGAGCAACTGCAGCACACCGCGCGCCAGGTCATGCGCGAGATCGAGACCGTGCGCAGCGAGCTGAAGCGCGCCATCCTGGAGCTGCCCGAGGAGACACGCACCAACGCCGACAACATGCGACGAGTGGTGGCCGACCAGATCGCTGCCCTCAATGCCCTGGCCGAGGTGGTGCGGCGGCAGGCGGCCTCGCTGGATCTCTCCGGTCCCGGCATCCGTATCGATCCGGAGGCCGACTCGGGAAAATCTGACGGCGCCCCGTCTGCCGCGCCCCGGACGGTGCGCGCCGGAAAGCCGGTTTCCGGGCGCAAGGGCGAAGGCCGTTTCGCGGTTTCCGCGGGAAGCGGATCAGGCACCGGCAAGGATCTGCGGTTCGCCTCTGCCACCCCCGCCGACGCCCCTGGCACCGAAACGCGGCCAGCCACGGCGGTGCACGAGCGCTCCGTGGACGAGGATGCGAAACCCCGCACGCCGCATGCGGCGGCCTCTGCCGGTCTGGTCGACAGGCGGACCGAATCGACGGCGGGCAGGAAGACGGCCGCATCGGGAGAGGAAGCCCGCGTCGACAAGGACACCGTGGCGCGCGGCGCGGCGGGCCGCACCGAGGCCCTGGTGCATCGGCTGAACGAGACCAGCCGCCGCATCGTTCAGCATCTGCAGGGCGAGCTGCCACCTGAGCTGGAGGTGGAGTGGAAGAAGGGCAATCATGCCATCTACACTCACCACCTGTTCCGCCAGCGCGACGAGGGCCTGGCAGACGAAATCACACGTCGCTATGCCCGCGAGGCCGGCATGCGAGAAAGCGTGGATGACTTCATCCGCACCTTCGAGCAGCTGCTGGACACGGTCTCCGAGGCGCCACAGGGCGATCGGCTGGTGGATTCCTGCCTGTCTTCCGAGACCGGCAAGCTCTACCTGATGCTGGCCCAGGCCACCGGTCGTGTCGGTAACGCCTGAACGATGCCCGAGAGAGAACAGCCACGGCCCGGGCATTTCGGGCTTGCAAGGGGCTGTCTACGGGACGCATGCTCGGGGAGGTGATTCCGCTCACCTCCCCTTTCCGGTCATCGTGGTCGCAAGCCCGGGAGCCTGCCATGATCCATCTGTCCTGGCACATGCACACGTGGCCGCTCAGGCGACCCTTCTCCATCTCGCGCGGATCGCGCGATGCGGCCGAGGTCTTCGTCATCGAGCTCAGGGACGAGCAAGGCCACATCGGACGCGGCGAGGGCGTGCCCTATCCCCGCTTTGACGAAGGGCCGCAGACCGTGCGCAACGAGCTGATGAATCTGCCGCGCGCGCTTGATGACGCATTCGATTTCGGCGACGTGCCCGATCTTGCCCGCTGTCATTGTGTGCGCAACGCCCTGGACTGCGCCCTGTGGGCACTGCGTGCCCGCCAGAAAGACACAAGCGTGTGGAACCTGCTGAAGTTCGACGGCGGCCCGAAGCCGCAGCTGACCGCCTGCACCGTTTCCCTGGCCGAAGCGACGGAGATGGCCCGCGAGGCCCGTGCGCACGTGGCGCGCGGCATGGAGTTGCTCAAGGTGAAGCTGGGATCCGGTGATCTCGAGGCCGATTCCCGACGGCTTGATGCCGTGCGCAAGGCCGCGCCCGATGCCCGTCTCATCGTCGATGCCAACGAGGGCTGGCCCATCGCGGGGCTGGCACACATGCTGCAGCGCTGTGCAGATCTGGGTGTGGAGCTCGTGGAACAGCCGGTGCCCGACATCACCGGCAAGGCCCTGCTCTCCATCGACATCCCCGAAAGGCTCGTCATCTGCGCGGACGAATCCGTCCGCACACGGGACGACCTCGATCGCCTGTCCACCGGCCTCTACGGGGCCGTCAACATCAAGCTGGACAAGACAGGCGGCCTCACCCCGGCACTGGACATGATCCGGCAAGCCCGGGACCGTGGCCTGAAGATCATGGTGGGGTGCATGCTGGGCTCGTCCCTTTCCATGGCACCGGCCTTCCTGCTTGCCCAGACGGCGCAATGGGTGGATCTGGACGCTCCCCTGCTGCTGGCGGCCGACGAGGCACCGGCCATCCGCTACGATGGCCCCTGGATGCAGCCCCCCAGCCCCGATCTCTGGGCTGCCGTGGACTGAAATCCCTCCCCGACTCCGCTCATGGTTCATGCCCGTCGCGGCGCCAGCCTGCGCAATGGCAGGGCCAGCAACAGGGCCGCACCCGTCATGGCCGCCATGGCCCACCAGCCGCGGGCGCCGAACTGATGATAGAGCAGGCCGGAAAGCCACATGGCCGAGGTCATGAACAGGCCATGCGACACCGCGCCGTAAATCGACTGGGCCGTGGCCAGGCGAGACAGCGGCAGGCGCGAACGCAGAAACGCGATGGCGCCCAGGTGTGTGGCGCCGAAGGACAGCCCGTGCAGGGCCTGCAGCAGGAACAGCAGGCCCAGAGGCGGATCGAGGCTGAGACCGATCCACCGCACCGTGCCGGCCAGCGCCCCGATCATGAGCAGGCGCACTGCCCCCAGCCGCGCCATTACCGTCCCCGAGAACCAGAACAGGACAATCTCCGCCACCACGCCCGTGGTCCACAACACCCCCACCACCGTGCCGCTGTGCCCCAGCCCCTTCCAGTGCAGGGCCGAAAATCCGTAGACGAAGGCATGGGAGGCCTGCACCAGCCCCGCCACCGTGACGAACAGGAAGAACGGCACGGAGAGAATGGCCAGGCCCTCCCCTTCGGTCAGGTCGCCGCCCTGCTCTCCTCCCGCATCCCGCTCGCGCCGTGGCAACAGGCCGATGGCCACCATGAGCACGGCCTGTGCGCCCGCGATCAGCCAGATGAGATGCCGCGCCGGCAGCAGGTCCTGCACCGCACCGGCCACCATGGAACCGGCAATGAAGGCCAGCGATCCCCACAGGCGCATGCGGCCATAGTCCAGCCCCAGCCGACGGCTGGCAGAGACGGCATAGGCATCCGACAAGGGCATCAGCGGCGCGAATGCGCCATAGGCCACGGCCACCCCCGCCAGCAGGGCCCCGGTCCCTTCCGCCACACCGCCAAGCCAGACCAGCCCGGCCAGCGCAACGGCGGCCGCCACCATCATCACCGGTCGCAGCCGCCCCAGCCGGTCCGCCAGATGCGAGACGGCCGGGGCCACCAGCACCCGCATCAGGCTCTGCAGCGCCAGCGCCAGCCCGATGGTCTGCGCATCCAGTCCCCTGGCCTTCAGCCACACGGGCAGAAAAGGCAGGGAAACACCGATGCCGAAGAACAGTGCGGCATAGACCATCGCCACCCGCACGGCCAGCGCCCCTGCGCTCAGGTCCTGTCTGCTGCCGGCGCTTTCAACCATGCCTTGCCCCTGCCCGTCCCGGAACGCGTGCCCATCGCGGACACCCTGCATGCTGCCGATTCGCTGCTCAACCCTTCGCTAACCATTGGTGCGGATACTTGGCAGGCAAGCGCATGTCAGTCCAGTTCCGGGCCGGCCCCTTGCCCTAAGCCGATGAAAGGCCGACCAACACGCGCCCGAGAGTGAAGAGTTTGCGACATGAACGCCAAGCCGCCGCTTGACACCGTGGACTACGAGGCCATCGAGGCCGCCGTGATGGAAACACCGCGTGGACGCTGGTTTCTCTCCGAGTTTCTGCGCCGCCATCAGGCGAAGGAGACCACACGCCTGCTGGATGCCATCGCCCGTCTCGAGCGCGCGCTTCAGCGCGAGGCCGCGCTTTCGCCACGTGTGCGCGCCGTTCTCATGGGCACGGCAGCCAGCCTCTGCCGGCATGTGAACAATGCTCCGCCTGCCCTGCCCGTGGCAACCACAGCCATGGCCACGGAAACCCGCGCGATTGCCGAGGCCCTCTCCACATTGGCCCGCGCCGCAGGGGACGCGCAAGAGACAGACGCCGGCCGCAACGACGGCGAGGGGCGCCAGCAGATATCCCTGGCTGACCTGGCCCACCGTCAATGGGAACTGGCAGCGCAGATGGAGATCCTCTCCCGCGGTCTGGCCGAGCTCGCCGCCCTGGTGGACGCCGACATGCCCGTTTCCGGACCGGATCCGGCCATTCCGGCCGATGCCCTCCAGTGGTTTGCTGCCCACGACGACCTCTTCGATGCCCCCGCGCAGCACGTACCCGATGCGCACCCGGCCAGGCCTCAGGCCGAAACGGTTTCCTCTCCGCCGCAAACGGCAGCGCCCGATCAGGCAGCCAGCTCAACGAGCGAGCCATCCCCCGACGCGGCCGGGCTCGAGGACGAGGGAGAATCGCGCGAGGGTCACCTGACCGTGCTCATCCGTCCCTGTCAGGCCGCGGCCGGGAAAGATGCCGAAGACACAGCCCGGTCGCCAGGAAACGACAGGGACGAGGATGCCAGGGGACAGGCTGCGGCATCGCGGCGCCCGACGCGGATCATCATCCGCCACAAGAGTTCCTCCGAGGACGTGGCCATTCCCTTTCTCGAAGGCACGGATGGCCGGGAAGGCTGAGCGGCCCCGCTGCCCGCTGACAGCATCCGGCGCGTCCTAGCGTGCGCCCGCCCCCGCCCGCGCCACATAGAGCTGCCAGGCGATGAAGGCGGCTGCCGTGGCATTCATCACCAGCGCATAGGTGATGGACGGCGTCATCATCGCCGGATTCTGCAGCAGGGTCGTGGCCACGAAGATGCCCAGCGCCCCGTTCTGCAGGCCACCCTCGATGGCGATGGTCACCCGTTGCGGATGCGCCAGCCCCGCCATGGCTGCCAGGCCGAAACCCAAGGCCATGATCAGCACGTTGAGCGCGATCACCACCGGCCCGATTTCGCCGATGTTCGCCATCATGACCCGGCCCTGGTCGAGAAACGCCCAGATCACGATCATCACGAAGATGATGATCGAGGCCGGATGCACACAGGCCCGCAAGCCCGCCGCCAGTCTCGGCGAGAGGTGATGGAGCAGCATGCCCAGCACCAGCGGCAGCGAGGCCACCACGAACACCTTGATCGCCATCTGCCCCACCGGCAGCGTGGCATTGAGCCTCTGGTCCATGAACAGTTCGAGCGCCAGCCCCGTGATCAGCGGAATGGTCGCCATGCCGGCCAGCGAGGTGATGGCCGTGAGTGTCACCGACAGCGCCACGTCGCCCCGCGCCAGATGGGTGATCATGTTGGAGGTGATGCCCCCCGGACAGGCGGCCAGGATCATGACGCCCACGGCAAAGGCCGGCCGCATCGGAAACAGCAGCAGCAGCACGAAGGCCATCACCGGCAGCAGCACCATCTGCACGAAGAGCCCCAGCCCCACGGCCAGCGGCTGGCGCAGCAGGCGCGTGAAGTCCTGCACCTTCAGGGTCAGCCCCAGGGCGAACATGATGAAGGCCAGCCCCAGCGGCAGCAGCTTCTGCACGATCATGCAATCCCCTCCTCGCTCTTGTCGCCCGAACCGTCGATCATCCCCCTTGCCCGGTGGTCATGCCCCCTTCACTGCACCAGTGTCAGCGCCAGCAGGGCCGAAAGGGCAAACTGCAGCTTCGCCGTGTTCACCAGCAGCAGATTGAATTGCGCAAGCGGCTTGTGCCGGAATTGCCACACCAGCCACAGGGCATAGGGCAGCGTGATCAGCGCCGGCCATGGCAGCCGCCCTGAAAGGCTGGCGAAGCCCGGCCACGGCAGCACGAGCAACCCGTAGGGTGCCAGCAGCAGGAGCGCATAAACGGCGACCGCCCGTCGCCTGCCCAGCAGAATGGCCAGGGTGCGCCGCCCTGCGGCCGCGTCCTGCATCACGTCACGCGTGTTGTTCACCAGCAGCACGGCTGCTGCCGGCAGCCCCACGATCAGCCCCGCCACCATGGCCCGCCACGAAAGGGCATGGGCCTGCAGCCAGCAGCTGCCTGCCGTGCCGGCAAGGCCGAAGAAGAGCACCACGAACAGCTCGCCCAGCGGCGTGTGCGACAGGGGCCTCGGCCCGCCGGAATAGGCCAGCCCCGCCGCAATGGACAGAAGGCCGACGAGCAGGATCGGCCAGCCTCCCTTCGTCACCAGCCAGAGGCCCAGGACCAGGGCCAGTCCGAAGGCGCCGAATGCCGCCTGCCGCACCTTTTCTGTCGGCAGCAGCCCCAGCGCTGTCACGCGTGGCGGTCCCAGCCGGCCACGGGCATCAGCACCGGCATCGGCGGCATCGTTGTACAGGTTGGTGCCGACCTGGATCGCCACCGCCGCCAGCAGGGTCGTGGCGAAGATGACAGGATCGATGTGCGCCCCTTCCCTCCAGGCTATGGTCGTGCCCACAATCACCGGCGAAAGGGCAAGGGTGAGCGTGCGCGGCCGGATGGCCATGAACCACGGCCGCCCCCTCTCTCGCCACTGGTGCCCGCTTCGGCCCAGCGCGTCCATCATGCCGGCACCTCCCGATCTGGGGCGGCGGAACCGGCCAGCTTGCGGCCCGTGTGGATGGCGGCAATGCCGAAGGAAAGATTGCGCCACGCGACATCGGAAAAGCCGGCCGCGCGCATCAGGCGCGCCAGCGATTCCTGATCGGGAAAACGGCGGATGGATTCCACCAGATAACGATAGGCTTCGGGCGCCCGCGCCACGAAGGCACCCAGCCGCGGAATCACCAGCCAGGAATAAAGGCCGTAGAAGGGCCGCAGCCACCATTGTGGCCGGGAGAATTCCAGGCAATGCAGATGACCGCCGGGTTTGAGCACACGGTGCATTTCCGCCAGTGCCGCGACCGGGTCGGTCATGTTGCGCAGGCCGAAAGCGACAGTAACGGCGTCCACCGAATCATCAGGGAGCGGCAATGCCTCGCCGGCCGCCGCCACCCAGCCCAGCCGCGCCGCCGCACCGGGCCGCCGGCGGCGCCCTTCGGCCATCATCTCCGGAGAGACATCCATCACCATGACGAAGACCCCCGGCCGCCGCCTTGCCAACAGGAAGGCCACATCTCCCGTGCCGCCAGCCAGGTCCACCACCCTTTCGGCCTGCCCGAGGGAGGCGGTCACGCCGCGCACGAACCGGCGTTTCCACAGCCGGTGGATGCCGAAGCTCATCAGGTCGTTCATCAGGTCGTAGCGTGGTGCAATCCGGTCGAACAGCGCCCGGATTCGCCGCTTGCGCTCCGTCGGCGAGACGGAAAGATATCCGAACGTGCGCTTCAGCTCGTCCATCGGTTGCCAGCCTGCCGATTCCGCTCCTCAAGCCGGTACATTGTCCCCCGCATAAAACACGGAAGGTGACCTTCCGGAATTGACGCGCATCAAGCAAGCGGTTTCGACATGCGGACCGCCAACACACCCGGCCAGGTGTGACCAGACCGCCACAGCCTTGCCGAAAAATGGCCGGGAAGATGAAAAATCCGACACCGGCTTCTTGATCTCGTCCCTGCTCCCCCGGCAAGAATGCAGGCGGTTGTGTGATGTGATCACAGGGATCTTCCGTCAGATGGCCGCACGAGAGGTGATCACGTCTCGATCTCGTCTGCGGATGCCCGGCGGATCGTCGAGAACCGACATGCGCCCAACAGGCCGGACCAGAGAGGGATGACATGCCGAAATCGGTTCGTGGCGTGAAGGATGTCCTGGGCAAGGTTCTGATTGCCGGCCTTTCCACGCTTGCGGCCGTTCCCCTCTCTCTTCAGGCGGTCCAGGCTGGCGGCTTTGCCATTCGCGAACAGTCGGCGGAATTCCAGGGCAGCGCCTTCGCCGGTCATGCGGCCGGAGGGGCGGGGCTTTCCTCCATGTTCTGGAATCCGGCCACGCTCACGCTCGGCAAGGGCTTTCGGAGCGAATACAACATCTCGCTCATCGTGCCCTATTCCCGCGACAAGTCGGTGCTCGCCTCCATTCCCGGCGTGGGTACGGATACGGGCAACATCGGCCGCACAGCCATCGTGCCCACAAGCTACACCAGCCTCCAGCTGACCGATTCCCTATGGCTGGGGCTGGGCGTGAACGCCCCCTTCGGCATGAAGACGAAAAACCGTGCCACTGCCGTCACGGCCATTGCCGGTTACAAGTCGGAAATTGTCACCATCAACATCAACCCGGTGGTGGCCTATCGGTTCAATGACCACGTCTCCGTCGCTGCCGGCCTGCAGATCAACTACATGGAGGGTGACCTCTCCACCACCGGCAATGCCGCATTGGGAATCCCGGCCACACGCGTGAAGGGCGACGACTGGGGCCTTGGCGCCACCGTGGGCCTGCTGCTCACCCCGCGTGAAGGAACGCGCATCGGCATCGGTTATCGTTCCCGCGTCCGGCACACGCTGAAAGGTCATCTCCTCGTCACCGGGCTGGGCACCGGCAGTGCTGCCGTGAAGCATACACTGCCGGACATGATCACCGTCTCGCTGCGCCAGCGTCTCACGGAAAGGCTGGACCTGCTGGCCAGCTACGAATGGACCAACTGGAGCCTGTTCAGGACCTTCACCGTCGTTTCCAGCCTGCCGGGATCGCCCTTTGTCACGGCCTACAACTGGAAGGATTCGCACTTCATTTCCCTCGGTGGCGAATATGCCTGGAGCGACAGCCTCACCCTTCGTGCCGGCTATGCCTTCGAGAAAAGCCCGGTGCCGGATTCCACCCGCGGCACCCGCGTGCCGGACAACGACAGGCACTGGCTTTCCGTCGGCGCGTCCTGGCGTCCCGACGACGGGCTCACCCTGCATGCCGGCTACAGTCACCTGTTCGTGAAGAAGGGCACGGCAAATGCCGCGCCGCTCTTCGTTGCCGACTACAGACAGCATGTGGACATCGTGGCCGTTTCCGCCACCATCGACACCGGTCGGCTTTTCATGAAGCTGACGGGCGAATGAGACCGCGGACACGACCGGAATTGCGGAACATTGCGGAACAGAGGGGAAGCTGGGGGGCTTCCTGCGAAGGGTCCGGCCGGGAGGGGGCCGGGCCCTTTTTTGGCTGTGCCGAAAGGAAGCGAACCGTCACACGGGAAGCATGGACAGGATGTTGAGAGTTGCAAGGACCTTGTGAAGTCGAACGTGAAGAAAAGGGGGCTGTCCCGGACAGGGCTGTTTTTTCCATAAGCCCATGATTGTCAAGGACGCCCCTTCGGGGCGCCGCTTTCAGCGATGTCAT
>CAZNLW010000029.1:0-19169 GCA_964574205.1 uncultured Rhizobiaceae bacterium | reverse complement strand
ACGGCCCGGCGCCAGCAGGACAGCATTTCCGGCTTGAGTGAATCGCAAGGTTCTGGCGATGCATCGTCAGAACCTTGCGAGTCCCAACCATCCAATCATCCGCAAAGTTCTTGCAACTCAATACCTTGTATATGGTTCACATGCGACCCTTTAGGGTCAAATTCTTGCAAGGGGCCGCCTCCCGACAGGCTGTTTCTCCGCAAGCCCATGGTTGTCAACAAGGCCACAGCCAAGGCCACCGTTGCGGGGCGTCGCTTGCGGCAAAATCATCCTTGCCCATCATGGGCTTGCGCAAGGACTGCGGAGAAGCGCCAGGGGTGGCAAATCGCCATCGGCGTCTTTCTCGTTGAAAACCAAAAAGGCAGCATGCTTTCTGCAATCAGGGGGCATTGATTTCCAGGACAGGCCCTTTTGCGGAATACTGGGAATCCAAGCGGGAAAGCCGGGCTCAGAACGCCTGCACATACCAGCGTCCACCGGACTGGCCCAGATGCAGGCGGCTGGCCTGCAGCGCCGCGCGAAGCTGGTCGATGCTCAGGGTGGCGGAGAGCGTGATCACGGCATTGCGTCCCGACAGCGAAGAGACATCCACATCGGTAACGCCGGGTGTGGAGGCCAGCCGTGCCCGGATCTGCTGCCACTCGCGCAGGGAATTGAACGGGACGACAACCTGCAGCCGCGTGCGCGCGGCCCGGGCTCTGGCCTCGGCCTGGTAACGCGCGGCCACCTTCTTTTTCCACTTCCACGTCATGACCTCGTGAAAGCGGCGGGCCGCCATGCGGGCGGCTTCCTCGATGCCGTCGGTTTCGGCGATGTAGGTCTTGTCGAAGGCAATGCGGCCGACCGGGGAATCGCCGGTCATCACCGCATGCACGGCATTCTCGCCCCGGGGGGCGGCCACGGCCACCAGGACGGCGGCGACATCGTAGCGCAGCTTCAGGGATTCCAGTCTGCCGGCGTCACCGGCCAGCGCATCCTCCGCAGTCAGGGCCTGTCGATCCGTTTCGTCTCCGGCGGGAATGATCACCGGCACCAGAGCCTCTTCCGCATCCAGCGTCTTCCAGGCTGCAAGCCAGGGATTGGGCTGCCAGAGCACCGGCCCGTCGTCTGTCTGCCACACGGGGATGATGAGAATGCGCGGCGCCCGCTCGGTGATGATGCCCACACCCGCCTTGCGCAGCAGGGCGCGCACCTTGCGCGGCGAGAAGCGAATGGTGAGCTTGCCGATATACTGCCGCGGGCCCGTGCGCTCCTCTTCGACCGACAGCGAGGACATGAGCCGCCCGATGTCCCGTGGCGAGAGGCGGGAGAGGCGCTGTTCCGCCGCCGGCGAGGCAATGCGCCGCAGAAGCTTGCGGAAGGCCTTCACCTGCGCTTCCGTGATCGCCTTCAGCTTGGCGGTAGCCGCATCCTTGTCGGTCACGTCCACCTCGATGCCGCGCACCGTGAACACATCCTGATCACCGGCGCTGGCTGGCTGTTCCGGGCCGGTCATGACCGCGAAAAGGGCCACAAGAAGCACCAGAATCGCCTTCGCCGCCACCGCGGCTGGCAGAAAGCCCTGACGAGTCCGGAAAGGAGTGGAAAGCCGTCGCATCGCCCCCGTGCCTCCTGACTGGCCGGCTGCGGTTCCCCTGCCGATGCCGCGTTTCCGGTCCATGCGTTTTTCTCTTGCGCTCGTGGCTTGGCCTATTCCAATACATGGCAGGAAAGCGACATGTCAAAAAGGTTGCCGAAAGGTGGCGGTTTCTTTTTCAGCGGGTGAACGAGCACATGGCGGAGCCAGAGAGTGACACGCGTGGCCTCACCTACCGCGATGCGGGTGTGGACATCGATGCCGGCAATGCCCTGGTGAAGGCCATCGCCCCTTTGGCGGCGGCCACGCGCCGGCCAGGCGCAACGGCGGATCTGGGCGGCTTTGGCGGCCTGTTCGACCTGCAGGCGGCGGGGCATGGGGGTTCGCTGCTCGTGGCGGCCAATGACGGCGTGGGCACCAAGCTGCTCGTGGCCATTGCCACGGGCGTGCATGACACGGTGGGCATCGATCTCGTGGCCATGAGTGTCAACGACCTTGTGGTGCAGGGCGCCGAGCCGCTGTTCTTTCTCGATTATCTGGCGACCGGACGGCTGGATGTGGGGGTGGCCGAGCGCGTGATCGCCGGCATCGCCAGGGGCTGCCGCCAGGCCGGTTGTGCGCTGATCGGCGGCGAGACGGCGGAAATGCCGGACATGTATGCTGAGGGCCACTATGACCTTGCCGGCTTTGCCCTGGGCGCCGTGCCGCGCGACCGCCTGCTGCCGCGCACGAATGCCATGCAGGCCGGGGATGTGATCCTTGGCCTGGCCTCCTCTGGCCCGCATGCCAATGGCTATTCGCTCATCCGCCGCATCGTTGCGGCCAGCGGTCTCGACTGGCGCGATTCCGCGCCCTTCGAGGTCGGCCGCAGTCTGGGAGAGGTCTTTCTCGAACCCACGCGCATCTACGCGAGGTCCCTGTTGGCGCTGCTTGCCGCGCAGCCGCAGGCCGTGCGGGGCCTGGCGCATATCACCGGCGGCGGCTTCGTGGAAAACATCCCGCGCGTGCTGCCCCCGGATCTGGCGGCCCGGATCGACCTTTCGAGGCTGTCCATCCCGCCCGTCTTCGGCTGGCTCAAGGCGCAGGGCGGCGTGACGGATACGGAGATGCTGCGCACCTTCAATTGCGGCTGCGGCATGGTGATCATCATCGATGCGGCGGCTGCCGATGCCGCCATGGCACTGCTGCGGGAAAGGGGCGAGACGCCGTTCCTCCTGGGCGAGCTGGTGCCGCGCGAGGCGGGCAAGCCCGGCGTGATTCTCGCGGGCAGGGCGGAGTTTCCGACATGACGTCAGGCGTGCGCAAGAAGAAGGTGGTGATCCTCATTTCGGGCCGCGGATCCAACATGGAATCCCTCATTCGTGCTGCCCGCGAGCCGGACTGCCCCTACGAGGTGGTGGGTGTGATCTCCAACCGCCCGGCAGCACAGGGCCTGCAGAAGGCCGCCCGTGCCGGCATCGCGACCGCGGTGGTGGATCACAGGCAGTTCGACACGCGCGAGGCCTTCGAGGAAGTGCTGCACGAGAGTCTTCTTGTGTTTCAGGCGGAGCTTGTGGCCTGCGCCGGTTTCATGCGTGTGCTCACGGCCACGTTCACCGAGCGCTGGGCGGGGCGCCTGCTCAACATCCATCCGTCCCTGCTGCCGCTCTATCGCGGACTGGACACCCATGCCCGAGCCCTGGCCGACGGGGTGCGCATCCATGGCTGCACGGTGCATTTTGTCACTGCCGATCTCGATGGCGGTCCCATCATTGCCCAGGGGGCCGTGCCCGTCCTGCCCGATGACACGCCCGAGACGCTGGCCGCCCGGGTGCTGACGGTGGAGCATCGCATCTATCCGGAGGCGCTGGCCCTGGTGGCCTCTGGCGCCGTGCGCATGGAGAACGGCCGGACGGTGGGCGACTGGCAGGCCGACGAGACCGCCTGGATTTCCTCGCCGGCCATCACCTGTACCCTGCCCATCCCCGGCACCCGCGAGAAGTAGACAAACGGCCGTCCGGCTTCTGTGCGGGCGGCAGGCGCCGTTCAGTGGCGGCGCCAGATGAGGAAATGACGGCGGCGCTCGAAACGACGCAGCTTTTCGGCGAAGAGCCTGCGTTCCTCCGGCGTGAGGTTCTCGAGAAACGTGCCGATGAGCAGCACGATGTGTCGGCGGGTCTGGCTCTCCGCCCTTTCCAGGTCCCGCAGGAGGGTCTGGCGACGGGCCTCGTCCGCTGGTGCCGTCTCCAGCAGTTCGGCCAATGCAAGACGCAGGCGCCCCACTTCGGCATAGGCCTGACGAATGGCCTGGCGGTGTTCGCGCAGCAGGGGGCGCAGGGCCCTGCGGCGCTCTTCCGGCAGGGTGCGCAAGGTGCGCCACAGGGCGCGCACCATGAGGCCCGGCCGGCCCAGGGCCGCGCGCTGCAGGGTCTGCGCGTTCATCTTGCCCCGCCATTCGCCATGGGTCATCCAGGCCGGTCCCCTGAAGTGGAAATAGGCCATGGTGCCCACCGCGCCCAGCACCAGCAGGTTGACGGCCAGCGACAGCACGAGCAGGGCCACCGGCCAGCGGCTGCAGCGCCGCTGTGCACCCGGTGACGGCGGCGTGGCGTCTTTCGAGCACATGGCCAGCCTGTCTCTCTCGTTCATGGCAGGTCTCCCCCCTCGGCCGGCGAGGCCAGCCGGACGATCTCGCCCAGGCCGTCATTCGCCAGGGCCAGGCGGACCGGCTCCAGCAGCTGTTCGCCCACGGGTGATATGCTCAGTGTGCTCCCCAGAAGCACGCCCAGCAGGAGAGAGGCCGCCAGCACGCCTGCCGCCATCCAGTGCAAGGGTCTGTCATCATCGGCAGCGGGCGAAGGAGACCGATCCTTGGCGTTCCGATCGTCTCCCCCGATTTCATGTCCGCCATGGGAGGCGGACGGAAAGGGAATGATGGTGGCCCGTGCACCCGCAGCGGTGTCTCCTCTCTCGCCTGATCCGGCCGTGCTGTCCGGGCAGGCCATGATGGCGCGCGCCATGTCTGCCGCCGGCAGGGATGCAGGGGGCGGCGCATCAGCGGCAAGCAGGCGGTCCAGGGTCTGCGCCTCCCGGAACATGCGGGCCGCTTCCTCATCGTGTGCGATCAGGCGCAAGGCGGCCGTGCGCACCTCTGGCGGCCAGCGGTCGGCATCGGCGCCGCAAGTCTCCAGCAGCGATTGCAGCTCCTCGCGGGTCATGACCGTCCTCCCGGAACGCTTCCGGCGTCCCTGTCGAGCAGTTCGTCGATCTCCCGGGCCAAGGTTCGGCGCAGGGTGCGCCGGGCGCGGGCCAGCAGCGATTCCACGGCTTCCACACTGATGTTCATGATCGCCGCGATCTCGGCATTGCCATGGCCGAGATCATGGGAAAGGGCGAGCGCCAGGCGTTGCCGCTCCGGCAGCTGCTGCACGGCGGCCCGAACGCGGGCGGCGAGGTCGTTCTGCAGCGCCGCCTCTTCCGGTCCCGAACGACCATCCGGCAGGGTCTCAGGCAGCTCTGTCTCTGTCCGCCGCCGGCGCCGGCGCAGATGGTCGATGGCGGCATTGGCGGCAAGACGCACAAGCCAGGCGGCCAGGCGTCCCTTTCGGGGATCCCAGGCTTCCGGACGCTCCCACAGGCGGAGAAACACCTCCTGCACCACGTCTTCTGCGTCCGAGTCGCCCAGCATGCGCCAGGTCAGGGCCCGCATACGGGGGCCGTGGCGGGCGATGAGCAGGGCCAGCGCCTCGCCATCGCGCGCATCGCGCAGGCGACGGTGCAGGTCCTCGTCTGTTGGGAGCTCCGTGCCCATGCCGGCCATCGCCTGCGCTGCCTGTGCGGACTGAGTGTTCATCGACAGTCCTGAACACGCTCAGGCAGGATCATGGATCCTGCCAGGAGACATGCTTGCCTCCATGGCCAGCCATGCATGACCATGTCTCTGGAGCGAAGACGCCAAGGCGGCCTGCCACGCGGAATCCGGCCCCGGCGTCCCGGCATCTTTCGGGCGTTTCGCCGGATCACTCCGCACGGCCCTTCATGCTCTTCATCGAGCGCTTCTGCATGCCATCGCAGTCTCCCTTGCCATGCATGCGCCAGGAGCCCTTGTGGCCATGCATCATGCGGCCGTGGCCGCCCCCCATCATGCGGGCCATGCGCTTCTGCATGAGGCGCAGCTCGCGGCGATCCAGCTTGCCGTCTCCATTGAGATCGGCCTTCATGAACCTCTGCTGTTGGACCATCAGGGCCTCGTTCTGGTCAATGACACCGTCGCCATTGACATCCATCATGCCGAGAATGCGGTAACGGATGCGGATCTTCCTGCGCTGCATGCGCTTCTCGATCATGGCGTCGATCTCGTCCGCCGTGACCTTGCCGTCGCCATTGGCGTCCATGGCGGCAAAGCGCTGTCTCTTTGCCTGCTGTGCCTCTTCGAGGGTGACGATGCCATCGCCGTTCAGGTCCATGCGCTTCATGAGCGTCATGGCATTGCCCTTCGGCCCGGCATGGGCCGCTCCGGCAACGAGGCTGCCGCCCATGGCCGCGAAAAGGGCGACGACGAGTGCGTTTCCGGCTTTCATGACGTCTGTCTCCTCGTGTTGCCCTCTCTGGTGAGGAAAGGGAAAGCTGGGGGGAAGGAGGTGGTCTTACGCAATGTTCCGGTCACCTCTGTCCTTCACAACGCGGGGAGGGGGCCGATTCCGTCGCGAAACGACGAACCCGGCAGGCAGGCCTGCCGGGGCGATATCACGGATGGGCTGCAGCGGGAGCGAAACAGGAGTGGCAGATCAGTCGTCATCACCACCATCATGGCCACCGCCATCATGGTCGTCGCCCATGCTGTCACCGTAGCCACCGCCGGAAGGGCTGCCATACCCGTCGTGATCATTGTCATGATCATCATCCCGATCGTCATGATCGCGATAGCCGCTCTGGGCATTCATGCGATCATTGCCACCACCGCTGCTTCCGGAAGTGAAGTTGGTGGTCACCTGGCGGCCATTGGTCATATAGCTGGAAGAGCTGCCATATCTGTCATCCGGCGATGCCGAGGCCGAAACGCTCAGGCCTGCAGCGAGCGCCATGGCCAGCATGGAGGGAACGACAAGCCTGCCGATGGTGTTGATCTTCATGTGTCTTCTCCTTTCTTTCCGTGTTCGAGATGGTCTTCCGGCACCGGCCGCATGAACACGGACCGATGCCGGCCCCTTGGCAACGCCAGTCTGGCAGGAATGACATGCCCGGATGCTGACGGCTGTTGTCAGCCAGCTGTCATTGACGACATGGCAACCTGCCTGCATCGCGGCTTCCGTGCGCCTGTTCCTTTCGGCGGCTTGTCATGGCGTGTGACGTTCCCGATCTTGCGATTGACGCCCTCGTGACAATGACGGAAACCTGAAGGAGGGTAACCTGAGAGGAACCGCCAGACCGATCTCGTGCAAAGACTGCCGCCTCCATGACCGCCATGACTGCCCTGTTGCGAAAACTGCTGACGGCCGGCCTGGCCATGGCCCTGCTGCTTTCTGCCACGGTGGAGACGGGCCTGTTCGTCTCTTCCGCCCTGGCCGATGATGACGGGGGGGAGGATGGCGACGGCAATGGAGGTGAAGGTGGCGGTGATGACGGCGATCATGGCGGCGAAGGCGGTGGGCATGATGGCGCGGACGACGGCCGTCGGGACCATGACGATGATGACACGGATGACGACGATCACGAGGAAGCCTATGCGCGGCGCCAGCGAGGCGAGATTGCGGGGCTGTCCGCTGTGCTGCAAGGGCTGCGGCGGCGTTACGGCGGGCGCATCCTGGACGTGAAACTCGGAAAGAAGGGACGACAAATATATTATCGCATCAAGCTCCTGGATCGCACAGGTCACGTCCGCAAGGTCACGATCAGGGCCGTGCCGGGCGTGCGCACCAATTTCAACACGCGCAGGAGACATGGCAGATGAAACGGGAGGGGGGGTATCGTGCGCATTCTGATCGTGGAGGACGAGGAGGCCATCGCCGAAGATATTGCCGAGGCGTTGCGGGCGGCGGGTTACGTGCCGGAATTCGCGCGCGACGGCGAGGAGGCGGACTTTCTGGGATTCACGGAAGACTATGACGCCGTGATCCTGGACCTGGGGCTTCCCAAGATGGATGGCCTGACGGTGCTGCGCAACTGGCGCCAGGAAGGGCGCGACTTTCCCGTGCTCGTGCTCACGGCGCGGGGCAGCTGGCAGGACAAGGTGGAAGGCATCGATGCCGGTGGCGATGACTACCTCTCCAAGCCCTTCGAGATGGAGGAGCTGCTGGCGCGGCTGCGGGCGCTCATCCGCCGCTCGCGCGGGCTGGCCTCCACGCTCATCACCTGCGGCCCGCTGGTCCTGGACACGCGCGCAGCGCGGGTGAGCCTGCAGGGGCGTCCCTTGCACCTGAGCCCCCTGGAATATCGCCTGCTGCACTATCTGATGCACAACAAGGGGCGGGTGATCCCGCGCATGGAGCTGATGGAACACATCTACGAATCGGAATCCGAGCGCAATCCCAATACCCTGGACGTGCTGGTGGGGCGGGTGCGCCGCAAGATCGGCAACGGTCTCATCCGCACCCGTCGCGGCCAGGGCTACATCATCGAGTGTGACGAGGAGGATGTCGCCGGCACATGAAGGGAATGGCGAAAAAGGAAGCCATGACCGCTCTCGGGCACTCGCTGCGGTTGCGGCTCGTGCTTGTCTCCGTGAGCGTGTTTCTCACCGCCCTGGCCCTCTTTGCCTGGCAGCTTTCCCACATGTTCGAGCAGCACGTGGAGCGTCGGATCTTCCGCGAGCTGGACAATCATCTCGCCCAGCTGCTCACGCTCCTGAAGCGTGATGCCAGGGGGCGCATCGTACTTTCCCGCCCGCTCACCGACCCCCGCTTCGTCCAGCCTTACAGCGGCCTCTACTGGCAAGTGAACGATGGCAAGGGGGTGGTGGCCCGTTCGCGCTCGCTGTGGGATTTTGCCCTGAACGTGACGCCGGACATGCCGGGGCAGGGACTGGTGCATGAATACACCCTGAAAGGCCCGGAAGACGGGTCGCTCTATGCCGTGGTGCGCGCCGTGTGGCTGGACCTCGGTGATGGCGAGAGGCGCTACATCGTCACACTGGCCCAGGACCACAGGGAGATCACGGCGGCCGTGCGCGAGTTCCGGCACGATCTCGTCTGGGGCTTGCTCGTTCTGCTGATGTTTCTGATGCTGGCGCTCGCGCTCCAGCTGTGGCTGGGACTGTCTCCCCTGGACGCCCTGCGCAGTCAGGTAGCGGAAATCCGCGCTGGCCGTCGGCATCGGCTGGATGACGGCACGATTGCCGAGCTCAGTCCACTGGTGGAGGAGATCAACGCCTTGCTGGCCGCCCAGGAACGAAGCATGCAGCGTGCACGCACCCGCGCCGCGGATCTCGCGCATGGACTGAAGACGCCATTGTCCATCCTTGCAGCACAGGCGCGCAAGCTGGCGCGCATGGGAGTGCGCGAGGTGGCGGAAGAGGTCCGGCGGCAGGTGAACACCCTGCGCCAGCAGGTGGAACATGAACTGGCCCGAACCAAGATCCATGGTCTGCGCACGGGGAGACCGCGCCGTACACCGGTGCGGCCGCAGGTGGAAGCCATCGTGCAGGCCCTCTCCGGCCTGCGGGCCGAAAGGCCTGTGCAATGGCGGCTGGAAATCGATCCGGACATGGAGGTTCCCATGGAACGGGGGGATTTTCTGGAAATGGCCGGCAACCTGCTGGAAAATGCCTGCAAGTGGGCCAACCGGCACATCCGCGTGCATGCCGGCAGGAACGCCGACGGCCACCCCGTGCTGACGGTGGAGGATGACGGCCCGGGGGTGCCGGAGGAGAAATATGGCGAGATCCTGAAACGCGGCAAGCGACTGGACGAATCGGTGCAGGGGACGGGCCTGGGCATGGCCATCGTGCACGACGTGATCGATTCCTATGGTTACGAACTGGCCTTCTACCGCGCACCGCTGGGGGGGCTGGGCGTGCGTGTCACCTTTGCCCCGGCAGCGCCCGGTCGCGATTCCTCAGCGGCCAAGGCGACGGCTCGTGAGCGCCGTCGCCGTGTTTCTTCTCAGGCCGCGGCCGGATCCTCCGCGGCCTCGTAGGCGGCAAGGGCCGCTTCCATGGCCGCACCGCGACTGACGGGAGCCTGCAGCGTGCCCAGCACGGCCTCCAGTGCGGAGAGGCAGAACAGCACGTTGCGTCGGTTGCAGGCATGACCCATGAGACCGATGCGCCACACCTTGCCGGCAAAGGCCCCCAGCCCGGCACCGATCTCCAGCCCGTAGTCGTTCAGCAGCCGGCCACGCACTTCGCGATCGTCCACACCTTCGGGGATCCACACGGCATTCAGCTGGGGCAGGCGCTCCCCTTCGGGCACCACGAAAGACAGGCCCATGGCCTCAAGCCCCGCCTTCAGCGCCCGATGATGGCGGCGGTGCCGCGCCCAGGCGTTTTCCAGCCCCTCCTCCAGCAGCAGGCCCAGGGCCTCGTGCAGGCCGTAGAGGGCATTCACGGGAGCGGTATGGTGATAGGTCCGTGTCTGGCCGCCGCTCCAGTAGTCCATGACCAGCGAAAGATCCAGAAACCAGCTCTGCACCGGTGTCTTGCGTGCCCGCACCTTGTCGAGCGCGCGCTCGGAGAAGGTGACCGGTGACAGGCCCGGCGGCGCGGAGAGGCATTTCTGCGTGCCGGAGTAGACGGCATCCATTTCCCAGGCATCGACCCGCACGGGAATGCCGCCAAGCGAGGTGACCGTGTCCACGATGGTGAGACACTCGTGTTCGCGGGCCAGGCGACAGAGGGTTTCGGCATCACTGGCGGCGCCGGTGGAGGTCTCGGCATGGACAAAGGCCAGCACCCGGGCGTCCGGATGGGCTTTCAGCGCCTGCTCCACGGCCTCGGGATCCACGGCGCGCCCCCATTCGCCCTCCACCACCACGGGCTCGCCGCCACAACGCAAGACATTTTCGCGCATGCGGTTGCCGAAAACGCCATTGATGCAGACAATGACCTTCTCGCCCGGTTCCACGAGGTTCACGAAACACATCTCCATGCCGGCCGATCCGGGCGCGGAAACGGGCATGGTGAGCGCATTCTCAGTGAGGAACACTTGACGAAGGCGGGTCTTGATCGCCTCCATGAGGTCGATGAAGGCGGGATCCAGGTGGCCGATGGTGGGCCGGGCCAGGGCGGCCAGAACCTGTGGCGGCACGTCCGAGGGTCCCGGTCCCATGAGCGTGCGCTGGGGTGGCACGAAACAGAAATGTGGCATCGCGAAAAGCCTCCTTGCCTTGGCGTCGTCTGGCATCAGCGGACAGCCCGGTTCCGGATCGCGGCCTTTGTAGTCACGGTGCGGAACTTTTGCATGATGCACATTGTCGCCCTTTCCATACTGCGGACAGGCAGGCGGCCAGATTGACTGCGACTCCAGCCTGGGGCAAGACGAAACAGGCATCATCCGACCGGCCGGGGTGGCGGAGGCGAGAAGACGGGCAGGCGGAAGACGCGACATGCACCCCATCCTGGGCATAATCCTGAGGCGGCTGGGACTGGGGCTGCTCATGCTCGTGGCTACCTCGGCCATCATCTTCTTTTCCGTGGAGCTTCTGCCGGGCGACTTTGCCCGCAACCTGCTGGGCCAGTCGGCCACGCCGGAGGCCGTGGCCGCCCTGCGCGAGGAGCTGGGGCTCGACCGTCCGGCCCTCGTGCGCTATGGCGAATGGCTGCTTGGTGCACTGCAGGGCGATTTCGGCACCACCTTTGCCGGGCGTGGCGATGGCGGCACGGGCCGGCCTGTGGCCGAATTGCTGCGACCACGGCTGGCCAACACCCTCCTGCTGGCAGGGCTGGCGGCGCTGATCGCCGTGCCGGCCGGCATCGGGCTGGGGATTCTGGCAGTGCGCCACAGCGGTCGTCTTCCGGACAGACTGCTGAATGCCGCTGCCGTGCTCCTGGCTGCCAGCCCCGAGTTCCTCATCGGCTATCTGCTCATGGCTTTCCTGGCTGTGAAAGCGGGCCTCCTGCCCCCGCTGGCCACGCTGGATCCCGCCCGGCCGCTGCTGGCACAGGCCGAGAGGCTGGTGCTGCCCGTGATTACCCTGGCGCTGGCGGTCATGGCGCACGTGATGCGCATGACGCGGGCCACCCTGCTGGAGATCGGGCGCAAGCCATGGATGGAGATGGCCGTGCTGAAGGGTCTGCCGGCGCGCTGGCGGCTGTGGCATCACGCCCTGCCCAATGCCGCCGGGCCGCTGGCCAACGTGGTGGCCATGAACATGGCCTGGCTGATCACCGGCGTGGTGGTGACAGAGACGGTCTTCGTCTATCCCGGTGCCGGACGGCTGATGGTGGATGCCGTCATTGCGCGCGACATTCCTGTTGTGCAGGCCTGTGCCCTGGTCTTTGCCGCCGTCTACATCCTGCTGAACCTGGTGGCGGACATCATGGCGCTGATCACCAACCCGCGCCTGTTGCAGGGAGGGCAGACGGCATGATCGCGTGGGTGCACAGGCGCATGCATCGCCTGCGTCTTCGCGAACAGGCGCGCCGGCTGCACGGAACCGGCAGGAATGCCGGAAAGGTCATGCCGGAGCGGACCGGTTGGCTCGGGGGGATGGGCCTTTCGGGCCTTGTCGTGGCGCTCTATTTCATCGTGGCACTGCTGGCGCCGTTTCTGGCGCCCCATGGCGAGGCGGAGGTGATCGGCGCGCCCTACGCCCCCTGGAGTGCGGAACACTGGCTGGGTACCGACCAGCTGGGACGGGACGTTCTCTCGCGCCTGCTGTTCGGGTTGCGCAACTCACTGGCCCTGGCCCTGGCCACCACGGGGCTTTCCCTGTTCATCGGCGGCAGCCTGGGGCTTCTCGCGGCCACGGGCGGGCGGATCGTGGACATGATCCTCTCCCGGATCGTGGACGTGGTCATGGCCTTGCCGGCTCTCGTCTTTGCGCTCATGGTGCTGGCCATCGTGGGCACCGGTGCGGTGCAGCTCGTCCTCGTGGTCGCGGTGCTGGATGCCACGCGCGTCTTCCGTCTGGCGCGCGCCCTGGGGCAGCGCGAGGCGACGCTGGAATACGTGGAAGCCGCACGCCTGAGGGGCGAGGGGCTGTTCTGGATCGTCTTTCGCGAGGTGCTGCCCAACGTGCGCACATCCCTTCTGGCGGAGGCGGGCATGCGGTTCGCCTTCGTGTTTCTCACCATCGCCACGCTCTCCTTCCTCGGCCTCGGTCTGCAGCCGCCGGCAGCGGACCTGGGCGCCATGGTGCGCGAGAATGCCGCGCTCATCGCCTACGGCGACTTCACACCCCTCGTTCCGGCAGCGGTGATTGCCGGTCTGGCGGTGGCGGTGAACCGTCTCATCGACAGGCTGGAGGCACGCCCATGACGAGATCATTCGACAGGGATTGCACAGACAGGGGGGCGCAGCCGGACACCTCCGCCGGGGCTGCGGCCTGCCCTTCTGCCGGCGAGGTTGTGCCGACAGGCCAGGGCGCGCATACGGCACGGCCGCTGCTCGTTGTCCGCGATGTGACCGTGGCCGCCGGTCACGGCAGGGGGCAGAAGGTGCTGAATGGCATCACCCTGCATGTGCATGCGGGCGAGATCGTGGGGCTCGTGGGGGAATCGGGCGCCGGCAAGACGACGCTCGGCCTGCTGGCTCTGGGCCACCTACGGCCGGGGTTGGCGCTGATCTCGGGCCATGTGCGTTTCGACGGGCTGGACATGCTGCGCCTGCCGGAATCCCAGCTGCAGGCCTTGCGGGCGGCCCGAATGGGGCTTGTCGCCCAGAGTGCGGCTGCGGCCTTTGATCCGGCCATGCGCCTGGGACGGCAGATCATGGAAGCGGCCCTGGCGCATGGCCTGGCCGACGAAGCCATGGGCCGGGAGAGGGTCATGGCCGAATGCGAGCTGCTGGGCCTGCCGGACCCGGCCGATGTGGTGCGACGCTATCCCCACCAGCTTTCTGGCGGGCAGTTGCAACGGGCCATGGCCGCCATGGCCACCTTCAACGAGCCGGACCTTCTGGTGCTGGACGAGCCGACCGCGGCCCTGGACATGGCCACGCAGATCAAGGTGCTGTCCGCCATTCGCGCGCGGTTGCGGCTGGCGGGCACGGCGGCGTTGTTCATCAGCCACGACCTGGACGTGATCGCGCGCATGGTGGACCGCATCGTCATCCTGCGGCAGGGGCGCATCGTGGAGCAGGGGCCGGCACGGGCGATCATCAACAACCCGCGCCATCCTTACACGCAGGCTCTCTGGTGTCGCCGGCGTCCCCTGCCGCGCCCGCGGCCACCGGGCAACCCCGTGCTGCGCGCCCGTGCCCTCTCGGGTGGCTATCGGCGAGGCGAGGACGTGATCCACGACATCATCCTGACTCTGGAGAAGGGGCGCACGCTGGCGCTGGTGGGCCGCTCGGGCTGCGGCAAGAGCACGCTGGCCCGGGCCCTGGCCGGGCTGCTGCCCCACGTGCGCGGCGAGATCATGCTGGAAGATAGGCCCCTGCCCCTGAAACTGGCACGGCGCGGCAGGGCGCACAGGCAGCGGCTGCAATACATCCATCAGGCGGCCGATCAGTCGCTCAACCCGGCCCATGACGTTTTCACCGTTCTGTCACGGCCGCTGAAGCTGTTCCGCCGGCTGTCCGGCGCAGCGCTTGAGGCACGCATTCAGCAGCTCCTGGTGCAGGTGGGCCTGGCGCCGGCTCTGGGGCGGCGGCCGGTGCGGGTGCTGTCCGGCGGCCAGAAACAGCGGCTCGCCATCGCCCGCGCCCTGGCGGCAGATCCCGAGGTGATGATCTGCGACGAAATCACTTCTGCCCTGGATGCCCTGCTGCGGCAGGAAATCGTGGCCCTGCTGCGCCGGTTGCAGGCGGAGCAGGGCCTGGCACTGCTGTTCATCACCCACGACATGGCCCTCGTGCGGCAGATCGCCGACCGCATCGCCATCATGGACGCCGGCAGACTCGTGGAGGAAGGGCCTGCCGAGGCCGTGCTGAAGGCACCGAGGAGTGCGGCCGCACGCCAGCTGGTGAAACGCCTGATCGTCCCCGGCGTTCCGGTCGCGAATGGCGCATCCGTCGTCAACGGATGAAACCGACGATACGCTTCGCGTCATCCAGAATGGGCCCGGCGACGGCCCGGGCGCGCTCGGCACCGTTTTTCAGCACCGCATCGATGTGGGCAGGGTCGGCAAGAAGACGCTGCATCTCGGCATTGACGGGGGCGAGCACCTCCACCGTGAGTTCGGTCAGGGCCGGCTTGAAATCCGAAAAGCCCTTGCCACCGAACTGCTTGAGAACCTCATCTTTCGAGATGCCGGCGAGCGCCGCGTAGATGCCCACGAGGTTCGCTGCCTCCGGCCGACCTTCCAGCCCCTCGACCGTTTCCGGCAGGGGCTCGGGATCCGTGCGGGCCTTGCGGATCTTCCGCGCAATGGCGTCGGCATCGTCGGAGAGGTTGATGCGCGACATGTCGGAAGGATCGGATTTGGACATCTTCTTGCGACCATCACGCAGGCTCATCACCCGCGTGGCCGGCCCGGCGATCACCGGCTCGGGCAGGGGAAAGAACCCCCCGTCATCGTCCCGGGCCAGGCCCAGCTCGGCAATGCGGGGAGCGTAGTCGTTGTTGAATTTCTGGGCGATGTCACGCGTGAGCTCCAGATGCTGCTTCTGATCCTCGCCCACGGGCACCTTCTCGGCGTGGTAGAGCAGGATGTCCGCGGCCATCAGCACCGGATAGTCATAGAGGCCCACGGAGGCCTTCTCACGGTTCTTGCCGGCTTTCTCCTTGAACTGGGTCATGCGGTTGAGCCAGCCGATGCGGGCCACGCAGTTGAAGATCCAGGCCAGCTCCGCATGGCCGGAGACCTGCGACTGGTTGAAGACGATGTGGCGGTCGGCATCCACGCCGGCGGCCAGAAAGGCAGCCGTGACCTCCCGTATGTTCTTCTCCAGCGCCTTCGGGTCCTGCCAGACAGTGATGGCGTGCATGTCCACCACGCAATAGAGGCATTCGTGGTCGTCCTGCAGCTCCACGAAGCGGCGAATGGCGCCCAGATAGTTGCCGAGATGCAGGTTGCCGGTGGGCTGCACACCGGAGAAGACACGCGGCTTGCCTGTGTTCATGGCCGTTCCCTGCCGTATCCTGTGTTTGCCAGCTTCTTTCGATGGTCCGCCAGCCTGGCATGGCCGGGCGATGCCTTGCGCTTTATGCCGCGCCACCTCTCCACTGCCAAGAGAAAAGCGCAGGTTCCGGCGAGTCCGGCTGCCGGAACACGGCAGCGCCGGCGCCGGGAGCAGGAAGGTGGTCATGCCGCTTGATCTTTGCCGGGCATGGGCCTAGAGCAAGCCTGAACGGAGCGGGCGGCCCCGGCCGGCGCCTGATCTTATGTGGTCGCCGGAGAATGCCGCCTCCCTGGCAACGCGACAGACCTTCCCGAGGACGGACACGCAATGACCCATGCCGTTGACGCGGCCCTGCGCGAGGCCGCCATGAAGTCCAGGGCCTGGCCCTTTCAGGAGGCGCAGAAGATCCTGAAGCGCCTGGACCGCCAGAAGGATCGCGATTCCGATCGTCCGGTGCTGTTCGAGACCGGCTACGGACCTTCCGGCCTGCCGCACATCGGCACCTTTGGCGAGGTGGCGCGCACGCAGATGGTGCGCCATGCGCTGGAGACGCTGGCCCCGGGGCTGAAGACGAAGCTCGTCTGCTTCTCCGACGACATGGACGGCCTGCGCAAGGTGCCGGAGAATGTGCCCAATCAGGAGTTGCTGGCGGCCAGCCTGGGCAAGCCACTCACCCGCGTGCCGGATCCCTTCGGCTGCCATGCCAGCTTCGGCGAGCACAACAACGAGCAGCTGAAGGCGTTTCTGGACAGGTTCGGCTTCGACTACGCGTTTGCCTCTTCCACCGAATACTACACGTCCGGGCGTTTCGATGCGGCCCTGTTGCGCATGCTGGAGGTCTATGACGAGGTCATGGCCATCATCCTGCCCACGCTGGGCGAGGCGCGGCGCAAGACATATTCGCCCTTCCTGCCCATCCACCCGGAGACGGGCATCGTCATGCAGGTGCCGGTGAAGGAGCGCAGGCTCGACGCCGGCACCATCGTCTGGGAAGATCCGGAGACCGGAAAGCTCTACGAAACGCCCGTTACCGGGGGCAGGTGCAAGCTGCAATGGAAGCCGGACTGGGCCATGCGCTGGTTCGCGCTGGGCGTGGACTACGAGATGGCCGGCAAGGATCTCATCGACTCGGTAAAGGTGGGCGAGCGCATCGTCCGCGCCCTGGGCGGGCAGGCGCCGGAGACCTTCATCTACGAGCTGTTCCTGGACGAGAAGGGACAGAAGATCTCCAAGTCGAAGGGCAATGGCCTCACCATCGAGGAATGGCTGCGCTACGGCACACAGGAGAGCCTGCAGCTGTTCATGTTCAACAAGCCACGCTCGGCCAAGCGGCTCTACTTCGATGTCATTCCCCAGCACGTGGATGACTACTACAACCACCTGCGCCGCTATCCGGAACAGGATCTGGAGAAGAAGCTGACCAATCCCGTGTGGCACATCCACAGGGGGCACCCCCCACGGGTGGACATGCCGGTAGGCTTTTCGCTGCTGCTCAACCTGGTCTCGGCGGCGCACACGGAGGACAAGGAGATCCTCTGGGGTTTCATCCGCCGCTATGCACCCGGCACATCGCCGGAGACGCATCCGGAAGTGGACCGTCTGGTGGACTACGCGATCAACTACTACGAGGATTTCGTGAAGCCCACCAAACGCTTCCGCGAGCCCGGAGAGAAGGATCGCGCGGCCCTGGCGGCGCTGGAGCAGAGACTGGGCGAGCTGCCAGCGGATGCGGATGCGGAGACGATCCAGAACGTGGTCTACGAGGTGGGCAAGGGGCATGGCTACGAGCCGCTGCGGGAGTGGTTCCGCACGCTCTACGAGGTGCTGCTCGGCCAGCCGCAGGGGCCGCGTTTCGGCTCCTTCGTGGCGCTCTATGGCTTGGAGGAGACACGTCGGATGATTCGCGATGCCCTGGCCGGCCGCCTGGCGGGCCGGGAATGAAGGGGCTTGCCGCATGCCCGCAGGCCCGGTGCCGCGGGGGCCGGGGCCGGTGCGCCGGGCAGGGCTTGTCAAGACAGGATGCGATCCCCATAGTCTTGCGACATGGGCCTGACCGGCAGGAGACGCGGGGGCAGGGACGTCATGACGGAGCACAACGGTGGCCGCGATAGAAAGGAAGGCCGCAGCACCGGCGGAAGCGGCTCTGCCACCTCGGGCAGCGGCAAGGCCGGCCTGAAGGACCGCATCATCCGTCGCATCGAGGACATGAAGCGCCAGCGCCGGGCCCGCCAGGCGGCAGCCGGGCTCACGGGCGGGACGTTCTCTGAACGGCTGGGCGCCTTCTTCCGCATGTTCCGCGATATTCTGCTGTGGCCCATCCGGCGCCTGCGCGCCTTTCTTGCCGGCAAGGCGCTGTGGGTGCGCGTGGTCGTGGCCGTGGTGCTGGCCCCCATCGTCGCAAGCTGGCTCTATCTCATCTGGCACACGGCCTGGATTCGCGATTTCGATCCCGATCGGGCGCGGGAGATCATCGCTGACACTGCGCTGAAGCCCGCCGCTCGAGGGGCGCCCGGGGCGGAAGGCACGGAGAAGACCTGCGGCCGTTCGGCCATCGTGGCCGTGGTGGCGGATCTCGTGGATTTCAACATCAACCGCAACCTGTGGCTTTCCGCCTCGCCGGTCTACAAGTTCGGCCTTTTCGGCATTCCGTGGAGCTACACGCCTGTCTTCGACAACAAGGCGGCCTTCCAGCGCGGCGTGATGCAGGCGGTGATCATCACTGCCATCGAACTGGCCGACACGCTGGGACGGGTGCGGGGCACCTCGCGCCAGGATGCCGACCTGCGCAGCGCCCGTGCGGCCGTGCAGGTGGATCCCTATCGCTGGATCTTCAACCCCTTCGACGAGCGCCTGCCGCTCGTCACCTCGCCGGCCACGGCCGACTATCGCCGCGCCATCGCGCGGTTTCATGCCTTCAATGACCGCCTTGAGAACTGCGAGGCGGTGTTCGATGCGCGCGCCGACAATCTGCTGCAGTTTCTCGATCGCGTGGCCAAGGACATCGGCGCCACCACGGCCCGGTTGCGGGCACGGGCGGAGGCCTCGAATGCCGGCTGGTTCGATTTTCGTGCCGATGACACCTACTGGTATGCGCTGGGTCAGCTCTATGGCTATCATGCCATATTGCAGGCGACGCGCGCCGATTTCGCCGATGTCGTGAAGGCCCGCAACGTGGACGACATCTGGGACAATCTGGAATCGCACCTGCGCTTTGCCGTGAATCTTTCGCCCTGGATCGTCTCCAACGGCGCCGAGGACGGCCTGCTCTTTCCCTCGCATCTGACGACGCTTGGCTTCTATGCCCTGCGGGCGCGTGCCAATCTGGTGGAGATCCGCTCCGTGCTGGATCGCTGAGACGCCGGGAAGCAGCGGCTTTCTGTCAGGCAAGCCGGCCGGAATCCCGGCTGCTACAAGGTCGCATGTGAAGTATAGACAAGGTATTGAGTTGCAAGAAC
>CAZNLW010000028.1:0-19270 GCA_964574205.1 uncultured Rhizobiaceae bacterium | reverse complement strand
GACGTTGATGATGTTCATCACGCCCCATACCAGCGCCATGCCGAAGGCGGCCAGCGCAAAGATGGCCCCGATCCACAGCCCGTCGAGAAAGAGCTGCACGTTGAAGATCGGCGCCTGAACGAGAAGATGCAGGTTGTCCACGGCTCCAGCCCCTCCGGGACGCCCCTTTCCGAACCGCTGCCTTGCCCGTCTTGCCCGCCGGCCGAACAGGAGCGGCGAGAAGGCAGGTCAGGCGGCCGTTCCGGCTGTCCGCCTCGGGAGAAGAACGGGCGGAGCAGTCGGAACGGCCAGCCGGCAACGCGATCGGATGGTCATGATGACAAGGAATGATTGGATGCAGGCCCTGACAATCGGCTCCCTTGCGCCTGTCACTTGCGCTCGGACCACTTCGGCCGCGGAATCACCGCCTTCGCCTCCGCCCACCTGGACGGCGCCACCACCACATACTTGCCGTTCAGCACCTGGTAGAGGACCATGGGCTTGGCGATGTTCTTGCCGGTCTCGTCGAACTTCACCGGGCCGTAGAAGGTCATCATGTCGGTGGCCGCCAGGGCATCCCGCACCTTCTGCGGATCCAGCGAGCCGGCCCGCTCGAAAGCGTCCTTGTAGACCAGCACGGCCGCTGCCGATTCGGCGGCCTGATAGGGCGGCATGTAGCCGTATGTCTTCTCGAACAGCCTGGCGAAGTCCATGGCCGAGCCGAAGTAGGAATCCGAATACTTCAGCGTGGGCGCCCACTGCGAGGCACACAGGGTATATTCGGCATCCTTGCCGAACTTCTTGATGATCTGCGCCGAATCGCAGTGCGTCATGGCCACCACCGGCACATCCACCCGCATTTCGGCGATCTGGCGCACGGCCGTGGCCGCCCCCTTGGCATGGCCGGAGACCACCAGGATGTCGGGCTTCAGCGCCTTCACCTTGGTGAGGGTGGCCGTCATGTCGTTGAGCTCCTTGGGGAGCTTGTCATCGATGACGATCTTCATGCCGAACTTCTTGGCATCATCGATGACACCGGCGCGGATGTCCTGACTGAAGGGGTCGTTCTCGATGGCCAGCGCCACGGTCAGCTGGTCGGGCTTCTTGCCCAGCTTGCCGGCATTCTCGGCCGCCAGGGCAATGGCCGACTGCAGATACTGCTCGGAAGTGGAAAGCACCGCGAAGAGATACTTCCAGCCCTTGGTGAACAGCGAACGCGAGGCGCCGTTGGCCTCCACCATGGGCACCTTGTATTTCTCCGTCACCGGCGCGATGGCCTTGGTCAGGCCGGAGGAATAGGGCCCGAGCATGAACGTCACGCCATCCTGCTTGATCAGGCGCTCGGCCAGCTCCGCGCCCCGGGCAGGCGTGGATTCGTCGTCATAGTACTTGACGGCGAGCTTGCAGGTCTTGTCGCCGACCTTCACGCCCCCCTTCTCGTTGATCACCTTCACGGCCAGGTCATAGCCGTTCTTGGTATGGGTGCCATTGGTGGAATACTTGCCAGTCAGTGACACGGCCGCGCCAAGCGTGATGGTGCACTCGGCCCTCGCCGCCGTGGCCCCCGGCACGAGCGAGAGCACCAGCGCCGTGCCGGCCGCCAGAACGGCTTTGCGGATCTTGGTCATCGTCATCCTCCCTCTTGGCTCCTGCGAAAGAGCATGGCTCCGCCTGCCCGCACCTCCCGCCTTGTGATGTCGGCCTTGTGGCAATGTTGTGCATCCGGGCACACGGATCCGGCAACACGCTACTATGACGTCCCCCGGCTGACAAGCACCGAATGTCAATTTTGGTCAGGCTCGTTTACCTGTTTCAGCGCATGTTCGAGATAGAGCGCCCGCAGCCGCCGGACCACGGGTCCCGGCGTGCCGTCGCCGACCGGTTTGCCCTCGATTTCCGTCACCGGCAGCACGCCGAAGGTGGCGGCCGAGGCAAAGGCCTCGTCCGCCCCCAGCGCCTCTTCCGGCGTGAAGGGCCGAAGCGCGACCGGAATGCCCTCCCTCTCCGCCAGCTCCAGGATCACCGAGCGGCGAATGCCGGGCAGGATGTGCCCGCCTTCCAGCGGATGGGTGATGATGGTGCCGTCCTTCACGATATAGGCGGAAGAGGAACATCCTTCCGTCACGTGCCCGTTCTCCACCATCCAGCCCTCGAAGGCCCGCTTTTCCACCGCCTGCTGCTTGGCCAGCACCTGCGCCAGCAGGGAGATGGACTTGACCTGCCGCAGCCTCCATCGCACATCGTCCACAAAAGCCACCGAGACGCCCGTCTCGGCCCGCGGATTGTCGACGATCACCAGCTCCTTGGTGAAGGCGATCACCGATGGCAGGGCCCGGCGCGGAAAGGCAAAGTCGCGTTCGGCCACGCCCCGGGTGATCTGCGAATAGATCATGCCCTCCTTCAGGCGATTGCGGCGGATCAGCTCCTCGTGCATGGCAAGGAAGTCGGCCTTCTCCATCGGCCAGGCGATCTGCAGCGCCGTGAGCGAGTTTTCCAGCCGCGCCAGCATGCGCGCGGCATCCACCAGCCGCCCATTGATCACGGGCACCACCTCGTAGGCCCCATCGGCAAACAGATAGCCGCGATCGAAGATGGAAACCTTCGCGTTTTCCTCTGGCACGTATTCGCCGTTGACGAAGACGATGCGGCTCATGACCCCCTCCCGTGTTCCCGACTGCAACTCGGGGCAGAGGGTTTCACAAATGCCGCCACTTGACCAGAGGCTTTTCTCCGTTCAGGGGAGGGACGGGATGGCTGGCGGGACTGGCACAAGCCCGTCAGCTCAGCAGACGGGAAACGGCCCGGGCCGTATAGTCCACCACCGGGATGATGCGCGCATAGGGCATGCGCGTGGGGCCGATCACGCCGAGCACGCCCACCACGTCATGCCCGCTGTCGCGGAACGGCGCCACGATGACCGACGATCCGGAGAGCGAGAACAGCCGGTTTTCTCGGCCGATGAAGATGCGCACGCCCTCACCCTCTTCCGCCAGGGACAGAAGTTCGGTGAAGCCGCGCTTCTGCTCGATGTCCTCGAAGAGCTGGCGCAGCCGGTCGAGATCCGAGGCCAGGGACTCGTCGTCCAGCAGGCGGGCCTGCCCGCGCACGATCAGCCGCTTGTCCTCGCCCTCGCCGGACCACACCGCCAGCCCCTGCGCCACCAGCTGGGCGGAAAGCGCGTCCAGTTCACGTTTCAGCACGTCGACTTCCGCCTGCATGCGGCGGGCAATCTGCGAGATGGTAAGCCCGGCAAAGCGGGCGTTCAGATAGTTGGCCGCCTGTTCCAGCATGGACGTGGGCATCTCCGGCGGCACGGCAATGGCGCGGTTCTCCACCGTGCCGTCCTCGCCCACCAGGATCACCAGCGCCCGCTCCGGCGCCAGCCGCACGAATTCGATGTGCTTCACCGGCGGATCCCGCCGCGGGATGACCACCAGCCCCGCGCAATGCGAAAGCCCGGAAAGAATGCCCGAAGCCTCTTCCAGCGCCCGCTCCACGCCGGCGGTCGTGTCGATGTCCGCCAGCATGGCATCGATGCGTGTCTGCTCTTCCGGTGACAGCACCGCCCCCTCCATCACCGCGTCCACGAAGAAACGCAGTCCTTGCTGCGTGGGCAGGCGCCCGGCCGACGTGTGGGGAGAATAGATGAGACCCAGCTCCTCGAGATCGGCCATGACATTGCGCACGGAAGCCGGTGACAGGTTGATTCCCGGTGCCCTGGAAAGCGTACGGGAGCCCACCGGATGGCCGGTGGCAATGTAGGTCTCCACCAGCTGCCGGAAGATCTCGCGCGCCCGTTCACTGAGTTCGGAAAAGCTGCCGCTCGCCTTCATGGCCCTGCTCCCTGTGGCCGTTGCCGCCGGCCCCGTGGGACCGCAGCCACGCCGGCCCGCGCCACCTGCCGGGCATGCTGCCCGCCGGGTATGGCTTCCTTGCGGCATCAGATATTTAGGCACCACACGCGCAGGTGCAACCCCTTTCCCGAAGCCCGGGGGCGCCCGCCGACCGCGATCTTGCCAATCCCCATCGGCAGCGATCATTCTCTACGGGGCACCAGGCCATGCACCGGCGCATGTGAGAGAAACCGAACCGGGAGGGATACAGCCCATGAATGACACAAGTCCCGTCCTGCTCGAGGCCAGGGACGGCTATGCCATCATTCGCCTCAACCGCCCCAGGGCCCTCAATGCCCTGAGTCGGGAGCTCATGACGACCCTCGCGGACCATCTGAAGGCCATCGAAGACCGTGATGACATGGCCTGCACCATCATCACCGGCTCGGAGAGGGCCTTCGCCGCCGGGGCCGACATCGTCGAAATGAAGGATCGCACTTTCCCGGACATCTGGCTGGAAGACTTCCTGGCCACCTGGGATGCGGTCGCCGCCTGCCGCAAGCCGCTGATTGCCGCGGTGGCCGGCCATGCCCTGGGGGGCGGTTGCGAGTTGGCCCTGATGTGCGACATCATCATTGCCGCCGAGAACGCCCGCTTCGGCCAGCCGGAAATCCGCCTCGGCATCATTCCCGGCGCCGGCGGCACCCAGCGCCTGGTGCGTGCCATCGGCATGCCACGCACCATGGACATGGTGCTCACCGGCCGCACGATGGATGCTCGGGAGGCCCTGGCCGCCGGCCTCGTCTCCCGCGTCGTGCCCACGGAAAGGCTCATGAAGGAAGCCGAGGAGACCGCCCGCGCCATCGCCAGCTTCTCCCGTCCCGCCCTTCTCGCCGCCAAGGAGGCCGTGCGCCGCGCAGCCGAGACCTCCCTGAGCGAGGGCCTGCGCTTCGAACGGCGCCTCTTCCATGCCCTTTTCGCCACCGCCGACCAGAAGGAGGGCATGGCCGCCTTTCTCGAAAAACGGCAGCCGGAATGGAAGCACCGCTGACTGCCGCTGCCGCCGTCCCCGCGCCGCACCATTCCCCTGCCTGCGGCGGCGTTGCGCGGTTGACCTTTGGCCGGCCGGCCAGTATAAGCCGCCACACGAACAGGGCGTGCCGCGCCCCCTTGTGCAGGGCGCTGGCGCGCTTGTGCATTGATACGGACCATTCACGACTCTCGGGAACGACAGGACGGATCACCATGCCCAACACGAAGAGCGCCAAGAAGGCCATGCGGCAGACGCGCCGCCGCACCCTGATCAACAAGGCGCGCAAGTCGCGCGTGCGCACTTTCATCCGCAAGGTGGAGCGGGCCATCGCTGCTGGTGATGTGGAAGCTGCCAGGGAAGCGTTCCGGGCCGCCCAGCCGGAGATCATGCGGGGTGCCCAGAAGGGTGTGCTGCACAAGAATGCCGCGGCGCGCAAGATCTCGCGCCTGCATCGCAAGATCAAGGCGCTGGAGCTCGGCGCCTCCGCCTGAAACGGCATCCCCGGATGCCTTTCTGCTGCCAGCCGCCGCCCGCGATACACATTTGGCCAGGCAGGCATCCTGAACCATCCATTTTTCTGCAAGGCATCGGTCGCCGGGCCGATGCCTTTTGTGCATGCCCGCACACCCCCCGCTGCCCATTGAGAAAGCCCGTTCCGCCATTTGACCCCGGCCTGCAGGCAGCGTAATCTGTCCGATATGGTAAACAATCCTTACCTTTGACCGCCAACATCCTGCCACCAATGCAACCGGAGCACGGCGCCGGAAGCACGACGGGAACGGCGGCCCGAGGAACAGGAACACCCCCATGGCGCGCCACGTGGTTTCACTGGCCGATCGTTACGACCTTTCCCGGTCGCGGGTCATGCTCAATGGCTCGCAGGCCGTCGTGCGCCTCACCCTCATGCAGAAGGCGCGCGATGCCGCCGCCGGTCTCGACACCGCCGGTTTCGTCACCGGCTATCGCGGCTCGCCCTTGGGCGCGCTGGACACCCATTTCGGGCAGGCGGCAGATCGGCTGCGTCCGCAGGAGATCGTCTTCGTCCCCGGTCTCAACGAGGAGCTGGCTGCCACCGCCATCTGGGGTGCCCAGCAGGCCAATCTCTTCGGCGAGGGCCGCAAGGACGGGATCTTCTGCATCTGGTATGGAAAAGGGCCCGGCGTGGACCGCTCTGGTGATGTCTTCCGCCATGCCAACATTGCCGGCACGGCCCCGCACGGCGGCGTGCTCGTGCTCATGGGCGACGATCATGCGGCCGAATCCTCCACCGTGGCCCATCAGAGCGAATTCGCTCTCATGGATGCCATGATGCCCATCCTGCACCCGGCAGGTGTGCAGGAGATCCTGGATTTCGGCATTCTCGGCTTTGCCCTTTCGCGCTTTTCGGGCTGCTGGGTGGGGCTCAAGTGCGTGCATGACAACATCGAATCCACCGCTGTGGTGGATGCCCGCCCGGATCGCATCCGCCTCCGTCTGCCTGACGATGTGGACACGCCTCCCGGCGGCCTCAACATCCGCCTGCCGGATGACCGGCTGGCCGCCGAGGAGCGCCTGCACCGCTACAAGCTGCCGGCCGCGCAGGCCTTTGCCCGCGCCAATGGCCTCGATCGCGTGATCTGGGACGAGCCACGGGCCCGGATTGGCATCGTTGCCACCGGCAAGAGCTGGCTGGACGTGCGCCAGGCCCTCATCGATCTGGGCATCGACAAGGCAGCTGCCCGGCGGCTGGGCCTGAAGCTGCTGAAGGTAGGCATGGTCTGGCCGCTGGATCCGGTGACCATCGAGACCTTTGCCCGCGGTCTCGACCTCGTCATTGTCATCGAGGAAAAGCGGCCCGTCATGGAGCCGCAGATCCGTGATCACCTCTATCACCTGCCGGCCGCGGTTCGCCCCGCCGTCATCGGCAAGCGGGACGAGTCCGGCCACCCGCTGCTGCCCACCCATGGCGTGCTGGATCCCAACATCATCGGCCTGGTCATTGCCGACCAGTTGCTCATGCGTGATCTGCCCGCTGACGAGGCCGATCGGCTGAAGGCCGCCCGCAGACGCATTCTGGCCCGCCGCAAGACCAGCGAACGCCTGCCCGAGGGCATGGTGCGCACGCCGTGGTATTGTGCCGGCTGTCCGCACAACACCTCCACCCGCCTGCCGGAAGGCGCGCGCGGCTATGCCGGCATCGGCTGCCACTGGCTGGTGCAGCTCATGCCCGAACGCCGCACCCTGGGGCATACGCAGATGGGCGGCGAAGGCGCCAACTGGATCGGCGAGCAGCCGTTTTCCCGCCGCCGTCACGTGTTCCAGAACATGGGCGACGGCACCTATGTCCATTCCGGAAGCCTCGCCATCCGTGCCTGCGTGGCGGCCGGCGTGAACATGACCTTCAAGATCCTCTGCAACGACGCGGTGGCCATGACCGGAGGCCAGGCCATCGATGGCGGTATCACCGTGCCGGACATCGCCCGCCAGGTGCGCGCCGAGGGCGTGCGCCGCATTGCCGTGGTCAGTGATGATCCGACCCGCTGGCAGGACCGGCGCCACGCATTTCCCGTGGGCACCACCTTTCACCACCGCGACGAGCTGCCGCTGGTGGAGCGGGAGATGGAAAGGACACCGGGCGTGACCGTCATCATCTACGACCAGGTCTGCGCCGCCGAGAAGCGCCGTCGCCGCAAGCGCGGCCTCATGCCGCCGCCGGAGGAATTCGTGGTCATCCACGAAGGCCTGTGCGAAGGCTGCGGTGACTGTGGCGTGCAGTCAAACTGTGTGGCCCTCGTGCCCGTGGACACGCCCTGGGGACGCAAGCGCCAGGTGGACCAGTCCGTCTGCAATCAGGACTACACGTGCCTGAAGGGCTTCTGCCCGGCCATGGTGACCGTGCGCCCCAGCCATCACAGGCGGGAAGACGCCCATCAAGCCGCGGCTGCAAGTCCGCGCTGGCCACCGCCACCGGATGTTCCGGAGCCCGCGCGGCCCGCACTCGATGTGCCCTATGCCATGGCACTCGCCGGCATCGGTGGCACGGGCGTGGTCACCATCGGCCAGATCGTCGGCCACGGTGCCCACATTGCCGGCCTGGGTGCCGGCATCATCGACATGTCCGGCATCTCTCAGAAGAACGGTACGGTCGTCACGCACGTGAAGATTGCCGCCACGCCGGAAGCCGTGCCGGCCATCCGCGTGGCCGACGGCAGTGCCGACCTGATCCTCGGCTTCGACATCCTCACCACCGCCTCGCGTCGCATCCTGCGCATGGCAGCGCAAGGCCGCACCCGGGCGGTAGTCAATACCCATCCCGTGATGCCCGGCCAGTTCACCACCGATCCGGATCTCGACCTCGACATCCCGGCGCTGGAGAGCCGCCTGCGCGATGTGCTCGACGATACCGACCTCCTGTTGACCGACACGCATGCCCTGGCCCGCCAGCTGTTCGGCGACGCCATCTTCGCCAACATGCTGGCCCTGGGCATGGCCGTCCAGAAAGGCTGGGTGCCCGTGCCGGCAGAGGCCCTGGAAGAGGCGATTCGTCTCAACGGCCGCGCGGTGGACGCCAATATCGCTGCCGTTCGCTGGGGCCGCGCGCTGGTTGCCGATCCGTCCCGCATGCAGGCCATTCTCCCGGCAGCGAAGGCTCCGGAAGAGACTCTGGAGAGCATCATCGCCGAGGGGCGCACCCTGCTCGCCGCCTGGCAGGACGAGGCTGCCGCGGCAGCCTACGAGCAGACAGTCCGCCGCCTGGCGGCGCAGGAACGCGAGCGCACCGGCCGGGATCGCATAACCCGCATCATCGCCCGACAACTGGCCCGCCTCACGGCGCTCAAGGACGAATACGAGGTGGCCCGCCAGCTTTCCGATCCGGCCTTTGTGGCGCGGATCCGGGAGGAATTCGGCGAAAACGCCGTGATCACGCCCTGGCTGGCCCCACCTCTGTTCGCCCGCCCGGACCCGGTCACCGGCCGTCCACGCAAGCGTCCCCATGGCCTTTTCACCTGGCGCCTTCTCCCCATGCTGGCACGGCTGAAGCGACTGCGCGGCACGGTCTTCGACATCTTCGCGCTGAGCCGCGCGCGCCAGGCCGAGCGAGCCATCCCGCAAGCCTTCCTGCAAAGGGCGGAAGCCCTGTTCGCCCACCTAACCCCCGAGACCGAACAGAGGATTCACGACACGCTGGCCAGGGCTGCCCGCATCCGGGGCTATGGCGCATTGCGGCTGAGAAGCAGTCGTGAATGGCTGGCGGAGGCGGACAGGACCCTGCAGGAGATTGCGGATTGACGCTGAGGTCAGGCGTCAACCATTCTGCAACCCCTGCGATGAAACAACAGGACCGTTTGCGCTGCTCCAGAACCGGAAAGGCGAAAGACCGCCATGCTTCGCCGTGCCTATGAGTGGATGATGCGCCTGGCTGCCCACCACCGGGCCGGCTGGGCCTTGGCCGTGGTCGCGTTTCTGGAAAGCTCGGTCTTCCCCATTCCGCCCGATGCCCTGCTCGTGCCCATGGGCCTGGCCAACCGCCACCGCGTATGGACATATGCCGCCATCGCCACCATCGCCTCGGTGCTGGGCGGCATGGCCGGCTATGCCATCGGCTACTTTCTCTATGACACCGTGGGCCAGGCGATCCTGGACATCTATGGCATGCAGGAGAAATTCGCCACCTTCACGCAGTGGTATAACGACAATGGCGCGGCCATCGTGCTGTTTGCCGGCATCACGCCCTTTCCCTACAAGGTGATCACCATCGCCAGTGGCGTCACCGGCCTCGATCTCCTCACCTTCACCGCTGCCTCCGTGGTGGCGCGAGGCCTGCGCTTCACTCTGCTGGCGGCCCTGCTGTGGTGGTTCGGCCCCGCCGCGCGCCGCATCCTGGAGCGCTATCTGGGCTGGATCACGCTCGCCTTCGGCCTTCTGCTGGTTGGCAGCTTCCTGCTGCTGAAATATCTGTGACACATGCCTGCACAAGGGCGCTGCTCACTTCCGCCCGAAGTTGGGCGCCGGTGTGTCCTGCCCGGCCTCGATGATCTCGCGCCGGATGCGACGGGAGCGCGAGAACAGCTCGTAGAGCTTGTCGCCTTCGCCCCAGCGGATGGCCCGCTGCAGGGCGTGCAGGTCTTCCATGAAGCGTCCCAGCAGTTCCAGCACGGCCTCGCGGTTGTTCAGGAACACGTCCCGCCACATCACCGGGTCGGAGGCCGCCAGGCGCGTGAAATCGCGAAAGCCGCCGGCAGAATACTTGATCACCTCCGATTCCGTAACCTGCTCCAGATCTGCCGCCGTGGCCACGATGTTGTAGGCGATCAGATGCGGCAGATGCGAGGTGATCCCCAGCACCAGATCGTGATGCTTCGGATCCATCAGTTCCACGTTGGAGCCGCAGGCCTTCCAGAAGGCGATCAGTCGGTCAAGTGCCGCCTCGTCCGTGCCCTCGAGGGGTGTCAGGATGCACCAGCGGTTCTCGAAGAGTTCGGCAAAGCCGGCATCGGGGCCGGACTGTTCCGTGCCTGCAATGGGATGACCGGGAATGAAATGCACGCCTGGCGGCACATGCGGAGAGACATCACGGATCACCGCCTGCTTGACCGATCCCACATCGGTGAGAATGGCGCCCGCCTTGAGTGCCGGAGCGATCCTTTCTGCCACCGCTCCCATGCTGCCCACCGGCACGTTGAGGAATACGAGATCCGCATCCTGCACCGCCTCGGCCGGGTCCTGCGTCAGCTCCTCCGCCAGGCCCAGTGCCCGTGCCCGCTCGAGGGTGCGCGTGCTGCGCGCCGCTCCCGAGATGGACCCGGCCAGACCTTCCCGCCGCATCACGTGCGACAGCGAGGAGCCTATCAGCCCCAGTCCGATCAGCGCCACCTTCTCGAAAAACGGCTTTCCGGAAGCGCGCGCGCCCGATGCCGGTGCCACCGGGGCTGCTGCCTTGCTGGCCGCGGGGGCCTCCCTGTCCTGTTCCGGCCTCTCGCTCATCCCGTGCCCTTCATGAATGCTGTCAGTGCCGCCACCAGTCGGCGGTTGGCCTCTTCCGTGCCGATGGAGGCGCGCAGCGCATTGGGAAAGCCATAGCCCTTCATGCCACGCAGGATCAGCCCCTGCGCATCCAGGAAGCGATCGGCATCCGCTGCGCGCTTGCCGTCCTCGTCCGGGAAATGGATGAGAATGAAGTTGGCCACCGACGGCGTCACCTCAAGCCCCAGTTGGCGCAATTCCGCCATCAGCCAGGGCAGCCAGGCCTCGTTGTGCTTGACGGCCGCCTGCAGATGCGCCTGATCTGCCAGCGCCGCCAGCCCCGCCGCCACGGCCGCGGCGTTGATGTTGAACGGCCCGCGGATGCGGTCCAGCACATCCACCACATGCCGTGGTCCATACAGCCAGCCCAGGCGCAGGCCCGCCAGCCCGTAGGCCTTGGAGAAGGTGCGGGTCATCACCACGTTCTCGCAGGTGGAGACCAGCTCGATACCCGCCTCGTAGTCGTTGCGCCGCACGTATTCGGCATAGGCCGCATCCAGCACCAGCAGGCAGCCCTGCGGCAGGCCCTGCTGCAGGCGCTTCACCTCGTCGAAGGGCAGATAGGTGCCGGTGGGATTGTTGGGATTGGCCAGATAGACGATCTTCGTGCGTGGTCCCACCCGCTCCAGTATGGCATCCACACTGGCCACGAGATTCCTGTCATCGGGCGCTGTCACCACGCGACCGCCGGCAGCACGAATGGCGATGGGATAGACGAGAAAGCCATGTTCGGTGACCACGGCTTCGTCTCCGGCCGAGAGATAGGCCTGTGCCAGCAGGGTGAGCAGCTCGTCCGAGCCGTTGCCACAGACAACACGGTGCGGATCCAGCCCGTGATGGGCAGCGATGGCCTCACGCAGGTCATCCGTGCCGCCGTCGGGATAGCGGGCCAGTGCCTCCGCCCCGAGCGCCCGCACCGCCTCCAGGGCCCTGGGACTCGGCCCCAGGGGGGATTCGTTGGATGACAGCTTGAACACCCTGCCGTCATGCTTGGACTTGGCCCGGCCGGGCACATAGGGCGCAATGTCGAGGATGCCGGGACGCGGCTGCGGAATGCTCATGTCGCTCCCCTTGCCTGAGCTGCCAGAACCTTCTGGCAAACGATGGCTCGCCTTGGATGCCCCATCACGAAAGTGCCTGTTGAGATACGCGCCCGCAGGCGGAGTGGCAAGTCATCCTTGCGCCGCATCGGCCTGTCAGGCCTCGCGCCTCACCGCTCCATTCATGGCGGGCGCCGGCCGTGCCGCCGGAGCGAGTGCCGGCAGGGCGAAGCGTCGCGCCGCCTTGCCGCGCAGGGCATGCACACGCTTGACGGCCTCGGCCACGATCAGACCGGAGAATCCCTGCCACAGGGCCAGGCCGGCGCGCTCCCACATCGTGGCCGAATGCAGGAAAACGCGATGGGGGACCGGCGGCACGAACAGGGCCGGCATCATGTGTACCGGCTCGAAGCTCGCCTCCAGGAGCAGCCGCTCGAGCTGCCCGCGCGAGAACGGCCGGCCATGGCCGAAGGGTGTGGTATCCCGCCGCGCCCACATGCCGCGCCGGTTGGGCACCACCACCACCAGATGTCCTTGCGGAGCCAGCACCCGCCAGATTTCCGCCAGCATGGCCGAGAGGTTCTCGGCAAGCTCTAGCCCGTGCACCACCACTGCCAGGTCGATGGCGGCATCGGTAAGCGGCAGGGCCGTTTCGTCCACCAGGGCAGAGGCGGAAGGCCCACCGGCCGGCCAGTGGACGATGCCTTGCCGCGCCGGCATGAAGGAGAACACCTCTCGGCAGCGTCGCCTGTAGATGTCCAGCCAGGGCGAGACGAAGCCCAGACCCATCACCCGCGCATCTGCCGGCGGCCGTGTGCAGTGCCGCAGGCGATGGGCGATCAGGTGCCGGGCCGCATGCCCCAGCGGCGTGGCGTAGAAATCGCGCAGCTGCAGGACATCCATGTCCGCCCCTGTTCTCCCTTGCCTGCTTGTTGCATGCCGGCCTGTGACAATCGCACTGGGCACGCGCGTCATTGTGCGCCATATCTTCAGGCAGGCGCAAGCCGCCGGTCCCGGTCATCATTGCCGCAGGCAGAAGGAGCCGATCGTTGCAGGCGGAGGACAGGACCGCGCCATTGCAGGCAAACCGGCACAGGGGAGGAGACAGAGCCATGAGCACACTGGAGATTCGCATCGTTCCGTGCCGCATGGACAATTATGCCTTCATCCTGCACGACCCGGAAAGTGGCGAAACCATGGTCATCGATACCCCGCAGACCGAACCCATCCGCAAGGTGCTGGATGAGGAGGGCTGGCGGCTGAACTACATTGTCAACACCCATCACCACCATGATCACGTGGAAGGCAACGAGGCCCTCAAGGCCGAATATGGCGCCACTGTCTACGGTCCGGCGCATGATCGGGCACGCATCCCCGGACTCGACAGGGGGCTGAAGGACGGCGACGGCTTCAGCCTCGGCAATCACCGTTTCGACGTCATCGCCGTGCCCGGCCACACCATGGGCCATCTGGCCTACTACATCTGCGATCAGAAGGTGGTTTTTACAGGCGACACGCTCTTCTCCCTGGGCTGCGGCCGCATGTTCGAGGGCGATGCCGAGACCATGTGGCACTCGCTGGACCTGCTGCGTCACCTGCCCGAGGACACGCGCATGTTTTGCGGCCACGAGTACACCCTGGCCAATGCCGAGTTCGCCCTCACCGTGGAACCGCACAACGAGGATCTGAAGACACGCGTGGAAGAGGCCAGGGCCCAGCGCCGCGCCGGCAAGCCCACCATCCCCACCACCATCGGGCTGGAGAAGAAGACCAACCCCTTCCTTCGCCCGGAGAGCATCGAGATCCGCGAGACCCTGGACATGATGGGGGTGGAGAACTACCGCGTCTTCGCCGAGCTGCGCCAGCGCAAGGATCGGTTCTGAGAGCGCTCCCCGGCCGGCTTGCGGCTCTTGGTTTGTGCCTTGTGCCTTGCCCGGACCGGTTCACGCCGTGCGCAGAACCGTCTCCCGCCCGCAATGGACAAGGACCCGCTCCAGCCACGGCCGTGGCACGGCCACGCAGCCCAGTGTCGGCCCCATGTCCGGCCGGGCCGCATGCAGAAAGATGGCGCTGCCCCGCCCCTGCACGCGCGGAAGGATGTTGAAGTCCAGCACCACAATGATGTCGTAGAGGCCATCCTCGCGCCACAGGCGTTCGGCCGGGAACGGCACGGGATGCTTGACCGGCCGGTTGTAGAGCCGATGCCCGGTCGCATCGCACCAGCCGTCATCCGGTTTGAGGGGGCGGGTGGGCAGCGCCGTGCGTGGCCGCCTCACCCGGTCCGGCCGGTAACGCACTTCCAGCAGGCGGAAGACGCCTGCCGGTGTGGCCCGATCCCCTTCCCGCGGCTGGCGGGTGATCCCGTTCGCTCCCAGTGCTGCCGGTGCCAGCATCGGCCCGCATCGGAGCCAGCCGCGGGCGGGGTTGCGCGGGTTCACGAAAAGGCGCAATTCTTCAACTGTGCGTGCACGCATGGCTTTCTCGTCTTGAAGGCGGCGTGAGCCGCCGTATGCTGAGGCCCGCTCGGACAGGCATTTCCAGTCGGACATGGTAGAGACATGGGCAACAGGCGCAAGGTTCTGATCGTGGATGACGACGAGGTGCTGCGCGAGATGCTGCGCGAGCAGCTGGCGTTGCACGACGAATACGAGGTTGCCGAGGCCGAGGATGGCACGGCGGCATTGGCCGCCATCGAGAAGGATCATTACGATCTCGTGCTGCTGGATGTGGACATGCCCGACATGGACGGCCGCGAGGTGTGCAAGATCATGCGCCGCCGCGGCTACAAGGGACCGGTGATCATGCTCACTGCCCAGGATTCGGAATCCGACACCATTCTCGGCCTCGACTCGGGGGCCAACGACTACGTGACCAAGCCCTTCCGCCTGCCCGTGCTCCTGGCCCGCATGCGGGCCCATCTGCGCCAGTTCGAGCAGAGCGAGGATGCCGTGTTCCGCATCGGCCCTTATACCTTCAGGCCGGCACAGAAGCTGCTGCTCACCGAGGACGGCCGCAAGATTCGCCTCACCGAGAAGGAAACGGCCATTCTCAAGTTCCTCTACCGCGCCGGTGGCCGGACCGTCTCGCGCGAAACCCTTCTGCACGAGGTCTGGGGCTACAACGCGGGCGTCACCACCCACACGCTGGAGACTCACATCTATCGCCTGCGCCAGAAAATCGAGCGCGAACCCTCCCGCGCCGAACTGCTGCTCACCGAATCGGGGGGCTATCGCCTCGCGCCCTGAGAGACGGTTGCGGAAACACCTCCCGGCATCGGAAAAGGATCGGCAAGGGGGTGCATGGACGCTGCACATGCGCTAGCCTTCTTGCCGTTGCCGCAGTCAGCCGGTATCCCTGCAAGGCAGGAGGGAGAGGCTCGTGTTTCCCATCTCCACCACCGTCGCCACGCGTTTCCCGCCCTTTGCCACCTGGGCGCTGATCCTGCTCAACGTCATCGCCTACTTCTGGGAGATGTCCTATTTCACCACGGGTGGCGAGCCGGCCCTGCGCGCCTTTCTCAATGAGTGGGGCCTGGTGCCGGCGCGCTACTTCGTTCCCGGCTGGGCGCAGGCCCACGGGCTGGACACCAATCCGCTCCCCTTTCTCACCAATACGTTCCTGCATGCCGGGGCAATGCACCTCATCCTCAACATGTGGACGCTGTTCATCTTCGGCCCGCCCGTGGAAGACCGCATGGGCAGTGTCCCCTACCTGGTCTTCTATCTCTTGTGCGGGGTCGGGGCCTCGCTGGCCCATGCCTGGATGAATCCGCTCTCGGAGTTGCCCGCCATCGGTGCCTCGGGTGCCATTGCCGGCATCACCGGCGCCTACATGCGCCTCTTTCCCCATTCGCGGGTGGAGATTCTGTTGCCGGTCTTCATCTTTCCCTTCTTCTTCGAGATTCCGGCCATAGCCTTTGCCGCCTTCTGGTTTGCCACCCAGCTCGTGCAGGGCATCTTCTCGCTCTTTGCCAGCCCGGATGCCGGCGGCGTGGCCTGGTGGGCCCACATCGGCGGCTTTGTCGTCGGCTGGTTCGCGGCCGCCATCTGGGGGCGCGAGGGCCGGCGCTACCGCCCTCTGCAGGCAGACGAGGGCATCTTCGGCTGCTGCCCCGACGGACGGCGCAACCGGGGCCCCTGGGACTGATGCGGTCTCTGACGCAGGCGCCCATATCGGCCGGCGCAGAAAAAAAGGCCACGCCGCCCTTAACAGATCGGTGGCCATGCCCCATATGAGGCAGACAGCGGAACAGGAACACGAACCTTCATCAATCACGGGAGGCCCGGCACCATGACCCCCATGGATCTGCTCTGGCTGTTCTTCATCTTCTCGGCGCTGCAGCCGGTGCTGCAGAAGAAGATGCTGGAGGCCATGCGCCAGCGCAAGATCGCCGAGATCGAGAAGGCCCGCGGCTCGCGCGTCATCCTGCTCGTGCATCGGCAGGAGACCATGAGCCTGCTCGGCTTTCCCATCATGCGCTTCATCAACATCGAGGATTCGGAAGAGGTCATCCGTGCCATTCAGCTCACGGACGACAACGTGCCGCTGGACATCATCCTGCATACCCCCGGCGGCCTGGTGCTGGCGGCCACGCAGATCGCTCGCGCCCTGAAGAGCCATCCGGCCAAGACCACCGTCTTCGTGCCCCATTATGCCATGAGTGGCGGCACGCTGATCGCGCTCGCGGCCGACGAGATCTGCATGAGTCCGCACGCCGTGCTTGGCCCCATCGATCCGCAGCTGGGTCAGACACCGGCCGCCTCCGTGCTCAAGGTGCTGGAGCAGAAGGAGGCCAAGGACATCGATGACCAGACCCTCATCCTTGCTGACGTGTCCAGAAAGGCCATCGCCCAGGTGAAGCGCACCGCCGAGCACCTGCTGCAAGGCAAGATGGAAGCCGAGAAGGCAAGGGAACTGGCGCAGACCCTCTCCGAGGGGCGCTGGACGCATGACTATCCCATCCTGCCGGACGAGGCGAAGGAGCTGGGCCTTCCCGTGCGCACGGACATGCCCCAGGCCATTCTCGAGCTCATGAGCCTCTATCCGCAGCCCACGCGCGCCCTGCCCTCGGTGGAGTATCTGCCGGAAAAGCGCTCCGGCAACGGCGCCCGTCCCGCCTTCCACGGTGGTGATCAACCCTGAGGCCGCCAGAAGGGCTTCTGATCCGCAACGTTCGACAGAAGAGGGCGCCCGGCTTGCGGGCGCCCTTCCGGATCTCGCGGCTGCGCGCACCCTCTGCACGCGGTCATCGCCTCAGGGCTCGCGCGAGAGGCCCTCGCGCTCCAGCCGCTGCAGGTAATCCTGCCACAGGATATCCATGTTGCGGCCCACTTCCAGGAAATAGTCCCAGGTGAACAGGCCGGTGTCATGCCCGTCGTCGAACACGAGCTTGACGGCGTAGTTGCCCGTGGGCTCGATCTTTTCGATCTTCACGTTCTTCTTGCCCGGCACCGTCTTGCGCTGAGAGGGATGATGCCCCTGCACCTCTGCCGAGGGCGAAGTCACCCGCAGGAATTCAGCGGTATATTCGTATTCCTCGCCGTTCTCGAACTTCACGTAGAGCTTGCTGCCACCCTCGCGCAGGCGGATCTCCTCCGGCCACACGTCCAGCTCGGCGTTGCTGTTCTCGGTATTCATGGCTTGCCCGTCGTTCCCTTGCTGTGTGTCGATGGCCCCTGCCGATGGCGCTTGCCAGCCGTTTTCAGTCGTCTCCCTCCAGCGATCGCGCCTCCTCGACGAGCATGATAGGCACGCCATCGCGGATGGGATAGGCCAGTTTCGCTGCCCGGGACACCAGTTCCTGGCGCGCACGGTCGTATTCCAGCGCCGTGTGCGTCTTCGGGCAGACGAGGATCTCGAGAAGCCGCGGGTCGATCTCGCGGCCGTCTCGGGCCGCTGGCGTTTCCTCACCGCCTTCCCGGTCTTTGGTCTCGTGCGTGTCCGTCATGCTCTTCTGGTCCCTGGTATCGACCCCGCGCAATCAGAGATCATTACGCGAAGAGTATGGCAGACAGCCGCCGCCGCCCTTCCTGCGTGAGCGGATCGGTCTCGCCCCAGGCCTCGAAGAACTTCAGAAGCTGCTTGCGCGCCGCATCGTCCTGCCAGTTGCGATCCTTCTGGATGATGGCGAGCAAGTGCTCCATGGCCTCCTTGCGCGCACCCTTGGCGTTGAGCAGCTCGGCCAGCTTCATGCGCGCCTCGAAGTCGTCCGGGTCGGCTTCCACCTTCTGCCTGAGCGCGGCAATCTCGCCCTCGTCCACAGGCGTCTCGGCCAGCTCCAGGGCGGCGCGTGCGGCCTTGATGGCATCGTCTTTCTGCTTTTCCTCGGGCAACGAGTCGAGCACGGCCTTGGCACCGTTGATGTCGCCCAGCTCGATCTGCGCCCGCACCAGCCCGGCGATGGCCTTCGTGTTCTCGGGATCGGCCTGCACCGCCTGCGCATAGAGCGAGAGGGCCTCCTGAAAGTTCTTCTGCTTCATGGCCTCGTCGGCCAGCTTCAGGACTTCCTCCGCCGCCTTGCCGGGGCCGCCCATGCCGGCCACCTTGTTCACGAAGGCGCGCACCTGGCTCTCCGGCAAGGCACCGGCAAAGCCGTCCACAGGCTGGCCGTTGACGAAGGCATAGACCATGGGCACGGACTGGATGCGCAGCTGCTGGGCCAGGGCCTGGTTCTGGTCCACGTCGATCTTGACCAGCTTCACCTTGCCGCCGGCCTCCCGCACCACCTTCTCCAGGATCGGCTTGAGCTGCTTGCAGGGCCCGCACCAGGTGGCCCAGAAGTCCACGATCACGGGCACCTCGCGCGAGGCTTCGATGACATCTTTCACGAAATTGGCTGTATCCGAATCCTTGATGATGTCATCGCCCCCGCCGGCATCCCGGCCATTGCCGCCGCCGGCGCCATTGCCGCCAAGCAGGATGCGGCCACCCATGGAGAAATTCTTGTCCGTCATGGTTCCTCTGATCCGTTGCGATCCGGTCGATTCCTTCTTGACAGGCAGCCCCGAACGCACGCCGGTCTGCCATCGGTTCCTTCCCATAGATGGCCCATGGCGCCAGAGGTTGCAATGCCCGTGGTTCAAAATGCGGCCCCGCCATGCCGGCGGTAACCGGCTTCACGGGCCGTCAGGAACCCGCGGCCTGTCGCCGCCTCGCCAGGGCACGCAGGCGCAGGGCATTGAGCCGGATGAAGCCTTCCGCATCCTTCTGGTCGTAGGCCCCCTGATCGTCCTCGAAAGTGACCAGCGATTCGTCATAGAGCGACTTGGGTGACTTGCGCCCCGTGACGATCACGTTGCCCTTGTAGAGCTTGAGTCTGACCGTGCCCTCCACGTCTTCCTGGCTCTTGTCGATGAGCGCCTGCAGCATCTCGCGCTCCGGCG
>CAZNLW010000027.1:0-19656 GCA_964574205.1 uncultured Rhizobiaceae bacterium | reverse complement strand
CATCGTCAGAACCTTGCGATTCACAGTCATCCAATCATCCGCAAAGTTCTTTCAACTCAATATCTTATCTATACTCCACATGCGCCTCTCTCCGGATCAGCTTTCCACCTGCAGAAGACTGCCGCGGGGCGTGGGGATGATGGCCAGGCGCACGGGAATGCGCTCCTTCAGCTCGGCCACGTGGGAGATGATGCCGATGAGGCGGCCATCCTGCTGCAGATCGGCAAGGGCAGCCATGGCATGGTCCAGCGCCTCGGGATCGAGACTGCCGAAGCCCTCGTCGATGAACAGCGTCTCCAGATGCCGGCCACCGGCGTGACGGCGGGCGACATCGGCCAGACCCAGGGCCAGGGCGAGCGCCGCCAGGAAGCTCTCGCCGCCGGAGAGGCTCTGCACCGGGCGGATGGTGCCGGTGTGGGCATCACGCACCACCATGTCCAGCCCCGTGCGGCGACGACGATCGCGGGGGATTCCGCCTTCTTCATCCACCCGTTCGAAACTGTAGCGGCCGCGGCTCATGCGCAGCAGGCGCAGGCTGGCGGCCCCCAGCACCTCCTCGAACAGGCGGGCCAGGACGAAGGTCTCGAAGCTCACCTTCGGCTCCTGACGACCGACCGCGAGAGTCGCCAGATGGTGGAGCAGGCCGGCGCGCTTCTCCAGGGTCCTGCGTTCGGTCTCGGCCTTCTCGATGGCGGCAAGATCCGCCTCGAGCGCCGTCAGTTTCCCGCCCAGTTCGCCAAGGCGCACATGCACATCGGCCAGGGCTGCATCCAGGGCCTCGCGCGCCGCCTTTAGCGCGGCCATGTCCGGCAGGTCATTCCGTTCCAGCGAGGCCAGCGCCGTGGCCAGGGCCTCGTGCACCTGCCGGCGACGGCGCGACCAGGCCGTGTCGTGCGCAGGGGCCGGCAGGCAGACCGGATCATCGGCCGGCAGGGACGTGTCCAGTGCCTTCAGCAGGGCCGCCTTCAGCGCAACGCGGGCTTCCTCGTGGCGCGCCCGGGTTTCCTCCCGTGCAGCCTGTGCGGACTGCAGCTGCCCCCTGGCCCGGGCCAGCGCCTGGGCGCAGGATTCCTTCTCGCGACGGGCTGCCTCCAAGGCTTCATCATGCGCTCCCATCCAGCCCTTCAGCGCCCGGATTTCCTCGTCCAGCGCCCCGAGATCGGGGAGATCGGCCGGCAGATCGCGGCGCAGGGTTTCCCGCTGGCCGGCCACCTTGGCCTGACGCGACTGGAGATCGGCCCTCCTCGCCTGCAGGGCCTCGAGCCTTTCCTGCAGGCGCTTCAGCTCCCTTTCCAGATCCGGGATGCGGGCGGCCGTGGCCGCTTTCTCTTTCCTTTCCCTCTCGGCCGTGTCATGTGCGCGGCGGGCCTCGTCCAGACAGGATCGCAGGGTCTTCTCCAGCTCCCGAACGAGCGCCGGGGACAGCGTGGCCACATCCGTTCCCTTCGCCGTCAGCCATGCGGGTGCATCCATGTCGGTTTCGGCCAAGGTCTCGGCCAGCCTTCCGGCCACCTGGCGCAAGGCCTCGGTGCGGGCGGCCAGGCGGGCAGCGGCCTCCTCGCGCGTCCGGCGCGCGGCTTCCAACGCCTCCTCTGCCGCTTTCAATCCTGCCGTCAGGCGCGCCTCCTCCGCCTCGTCCGGCAGATCGGCATGATCGCGAGCCGGGGCGGGATGTTCATGCGAACCACATACGGGACAGGGCTCGCCCGGCTTCAGGCTGCGGGCCAGCAGGGCGGCACTGGCCCGGCGCCAGCGGGCCTCGAGCTCCTCCAGTGCCTGCCGGCGGGTGTCGCGTGCCTGCCGGCAGGCAGCAAGATGCGCATCTGCCCTCTCCAGATCCGCTTCGGCCTCGGCGTGCGCAGCCAGAGCCTCCTTCAGGCCGTTCAGGTGGCGGCATGCCTGCTGCAGGCCTTCATGCCGCGCCTTCAGGTCCGCCACCCGGGTCTGCAACGCCAGGGCCTCTTCCTGCGCGGCACGGGCCGCCGCCAGTGCTTCTTCGTGTTCCTTTCGCCGCCGGAGCAGCTTGTCCCGTTGCGTCGCCAGGGTGGCAAGATCACGGGCAAGAGCGGCTTCCTGCGCCTGGAGAGCCTGCAGTTGCGCGGCACGGTTGCGAAAGGCTTCGATCTCTTCCAGCCGACGGGCCTTGCGCTGGCGCTCGGCCTCCCTTTCCTGCAGTTCGAGAAGCGTGCTTTCGGCCGCCTCGTGTGCCTTGCCGGCCGTTTCCAGGGCACGCTCGGCCGCCTTCACCGCCTCCTCGGCGCCCGCCATCCGAGCGGCTGCCTCGTGATGGGCCTGTGCCTTGCCAAGGACATCGGCGAGACTTGCGCGCATCCTTTCCAGGGCATCACGAAAGGACTGGCTCTGCCCTTGCGCTTCCTTCAGTGTCCTTTTCCGCTTCTCCAGATCGGTCCCGTCGGCCGCGCGATTGCGCCCCAGGATGTCGTCCACCTGCTGTCGGAGGACATCGAGACGGCCGGAAAGGTCGGCAGCACGCTGGCGCAGGGCGTCCTCCAGCTGGCGGCAGGTTTCCGTGCCGAACAAGCGGCGCAGGATGTCCTGGCGCGTCCTGGTGTCCGCCTCGATGAAACGGCGAAACTCGCCCTGCGGCAGCATGACCACCTGACGGAACTGATGCTCGTCGAACCCCAGAAGGCGGCTGACCTCCTCGCGCACCTCGCGAGGCCCCGAGACGACGAGCTCTTGTTCCTCATCTTCATCGCCTGGCCGGCCGGCCGCGGCTCCCGTCATGGTGCCGCCGTCTGGCAGGCGGTAGAGGGCCGCCTCGGCGCGTGCGGTGGTGTAGCCCTCGCCACGCTTCCTGGGGCGAGGCTGCTCCGGCCGGCGGATGATCCGATAACGCTCCCGACCCAGGGCAAAATCCAGCCGCACCTCCGTGGGCATGTCGGGTGCGGCGTGATGGCTGCGCGGGAGAAGTCCGTCTCGGCCCCTGCCGGAGGCCGTGCCGTAGAGCGCAAAGCAGATGGCATCCAGAATACTGGTCTTGCCTGCACCCGTGGGACCATGCACGAGAAAGAGACCGGCATCGAGAAGGGCGGAGAAATCGACCTCCGCCCGCCCGGCATAGGGACCAAAGGCCTGCATGACAAGACGCTCTGGCCTCATGGCCGGCCGCCCTCCCCGTCACTGGACAGGATCTTCCGTTCCGTGATTCTCATGCCTCCCGCTCCGCCTTGCGCATCTCTTCCAGTGTCGCCTTCACCTCCGCCATCCCCTCGGGCGACAGGGGCTTGCCGGTCATGGCCTCGTGAAATTCGGCAAAGAGGGTCGCCAGGTCCCGCTCGTGCGCGGCGCTGGTGCTTCCTTCCGCCGAACCTGGGCGCAGCCCGGATCCGGTCGTCCCGCATGTCCCCGCAGGACAGAGCTCCACCTGCAGCAGGTTGGGCCAGGCCCGACGCAGCCGCTCGAAGGCATCGGGGGGCGGCATGGGCTCCTCCAGGCGCGCCAGCAGCCAGTCCTCCCGACCGGGGTCCTCCGCGGCGCGGGCCAGCAGCGCCTCCAGGGTGCCGGAAAGAATGCGCACATCACGCCTTGGCGAGAAGGGCAAAAGCTCGATGCGGCAGCGGCCGCGCGCGTCCATCTCCACGAAGGTGGCGGACTTCTCGTGCCCGGCCTCGGAAAAGGAATATTTCAGCAGCGAGCCAGCATAGCGCACCGTCTCGGCGCCTGCGGCCTGCGGCCGGTGCAGATGGCCGAGGGCGACGTAATGAAAGCCGGCGAGGAGGCCGGGGGGCACGGCTTCCACACCGCCTATGGCCAATGGTCGCTCGGAATCGCTGACAGCCGCACCGGCCACGGTGGCATGGGCCACGAGCATGCACCGGGCCTTCGCCGGCAGTCGCGTCGTCAAGACGGAGAGGGCGGCGCGCATGGCGGCCACCTGATCGTTGGCAGCAATGGCGGGGGCCTCCGTATCCGTTGCCCCCTCTGCGTCCATCACTGCGGCGTTGGCAGCGTCCGGCGTCCTGCCCTCCTTCAGGGCCTGGCGCACTTCCAGCGGCTCCAGAAAGGGCAGCGGCAGGATGTGGACAGGGCCATGCGCATCTTCCAGCACGAGGGGCGCCGCGGCCGGATCGAACCGCCCGCGCACGTGCACCCGGGCCGCCGCCAGCAGCCGGGCACCGAAGCCCAGGCGATCGGCACTGTCGTGATTGCCGGCGACGAGAATCACGTGGGCAGCGGTCTCGCTCACCAGACGGGAGAGCACATCATCCAGCAGGGCCACGGCCTCCGGCGGCGGCACGGCGCGGTCATAGACATCGCCAGCAATGATCACCACATGGGGCCGCACCTCGCGGGCCATGGCGAGGAACTGCTCCAGCACATGCGCCTGGTGCGCGGTGAGATGCTCGCCATGAAAGATGCGTCCGAGATGCCAGTCCGCCGTGTGCAGGATGCGCATGCTGTCGCCCGATCCTTCAGCGTGCCGGTGACTTTTCGGAGCCCATGCCCGAAGCCTGCCGCTCCCCCAGCCTGCGAATGTGGATCATGCCCCGGCAGGCCGCCTGCAAGCAAGGGACGGCAAGCTTTCGGCCTTCGCGACACGGCCGATCGGCACGGCTTTGGTGCCGGTCTTCAGCGCCAGGCCATGAGGGTGCCTTCGTCGGTGATGACATAGAGGGTGGCATTGGCGATGACGGGGGCGACATAGACCTTTTCGCCCACCTTGTGGCGGTTCATGATCTGGCCCGTCTGGGGCGAGATTTCCGCCAGCGTGCCTCCGGAAGAGACCGCCAGCAGGCGACCGCCCCCCATCACCGGGCCGAACCAGGCGCCGCTGCCCAGTGTCTGCGTCCAGCGGATGCCGCCGGTTTTGCGGTTGACGGCCGAGAGGCGGTTGCGGTCCGAGATCACGAAGAGATAATCCCCGGCCAGCCAGGGCGTGTTGCGTCCCGAGAGGCGGATGGACCACACCTCCTCGCCCGTGCGGGCACGGAAGGTGCCAAAGGTGCCGGCCGCCGGGATCACGTGCACCAGCCCCTCGTGGATCACGGGGCGGGCGGCGATGTCGCTGATCACGTCGCCGGCACCGACGGACTGCAACCACAGCTGCGTTCCGTCGGGCTGGAAACCCGCCACCTCGCCCGTGGTGAAGGGGGCCGCCACGATGCCACCGCCCACAGCCGGGGCAGAGGCGGAAATGAGCGAGGCCTGGGCCGCCTCGCCGGGATGCTTCCACAGTTCCGTGCCACCAGCGGTGGAGAGGCAATAGAGGGTGTTGCCATTGTCGCGCACATAAACGCGCCCGGCCGCCGCGACGGGGGCGGTGCGCACCGGCAGCTCCAGCTTCTGCCGCCAGAGGATGCGGCCTGTGGCCCCTTCAAGCGCCACCACCTCGCCGAAGCCGGTGGCCGCAAAGATGGTGCGGCCATCGGAACACAGCCCGCCGCCGAAACCGGCATCGGCATCCTCTTTCTTCGGCACCAGGGAAGTGCGCCACAGGCGCTTGCCGGTGCTGGCAGAGACGGCCACCACGCTTGCCTTGGCATCCAGCACATGGACGCGCCCGCCGACGACGATGGGCGGCGCGGTGATGCGCCCGTCGGCATCGGAACCGGCACCGGCACCGACGGCAAAGATCTTGCGGATCGGACGCCCCAGGGCAAGGTTCTGGTTGGCATTGCTGGCGCGTCCGCCCGGCTGGGCCCAGCTGGTATTGCGAAGGGCCGTGGGGATGGCCACAGGCGTGTCGGACGTCTGGAGACCTGCCCCTCGGGCAAAGAGATCCTCGCGTTTGCCCGGCAGGCGCACGTCCCGCTCGCCCAGCAGATCGCCGAGCAGGTCGTCCGTCTGCGAACAGGCAGAAAGCACGAGCCCGCCCGTGGCGGCACCGAGCCCCGCCAGAAAGTGGCGGCGGGCGAGAAGGCGGCCCTGGCGCTCGTGTCCGGCGGTCCTTTCAGTCCAATCCGTGCTCATCGCGCCTCTCCGCCCGCCCCGGTTTCGCCTTTCCGGGCCTTCGCATCCCCCTGGTCCGCGTTCCTGTCCGTCTTGGCCGAACCCGAGCCCGCCAGCCGGGGCGCGATGGCCTCCAGCAGAATGCGGGCCCGCTCGCGCGCAGCGGGAGGCGTCTCCGGATCCACGAGATTGGCCGAAAGAAGGTCCTGCATTGCCTTCAGCTCGCCGGCGCGCCAGTGGGCCAGGGCCAGGATCTCGCGCGCGGCCGGCCGCCAGGGGCTGCCGGCCACATCCAGACCGGCCAGGCGTTTCTTCAGATCGTCCACGGCGGCGGTGTCCACCTCCAGCCAGGCCAGGCGCACCCGGGCCGCATCACGCAGAGGCGTGTCCACCCCCCTGTCGGCAGCAATCTCCGCATAGAGGCGGCGCGCCGTGTCGCGATCCCCCTTCCCGAGCGCCAGGCCCGCCTGTTCCAGGCGCGCAAGAACGGCCGCGCCCTTGTGGCGGCCACCGGCCAGAGCCTGGAGCTTCAGGCGGGCTTCATCCATCTTGCCTTCGGCCAGCAGGTCCATGGCCTCGGTCATGGCCTCGCCAGCGGCACGGGCCTGACGCTGCTCGTAATACTGCCAGCCCTTGTAGGCGGCCACGGCCACGACAATGCCGAGGGAAAAGGCGATGAACCAGTTGCCGTAGCGTTTCCAGAGCTTCTCCAGCTGTTCGCGGCGGAGCTCCTCCTCCACCTCCCTGATGAGCATGTCGTCGGTGTTGCTCATGTGCCCGGGCCCCTCGCTGCCTTGTGGTCGGCCACCGACCGGTCGTTTCGCACCCTGCCGGGGGGTTAGGCCATCTGTCGGGCCAAATCAAGGCAAATGCCCCTGCGTTTCAGGAGCGGGGCTGTCGGACCCGCCGTCCCGCGACAGGGGACCAAGCCGGCAGCAGGCGCAGCAGGAGCAGCAGCACGATGCCGAAAAGCCAGAGCAGCGGTTCCGGCTGCCAGCCCTTGCGCACCATGACGAAATGCATCGCCGCCAGCAGCGCCAGGGGGTAGACAAGGCGGTGCAGGCGTTGCCAGCGTGTCGCGCCCAGGTGGCGGATGGCGGCACGGGAGGAGGTGAGGGCCAGCGGCAGCATGAGCAGGAAGGCCCCCATGCCGATGGTGATGTAGGGGCGCCTGAGAATGTCCTGCCCGATGAGGGTGAGGTCCCTCAAATCAATGAACAGCCAGACAGCGAGATGCGCAAGCGCATAGCAGAAGGCCAGGAGCCCCAGCGCACGGCGGAAGCGCACAAGATTGAGCCCGACCAGCCGCCGCAGCGGCGTGACGGCCAGGCTTGCGGCCAGGAACTTCAAGGCATATTGGCCATAGGCCAGCTCCAGCATGCGCACGGGATCCGGCCCGAGCTGTCCTTGCAGGGCCTGCCAGAAAAGCCATGCAGCCGGCAGAGGCCCCAAGGCATAGACAGGCCACACCGGCAGGCGACGCAGGACAGCATCAATGCGCTTGCGCACAACGGCCAGGCCCGTGGCGGTCCCGGAGGCTTCCTGTCCCCTCGGGGGGACATGGCCCCTGCTCCTCTCACTCCCTTCTGCACATGCCATGCCTGTCAAGCCCATTCAGAAATACTTGCGCAGATCCATGCCGGCGTAGAGATGCGCCACTTCCTTCTCGTAGCCATTGAACATGAGCGTGGGGATGCGCTCGGCAAAAAGACCGGCGCCCAGGCGGCGCTCCGTGGCCTGTGACCAGCGGGGATGATCCACCTTCGGGTTCACGTTGGCATAGAAGCCATACTCGTCCGGCGCCGCGGTGTTCCAGGACGTGGGGGGCTGGCGGTCGGTGAGCGTGATGCGCACGATGGACTTGATGGACTTGAAACCGTATTTCCACGGTACCACCAGACGCAGGGGCGCACCGTTCTGGTTGGGCAGCGGCCTGCCATACATGCCGGTGGCCAGCAGCGTCAGCGGATGCATGGCCTCGTCCAGGCGCAGGCCCTCGCGATAGGGCCAGTCGAGGATCGGATATTTCTGTCCCGGCATCTCCGAGGGGCGGTAGAGCGCCTCGAAGGCCACATAGCGGGCCCCTGTCCTCACGCCCACGCGGGCCAGCAGGGCGCGCAGCATGAAACCATCCCACGGCACCACCATGGACCAGCCCTCCACGCAGCGGAAGCGGTAGATGCGCTGCTCGATGGTCATGCCCTTCAGGATGTCCTCCAGGGGATACTCGCCGGGATGATCCACCAGGCCGTCGATGCGCACATGCCAGGGTTTCACGGTGAGACGTCCGGCATGGCGGGCCGGGTCGCTCTTGGAAGGGCCGAACTCGTAGAAGTTGTTGTAGCTGGTCGCATCCTTCCACGCGGTGACCTGATCCTTCAGCGGGCGTGAACCTGTCGGCGCGGTGGCCGCCCGGGCCTCGTCCGCGGGGTGATGCCCCCCTGTGCCGTCACGGGCTGCCAGGAGACCGGCAATGCCGCCAGCTGCCGCCAGCCCGCCGGCAGCCATGGCCGCGCGAATGATGCGGCGGCGGTTGCGGAACACCGCCTCGGGTGTCACGTCGGAGTCCTTCAGATCGGTGCGAAAACGCCAGGTCATGGCTTTCCGGATCCTCGTCGCGTGGAGTGTCTGCCAATCAGATTTTAATCATTCCAATTCGACGCCGCAGTGTCCAGACCAAGGCGCCGGCGCAGTCCATGCACGGCCGTTCACATTCTCGCGCATTGCCTGCATCTTGGCGCCTGTTTCCCTGCAGGAGGGGGCCGGCGCGCAGGAGACGCGACCTTCTACAACCTTGACGTGAGACGAGGGTGCGCTACGCTGACGCCAGGTGATTCGAGCGGGGGGTTGCATCATGACAACAATCATCATCATGACCGGATTGGCCGTCATTTCCGTGGCTACTGTCCATGCGCTGGCCATGCGGGCCAGCCTGCGCGAGGAACTTTTCATCCAGGAGCAGCTCGACGCGCTGGAAGACGCCTTGCGACATTCCTGAAGGCCGCCACGCGCAAGGCTGCCGTGTCTTCCGACATGGTCTCGTGTTTTCGGAGATGCGGACGGCCGGAGCGTGGGGACGCGGCGAGGATCCCGTTCTCCCTCTTTGCGTGCCATGCGCCCCCGGCGGCTGCGGGATTGACGATCCGTGCCGCCGGGGGGCTGACCTAGAGGGTGCAGGTGCGCGTGCAGGCAGCCCTTGCGGGCCCGTCGTCCGAGAGCGTCAGGTGTGGCGTATCTCGGTGCCCAGCAGCCTGAGAAACTGGGCCATCCATTGTGGATGGGCGGGCCAGGCCGGGGCAGTGACGAGATTGCCATCCGTGTGCGCGGCATCGATGGGGATGTCCGCATATCTGCCTCCTGCCGCCTTCAGGTCCGGCGCGCAGGCAGGATAGCAGGAGACCGTGCGGTCCCTCACGATGTCTGCCGCCGCCAGTATCTGCACGCCGTGGCAGATGGCGGCAATGGGCTTGCCGGCCTCGTGGAAGGCGCGCACGAGCTCGATGACCTTCGGATTGAGCCGCAGATATTCCGGCGCCCGCCCCCCGGGGATGACGAGGGCGTCGTAGTCTTCCGCCCGCACGGCGTCAAAGTCGTGCGTGAGCGTGAAGTTGTGACCAGGCTTTTCCGAATAGGTCTGATGTCCCTCGAAATCGTGCACGGCCGTGGCGATCTGCTCGCCCGCCTTCTTGTCCGGGCAGACGGCATGCACCTCATGTCCCACGGCCTGCAGTGTCTGGAAGGGCACCATGGTCTCGTAGTCCTCGGCGAAGTCGCCACACAGCAGCAGGATCCTTCTTGCCATTTTGCTTTCCTCCCTGTTCTCCCGACCTGGAGCGGACAGAACCATCGTGCGCGTCAGGCGGGAAAGGATCAAGGCCTGCGGGACGGCATGGGCGGGAGTTGTCACATTCGTGACAATCTTGAAAGGTTACGATTCCGGTTTGCGGGGGCGTCTGCGAGAGGGGAAAAGGGTGGTGGAAGTCAACGTCGAACGTCCCTTGTCCGAACGTGATCATGGCATCCTGTCGCCGCCGGCGGATCCAGCCCTGGCCGGGGGCGTTCTCACCATCGACCTGGCGGCCCTCGTGGCCAACTGGCGATACCTGAAGGCACAGGCCGGCGAGGCCGACTGTGCAGCCGTGGTCAAGGCCGATGCCTATGGCCTGGGCATGGTGCCGGTCGCTGCGGCCCTGTGGGCGGCAGGTTGCCGCACGTTCTTCGTGGCCCTGCCCCACGAGGGCGCAGCCCTGCGCCAGGCCTTGCCGGAAGCGGTGATCTACGTGCTCTCCGGCCTGCTGGCAGACACGGCCCGTTTCTATCACGAACATGCGCTGCGGCCCGTGCTCGCCTCGCCGGCGGAAGTGAAGGAATGGGCGGCTCTGTGCCGAACCGTGGAAATGCGCCTGCCGGCGGCGCTGCATATCGACACGGGCATGAACCGCCTGGGCCTTTCCGAGGCGGAGCTGAAGGCCGTGGCCGAGGATCGGGACCTCCTTGGCGCCTGTCGACTGGTGCTGGTGATGAGCCACCTGGCCTGTGCGGACGAGCCGGGCAATCCCATGAATGCGCAACAGCTCGAGACCTTCGGGATCCTGAAAGACCGATTGCCGCCGTGCCCGGCCTCGCTGGCCAATTCCGCCGGCACGCTCATGGGGCCGGAATTCCACTTCGCCATGGTGCGGCCGGGCATTGCACTGTATGGCGGCAATCCCTTCTCGGGCCGCCCCAATCCCATGAAGCCGGTCGTCTCGCTCTATGCGCCCGTCCTGCAGGTGCGCACGCTGAAGACAGGCGAGACCGTGGGCTATGGCGCCACCTGGCGTGCGGAGCGACCATCGCGCATCGCCGTGCTCGGCCTGGGCTATGCGGACGGCTACCTGCGTTCACTCAGCTGGCCGGCGAAGGACGGTCCGGCGCAGGTGGTGATCGGCGGACAGTATGCGCCGGTGGTGGGCCGCGTGTCCATGGACAGCATCTGCGTGGACGTGACCGACGTGCCCGAGGATCTGGTGCACCGTGGCGTGAGGGCAGAGGTGATCGGCCCGCATCTGACCGTGGACGAGCTGGCCAAGTGGGCCGGCACCATCCCTTACGAGATTTTGACATCGCTGGGGCATCGCTATACACGTCTCTACGTGTCCACTGGCTCGTAGGGCCTGGCCCCGCGGAGCGGAAGGCCCAGGCCCGGTCCGGGCGGGCACAGGGCGCGGAGGATGACGAAGGCCGGGACCAGGACATCCGCCTGCCGCCCGGCGAATCAGGCGGGAGCGAAGCGTGAACCCACTGGCGCAGATCGGCCGCGTCGTGCTGCACCTGTTCGCGGAGACGGGCAGGCTGGTCTTCTTCATCAAGGATGCCGTCTTCATCGGCCTCTCGCCACGCTGGTATCCGCGGCAGATCCTCCTCCAGATGATCCGCATGGGCTACAACTCGCTGCCCGTGGTAGGGCTCACGGCCTTCTTCACCGGTGGCGTGCTGGCCCTGCAGATCTATATCGGCGGCACGCGCTTCAATGCGGAATCGCTGGTGGCCTCCATCGTGGCGCTGGGCATCACCCGAGAACTGGGGCCAGTGCTGGCCGGCCTCATGGTGGCCGGACGCGTGGCCGCGGCCATCGCCGCGGAGCTGGGCACCATGCGGGTGACGGAGCAGATCGACGCGCTGGTGACCCTCTCCACCAATCCCTATCGCTATCTGGTGGGGCCGCGCATCCTTGCCGGCGTGATCACCCTGCCGCTTCTCGTCGTCATCGCCGACATCATCGGCATCATGGGCGGCTACATCGTGGGCACGCAGTCGCTGGGCTTCAACGCCGGCGCCTATCTCAAGAACACGGTGGACTTCCTGCAGGTGCAGGACGTCACCTCGGGCCTCGTCAAATCTGCCGTCTTCGGCTTCATCATCGCGCTGATGGGCTGCTATCACGGTTTTCATTCGCGCGGCGGTGCCCAGGGCGTGGGCCGGGCCACCACCAATGCGGTGGTATCCTCCTCCATTCTCATCCTGGCCGCCAATTACGTGCTCACCTCGCTGCTGTTCACCGAGTGAGCCCGAAGACTGGGACAAAGACAGGGACAACCGATCTCATGAGTCATTCCTGGTCCAGCAAACAGACAATCGGCACCCCCATGGCCGCCAGCGGAAGCGGCAGTGAGGTGCACATCGCGCTGAAGGGACTGCGCAAGGCCTTCGGCCGCAAGGTGGTGCTGGATGGCGTGGACCTGGAGGTGAAGCGGCGTTCCTCGCTTGTCGTCATCGGTGGCTCGGGCACGGGCAAGTCGGTGATGCTGAAGTGCATCATCGGCCTGCTGGAGCCGGATGGCGGACAGGTGATCATCGACGGCGAGGAGACCACGCATCTGAAGGGCCGCGATCGCGATCGCGTGATGCGCAAGTTCGGCATGCTGTTTCAGTCCGCGGCCCTGTTCGATTCCCTGCCCGTGTGGGAGAACGTGGCCTTCGGCCTCATCCAGGGGCGTGGCATGCGGCGCAGGGCGGCAAGGGAGAAGGCTATCGAAACCCTGGCAAAGGTGGGGCTGGGGCCGGAGGTGGCGCATCTCTACCCTGCCGAGCTTTCCGGCGGCATGCAGAAGCGCGTGGGCCTGGCGCGGGCCATTGCCCACGAGCCGGAGATCATCCTCCTGGACGAACCGACCACGGGACTTGACCCCATCATGGCCGCCGTGATCGACGCGCTCATCGTCTCCACTGTGAAGGAGGTGGGCGCCACGGCCATTTCCATCACCCACGACATGGCGTCCGTGCGGCGCATTGCCGACGAAGTGGCCATGATCTACCAAGGCCGCATCATCTGGCATGGCCCGGTTTCCGAGATCGAGCATTCCGGCAATCCCTACGTGGACCAGTTCATTCACGGCCGTGCCGAGGGGCCCATCCGGATGCAGCTGACGAAGGGATGAAGACCTCCGGGGGCATCTGGCTGCCCTGGTGTTCCTCATCGCAGAAGCCGCCTTTTCCATGGCGTGATCGCACGTCGGCTTGACGCCTGGCGAAGGGACGGCGAACATAGGAGCCATGGATGTCATGTCGAACAGCCCCCGCACGCCACAGCCGGACGAAAACCGAAGCGCGGCGAATCCGACACGGATGCAGGCGGCCGAAGGTCCGCCGCCGCTGGTGGATCCCTTCGGCCGGGCCATCACCTATCTGCGTGTCTCCGTCACCGATCGCTGCGACTTCCGCTGCCGATACTGCATGCCGGAGCATCAGGTCTTCCTGCCCAAGCGGGAGATCCTGACACTGGAGGAACTGGACCGGATCTGTTCCACCTTCGTGCGCCTCGGCGTGCGCAAGATCCGGCTCACCGGTGGCGAACCCCTGGTGCGGCGCAACGTCATGTGGCTCTTCGAGCGGCTGGCCCGCCACCTGAAGAGCGGCGCCCTGAAGGAGCTCACGCTCACCACCAACGGTTCGCAACTGGCCCGTCATGCTGCCGGTCTGGCTGCCTGTGGGGTGCGCCGGGTCAATGTCTCGCTGGACACGCTGGATGCGGCGAAGTTCCGCACCATCACCCGCCGCGGGGACCTGGAGAAGGTGCTGGCCGGCATCGAGGCCGCCACTGCCGCGGGCCTGCACGTGAAGATCAATACCGTGGCCGTGCGCGGCTTCAACGAGGAGGAAATCCCTGCCCTCGTCGAATGGGCGCACGGGCACGGGTTCGACATCACTCTCATCGAGACGATGCCGCTGGGGGAAATCGGCGGGGACCGGGCCGATCAGTACCTGCCGCTCACGGAGGTGCGGGCACGGCTGGAGGCACGCTGGACGCTGCTGCCGGACGATTATTCCACGGGTGGTCCCTCGCGCTACGTGCGCGTGAAGGAGACAGGCGGTCGCATCGGTTTCATCACGCCCCTGTCCAGCCACTTCTGCGCTTCCTGCAATCGTGTGCGTCTTACGGCCACAGGCACGCTCTACATGTGCCTGGGGCAGGATGATGCCGCCGACCTGCGCACGCCCGTGCGGCTGTCGCGCAAGGACGACCTGCTGGAGCAGGCCATCCGCGAGGCCATCGCCCGCAAGCCGGAGGGACACACGTTCGTCATCAGCGAAGAGGAAACCCATGGCATCATGCACCGCCACATGAACGTTACCGGCGGCTGAGGTCCTGTCTGTCCGGCTTTCCTTCCAGGCCGGCGGTCGCCCTCTTCGGGCAGCGAGTTGTCGATCGTGAGCGAGCGCACACCCGTTTCTTCCTCGACATCTTCGGCCATGCCTGCAGACGGATGCAGCCCCCGTGCGGGCGCAGAGGTGCACGGGCAAGAGGATGCACCGGTTCAGGCCGGCAGAAGGGAACCGGGCACCTCCGGGGACGGCAGGCATCCGGCGCGATTCATCTCCGGCTCCATCCTTCGTCATCTGGTGGCCATGACGCTCATGGGAGCGGTGGGGCTCATGGCCATGTTCGCCGTGGACCTCGCCGATCTGTGGTTCATCTCCCTGCTGGGACGGGTGGAAACGACCGCCGGCATCGGCTTTGCCGGCACGGTGGCCTTTGCCAATCTCTCCATCGCCCTGGGCCTGGGCATCGCGGCCGGGGCGCTGGTGGCCATTCGCCTGGGACAGGGGCGAGTGGCCGCCGCCCGGCGACTGGCCGGCGCGGCGCTGGCGGTGGCCATGATCACGGGCTTCGTCATTGCTGCGGGGGTGCAGCTGACGGCCGTTCCCCTGCTCCGGCTGCTGGGCGCATCCGGCGCGGCGCTGGCCGAGGCCGTCCTCTACCTGCGCATCGTGGCCGTCGGGTTCCCCCTGCTGGCAGGTGCCATCATTCTCAGTTTCTCGCTGCGGGCTGCGGGCGATCCCTTTCGCGCCATGATGGTGACGCTCGTGGTGGCCGTCACCAACGCCACCCTGGATCCGTTGTTCATCTTCGGACTCGACATGGGCATCGCCGGCGCCGCACTGGCCACCCTTTCGGCCAACCTGTTCTCCTTTCTCACGGGCTGGCATGGGCTCGTGCGGGTTCGTCGCCTCCTCGAAATTCCGCGGTCGGCGACCGTTCGTGCCGAGCTGCCGGAGATCGCACGCATCGCCATTCCGGCCGTGCTCACCCAGCTGGCCACACCCTTCCTCGTGGCCTACACGATGCAGGCGGCCGCCCGTTTCGGTGAAGGCGTGGTTGCGGCCATGACCATCGTCAACCGACTCGTGCCGGTCTTCTTCGGCGTGGTCTTTTCGCTTTCCGGCGCGGTGGGGCCGATCATCGGCCAGAATTTCGGAGCCCGGCATTTCGATCGCGTGCGCGCGGCCTATGCTCAGGGCATGGGGCTCGCTTTCGGCTACACGCTGTTCATGGCCGCGGTGCTGTTTCTTTTCCGCCATGACGTGCCAGGATGGTTCTCCGTTTCCGGCGAGGCGGCAACACTGGTAACCTTCTTCTGCACCTGGCTGTCGTGGGCATGGATGTTCACGGGCGGGCAATTCGTGGCCCAGGCGGCCTTCAACAATCTGGGGCATGCCCGCCTGTCCACCCTGTTCAACTGGGGCCGGGCCACCCTGGGCACCATCCTGCCGGTGGAGATCATGTCCCGTTTCTGGGGCGCGCATGGCCTGTTCACCGGGGCTGCCCTCGGCTCATCCGTGACAGGACTGGTGGCCATTCTTGCCGGATGGCTGCTCATCGATCGCCTGGCGCGGCAAGCCGGCGGCCGCTCCATGCCTTCCGGCCGCAATTCCGCCGGTCAAGATGTCAGCTCCCGGAATGGAGCCTCTTGACGACGGGCGCGACATGGCCGACGACGGTCGGAAAGGCTGCTGTCCCTTCATCCGCTCCGGTCCACGGGAAATGCCATGGAGCTCATCGATCACATCCGCCAGGCGCAAGGCGGGCGCCTCGTTGCCCTTCTGGGTGCCGCGGCGGGGCTGGATCCGCATGCCGCAGAGGCCTTGCTGCGTCTTCAGGTGCCGGTGATTGCCCGCCGCATCGATGCGGTCACGGCCGAGGATCCGGCTGCCCTGGAAACCCTCTTCGACATCGTGGAAGAGGGCGAGGCGGAGGCATATCTGGAAGACATCCGCACACTCACCTCGCGTGCGGCCGTGAAAGATGGCGAGGAACTGTTGACGCATCTTTTCGGTTCGCTCGAGAGCGCACGGAGGGCGGCCATCGAGGCCGGGGTGCCAAACGGCGTGTCGCTGGAGGTGGCCGCGCGCTTCTTCACCTTTGCCGCCGTGCTTGCAGTGGCCGCCATGAGCCGGCGCTGGCGCACGGACGTCATGCCGGCATTCACCGCCGGCCGGAGCCGTGAGGCCCATTCGGCCGGGATGGGCGGGACCCTGGCCGGCGGGCTGCTCGCCACGGTGATCGCCGCCCTCGTCGATGGCCTGATCCAGGGGTTGCTCAGGGGGCTGCGTCCGCGCCGCCGCCGGCGCACGCGCTACGCCCGCCGCTATCGCCGTCATGCCACTCGCCGCCGATACTCGCGCCGCCGATCGCGTCGCCGCCATCGTCGCGACCGGGATCTGCTGACGGCGATCCTCGGCCAGGTGCTCAAGGGCTGAGCGCACGCCGAACAAGGCACGGCGGACCGGCCGTTCTCTCCTGCTCTCCTGTCGTGGCGGCGATGTGCCGGGCCTGCTCGTGGCCAGTCATGCTGACCCTTCCGGCATGCAGAAAAACTTGATCTGCGTCAAATTCCCATCCTGCATCAACAAGGGGTGGAGGCTATCCTCTGCCTGCAAGCACGTTCTGCCCGAGACACTGCCCGCTGCGGGGTCAATGTCGGTGAGCGTTGCCATTGTCTCCAGGCTTTCGGGGACGTCCTCGGGCAGGGGATGAGGGACAAGGCCGTTGCGCCCCCGTCGCGGTCACAGGCGTGGCAGGTGCCGTGTCCGGCAAGCCATGTGCCAAGCGGGGGCGGCAGCAGCCACAGGCGCCACAGCCGCGCTCTCCCAGGGGAAGGCAGGATCGGGTGCAGGAGCCGAGCCGGGACATTCCCGGCAAGTGATGCGACGATCCGGGCAGATCCCGGTCGTTGCCGTGACGGTTGCAACGGCATCCGCTTGCGCACAGGGGAGAGACGACCATGACGGAGTGGCTGGGTCTTTCGGCGGTGGAACTGGCACGCATCCAGTTCGCCTTCGTGGTTTCCTTTCACATCATCTTTCCCGCCTTCACCATCGGCCTTGCGGCCTGGCTGGCCGTGCTCAACGGGCTGTATCTCTTCACGCGCGAGGAGATCTACATCCGCCTCTTCGACTACTGGAAGATCATCTTCGCCGTGGTCTTCGGCATGGGGGTGGTCTCCGGCGTGGTGATGAGCTACCAGTTCGGCACCAACTGGGCCGTGTTCTCCGACAAGGCCGGCCCGGTGATTGGCCCGCTGCTGGGCTACGAGGTGCTCTCCGCCTTCTTCCTGGAGGCGGGTTTCCTGGGCGTGATGCTCTTCGGCCGCCAGCGTGTGGGCGAAAAGCTGCATTTCGCGGCCACGGTGATCGTGGCCCTCGGCACCCTGATCTCCGCCTTCTGGATCCTGGCCGTGAACTCCTGGATGCAGACGCCGGCCGGTCACACGATCGGTCCCAACGGCCAGTTTCACCCGGTGGACTGGTGGGCCATCATCTTCACTCCCTCCTTCCCCTACCGCTTCGTGCACATGGTGCTGGCAGCCTTTCTCGCCACGGCCTTCGCCGTGGGCGCGGTGGGCGCCTGGCACCTGCTGAAGAGCGAGCGCAATCTCAGCCCCGGCGCCCGCAAGATGTTCTCCATGGCCATGTGGATGGCGCTGCTGGTCGCCCCCCTGCAGATCCTGGCCGGCGACCTGCACGGTCTGAACACGCTGGCGCATCAGCCGGCCAAGGTGGCGGCCATGGAGGGACACTACGAAAGTCATCCTCAGGGGGGCGCGCCCTTCATCGTGCTCGGCTGGCCGGACGACGCGGCCGAGACGGTGCATTACGCACTGAAGATTCCCTATGCCTCCTCGCTCATCCTCACCCATGACCTGACAAGCCCCCTGAAGGGCCTGAAGGACTTTCCCAAGGAGGATCGGCCGCCCGTGGCACCGGTGTTCTTCGCCTTCCGCATCATGCTGGCTCTGGGCTTTCTCATGGCCGCAGTGGGCATCTGGTCCGGCCTTGCCCGCTGGCGCGGCCGACTCTACCACGACCGGCGGCTGCTGAAGGTGGCGTTGCTCATGGGGCCTTCCGGCTTCATCGCGCTGCTGGCGGGCTGGTTCGTCACCGAGATCGGCCGCCAGCCGTGGACGGTCTACGGCCTGCTGCGCACTGCCGAGAGCGCCTCGGCCGTGGACGCGCCGGCCGTGGCCCTGTCGCTCGTCGCCTTCATCGCGGTCTATGTGGTGGTCTTCGGCGTGGGAATCTATTTCGTGCTGCGGCTCATGGCACGGGATCCACGCGAGCACATCGACATCGACGAGGTGGGCGTGCTGCGCGCCGCCGGCATCACGCCGGCCATGGAGCTGGGCGCGGCAGAGGGCAACCGCGGCTGAAGGAAGGAGGCAATCATGGAGACGCTGTTCACCCTGCCCAACCTGTGGGCCGCGATCATGGCGCTCGCCGTCTTTGCCTATGTGGTGCTGGATGGCTTCGACCTTGGCGTGGGCATCCTGTTTCCGCTCATCCGCCGGCGGGAGGAACGGGATCTGGCCATGAACAGCATCGCCCCGGTCTGGGATGGCAACGAGACCTGGCTGGTGCTGGGAGGCGGCGGGCTGCTGGCGGTGTTTCCGCTGGCCTATGGCGTGTTGTTCACGGCGCTCTATCCGCTGATCATCGCCATGCTGCTGGGCCTGATCTTTCGCGGTGTGGCCTTCGAGTTCGTGCCGCGCACGCCACGCTGGCGGCACCTGTGGGAATTCGGCTTCTTCGCCGGCTCGCTGGTGGCGGCCCTTGCCCAGGGGATGGCGCTGGGCGCCATCGTGCAGGGCATTGCCGTGGAAGGGCGGGCCTATGCCGGCGGCCACTGGGACTGGCTGTCGCCCTTCAGCCTGCTCACGGCCGCCGCCGTGGTCACGGGCTATGCCCTGCTGGGTGCCGTCTGGCTGGACATGAAGACCGAAGGCCCCCTGCAGGCGAAGATGCATCGCCTCAGCCTGCCGCTGTTCGGCGCGCTGCTCGTGTTTGTGGGGGCCGTCAGCCTGGCCACGCCCTTCCTGCAGCCGGTCTATTTCGAGCGCTGGTTTGCCTGGCCCGGTGTCATCTTCTCGGTACTGGTGCCGTTCCTGATCCTGGTGCTGGCCTTCACCTTCCTTCAGGGCTGGCGGAATGGCCGACCGGGGATCTCGTTCCTTTCGGTCATCGGCATTTTCGCCCTGTCCTTCATCGGGCTGGGGATCAGCTTCTATCCGTATCTCGTGCCCCCTTCCCTCACCATTGCCGAAGCCGCCGCCCCTCATGACTCCCTGCGTTTCATGCTGATCGGCACCCTTTTCCTGCTGCCGCTGATCCTCGGCTACACGGCCTGGAGCTACTGGGTGTTCCGCGGCAAGGTGAAACCGGGCGAGGGCTATCACTGAAAACCCGGGGGCAGGTTCGCCCAGGCGCAACGACATCCGTCGAACGTGAAGAAAAGTTTTCCAGTCTGCCGAGCAGGCTGGAAAACTTTTCTTCAGAAAAAACAATGCGTCCTGCTGGCTCAGAGCACGGCTCGACGCCAGCAGGACAGCATTTCCGGCTCAAGTGAATCGCAAGGTTCTGACGATGTATCCTCAGAACCTTGCGATTCACAGTCACCCAATCATCATCAAAGTTCTTTCAACTCAA
>CAZNLW010000026.1:0-19708 GCA_964574205.1 uncultured Rhizobiaceae bacterium | reverse complement strand
CGAGATGTGCGAATCCAGGTTGATGCGCACACAGGGCCAGTTCAGTCGTGCCGCCACCTGCTCGATGTGGGTGGACTTGCCTGTGCCATGATAGCCCGTGATCATCACCCGCCGGTTGTGCTTGAAGCCGGCAAGGATGGCGAGCGTGGTCTCGGGATTGAAGAGATAGTCGGGATCGAGGTCCGGCACATGCTCGTTGGGCTCCGAATAGGCCGGCACGACCAGATCCGAATCGATGCCGAAGACTTCACGCACGGACACTTCCGTATCCGGCAGCGGGGCGGCATGAACGTTGGCGCTAGCGGTATCCGTCATCTGCGTTCGTCGTCTCGTTCCATGAAGGGGCGGAAGTTTCCTTTGCCTGCCGCGCGCTGCCGGGCCGGCCCCGGACATGATGGCGGATGAGGCGCGCGGATGGCTGCCGAAGTCTGGCTCGTGATACGCCATTCATATGGGGCTTGTCACGGATCTTTTCGAGGTATGGGGATGCCCTGGCAGCAGTGCCGGGACGACAGGCAACGGCCTGTCTGCCGAATGCAAGGTGTGAAATGAAGAAACAGTCATCCGGCCATTGACAGCGGTCATGGATCCGGCATGAAATTTGGAATAATTAAAAAACGGATGTCTGGTGGCATGACTGGCCAGGAGAAACGGCATGCGCTAAGGAAGGGACGGCCGCCGGAACGACGCTCGCCAGCAGGAAGGTGTCACAGGCATCGCGGAAGGCGGCCCTCAAGAGTGTCGCGCTCAGGTTGTGTAAGGGTGGGTTGGTTACGCAACCCGATGTGAGGATATCCGGGAGTTTCGATGCGGGGGAGGAGACTGGCAACGGCACAAGGCGGGCATGGCCGCAAGCGGGAGACAGTGGCCCGGGCGCATGGCCGCCGCCTGGCGATGATGGCAGGTCTCCTGGCGTGGCTTGTGGCCTTTTTCGCCTGGTCGTCTGCTGCACATGCCGATGCCGTGCGCAACGAGACGGCACCACGCGAAGGGCTGGAACGTGCGGCCGGTGACCTCGCCGGCAATATTCACGTGAGTGCGGCCGAGCTGGGCACGGACCGGGTCCTGCGCGAATTGACGGACATTCTCCGCGAGATTGGCGCCATGCCCTCCGTGGATGGCGACATGCCCCGTGACGAGCCGGCGGCCATGCCTCGAGAGGAGCGTGTGGTGCGCATCGGCGTGCTGGCTTTTCGGGGCAACCAGCGTGCACGCCATCGCTGGCAACCGCTGGCGGACTACCTCTCCGCCCGTGTGCCCGGCGTCACCTTCACCCTCCAGCCTGTCACCCTCTTCTCGGCCCGCGGGCTGCTGGAAACCGGCCGCATCGACTATCTGATCACCAATCCCGGCCATTACGTGGCGCTCACCCGTGATGTGCCGCTGGCGCCATTGGCCACGCTGGAACGCCTCATCGATGGCGGCCGCCAGGGGCTGACCCGTTTCGGCTCCGTCATTCTCGTGCGTGCGGATTCGGATATCAAGACACTGGCGGACCTGCGTGGCCGCACGCTCACGGCTGTCAGCCCGCTGGCCTTCGGCGGCTTCCAGATGGCCTGGGCCGAGTTCGCCGCCCAGGAGATGGATCCCTTTGCCGATCTCGCGGTCGTGCGTTTTGCGGGCTTTCCACAGGATGCCATCGTCATGGCGGTGTTGCGCGGCGAGACCGATGCCGGGATCGTGCGCACGGGCCTGATCGAGAGCATGGCGCGCGAAGGCCGCATTCGGCTGGCGGACGTGCGCGTATTGCAGGCGGATCGCTATCCCGCCTGGCCGCATCAGGTTTCCACCCGCCTTTATCCCGAATGGCCTTTTCTGGCGCGTGAGGGGGCGAACAAACGCATCACCGAGGCTGTTGCCCGCGCCCTGCTGGAGACGCAGGATCCGGCCGTGCGTGCCTCCTATGGCCTGCGCCATGCCTGGACCACGCCCAGCGCCTATGAGGATGTGCGGCAACTGGTGACGGATTTCGAGGCCTGGCGACAGGGAACACTTGCCCCCGCATGGCTCTCGGGTCTCATGGCCGGTGTGCCTTTTACGCTTGGCGTCCTCCTGATCGTGACGCTGCTTGTTGCCTATACACTGCATCAACAGCGCCGCCAGCCCGGTATGCCATCTGCCCGCCGCAGCGAGAATGCCGCAGCGGCCGTGGCCCGTGCCGGCGGCAATCCCGCGACCTTGCCGGCCGAACTGGCCGATGCCCGGCCAGAAGCCTTCGCCCGCCTCACCCGCCGCGAGCAGGAGGTGCTGGCCCTTCTTTGCCAGGGACTGTCCACCAAGGCCATCGCCCGCGCGCTCGACATCAGCCCCAAGACAGTGGAATACCACCGCACCAACCTCATGAAGAAGGTGGGCGTGAAGTCCGCCACCTCCCTCGTCTGGCTGGCCACCCGCGAAGGCTACGACCGACCTGCCGCGCAGCCCCGCCCGGCCTGATGGTGCGGTTCCCCTCTCCGGCAGGTGATGGGCCGCCCCTGCTAGCTGCCGCAGCCGCCTGATGGGGGCGGCGGGGTCGTGATGGCATGCCGGCCATCACGTCACGAGCGATCCGGAATGGGCTGGATCAGGCCCGGGGCTCCAACCTGGGGATCCACCGGAGGGGGATCCGGGGTTTTCCCGGGTAGTCTTCAGCCGGTGATCGTGCTCTCCTTGGCAACAGGAAGCCCGGTGCGGTGCGAACCTGCAAGGGCGGTGAGCCCCCGCACCCGCCTCCGGGTTGGCCACCGCCCGGGCTTCCTGTTGTCAGCCATGATGCAGGCGACAAACAGATAAACGAGCGCCGCACAAGGCGCCATGTTCGGGGAAACGTCTCAACCATGACCAGGGAGGGAACGGAGCATGCCGAGAATCTGGGGCCTGCTGGCGGCTGCGCTGGTGCTTGTCGCCTTCGCGATCACGCCTTCGGCAGCCGGTGAGCGCTATGGCAGACAGAAAGTGGTCTATCACATCAACTACAATGGTGGCGAGAAGAACAGGAAATACCGCGGGGCCCTGCGCAATATCCAGAACCACATCAACGCCGTTGGTGTCGACAACCTGGACGTGAAGGTGGTGTTGCATGGCAATGGCGTGAACCTGCTGCGCGAGGCGCTGAGGGACGATGGCCTGAAGACGCGCATCACCGCGCTGAAGTCGCAGAATGTGGCCTTCCTCGTCTGCGCCAACACGCTGCGCGGTCGCAAGATCGACTACGAGAAGGATCTCTTTGACGTGTTCAGGGAGGATATCGTGCCCAGTGGCGTCGCCGAGATCGGACACCTGCAGCTTCAGGGCTACGCCTACATCAAGCCGTAGGCTGAAGCGCTGCAAGGCAGGCATGGACAGGGGCTTGGGGCATGCCCTGTGGGGCGAGAGGTGACAAGGGAGATCTGCCGGGGCCCCTCTTGGAGGGGACCCCCGGCGGCGATCGGAAAAAAGGTCGAGGGATCGGCGATCCGGAGATGAAACGGCGTTGCAGGAAACGAGACGCGCAAGACACACATGCGACAGGGAATTCGCAAGGCCGCCATCTCCCCCGGTTCAGGGGCGTTTGCGAGAGTGCCTGGCATCGGTGATCACCAGTCGGAGCCGCCCGGCGGCACGGCGGGCTCCGGTTCCTGGCCCGGTGGTCGCCTGCTGGCAGGCAGCCACTTCCTCCTGGCCCGCGGCCAGCAACTTCACGGGTCCGGCTCCTGCTTCTCCCCCGGCAGGCCGGACCCTTTTCTTCTGCACGGAATGGCGGAAGAAAGGGCGGGAACATCGATGCCTTCGACAGAGAGGTGCGCCGGCCTATAATCGCCACATGGCGGATTTCCTCTCATACCTGCGTCAGCCGGCCATGCCGGAGCCGGTGCTGAAGGGCGCGCGTGTCGTCCTGCGCCCGCCACGGCTGGACGATTTCGGGCAATGGGCAGCCCTGCGGGCGGAATCGCGAGACTTTCTCCAGCCCTGGGAGCCCACCTGGCCGCCCGATGACCTGACCGCTGTCGCCTGGCGCAGGCGCCTGCGCAGCTACTGGCGCGAACTGCGCGAGGGCACGGCCCTGCCGCTGCTCGTCTTCGACCGGCAGACACAGGGGCTGCTGGGCGGTCTCACCCTGTCCAACATCCGCCGTGGCAATGCCCAGGCGGGCACCCTGGGCTACTGGATCGGTGCCCGCCATGCCCGTCAGGGCTACATGACGGAGGCCGTGCGCCTGCTCCTGGATCATGCCTTCGGCTCGCTCGGTCTGCACCGGGTGGAGGCCGCCTGCCTGCCGGAGAACGAACCCTCCCGCCGCCTCCTGGAAAAATGCGGCTTCTGGCGCGAGGGCTACGCCCGCGGTTATCTGAACATCAATGGCGAATGGCGCGATCATCTGTTGTATGCCATTCTGGCCGAAAGCTGGCAGACGGCGGACGGCAACAGGGACGCATGATCTTTTCTCAAACCTTGTCGTCCTGTCGGGTCATAGCCTGTGTGCACCTCATCACCATGGGCACCCGTGTGCCCTGTGCACATCTCCCTTGCCCGCGCCGCTTCGCCTTTCCCTGATGGGCGCAACGTGCTATGCACAGGTGCCAACCGGAATCAGCCGCCATGCAGATGGCAAGGCAGTCGCTGTCTATCCGTATATCCGTTCACGTGCAGGAGGTTGGCATGAGCGGCCCTGGCGCCCTTCCCGAATTCCCCGAGTATCTCACCTTTGACGATGTGCTGCTGAAGCCTCGCGAGAGCGCTGTGCTGCCTGCAGACGCCGATGTCTCCACCCGGCTGACCCGGCGCATCTCTCTGTCCATTCCCATCCTTTCCGCCGCCATGGACACGGTAACGGAGGCGCGCATGGCCATTGCCATGGCCCAGGCCGGCGGCATTGGCGTCATTCACCGCAATCTTTCGCCCGAGGCGCAGGCAGACGAGGTGCGCCGGGTCAAGCGCTTCGAGGCCGGCATGGTGATCAATCCCATCACCATCACGCCCGATGCCACCCTGGGCGAGCTCATGGCCATCAAGAAACAGCACAGCATTTCCGGCATTCCGGTGGTGGAGAGGCGGGGCGAGGGGCCGCAGAAGCTGATCGGCATCATCACCAACCGTGACGTGCGCTTCGAGACCGACATGAACCGGAAAGTCGCGGAGCTCATGACGCCACGCGAGAAGGTGGTGACCGCCGGTCCCGACATCACGCCGGAGGAAGCCCGCCGCAAGCTGCAGGCTCACCGTATCGAGAAGCTGGTGGTGGTGGACGATCAGGATCGGGTCATTGGCCTCATCACCGTCACCGACATGGAGAAGGCGGAGCTCTATCCCGATGCCGTGAAGGACGATCAGGGCCGTCTGCGCGTGGCCGCCGCCATTTCCACCGGCGAGGCCAGCTTTCGCCGCGCCGAACGCCTCGTGGAGGCCGGCGTGGACGTGCTCGTCATCGACACCGCACATGGCCATTCGCGCTTCGTCATCGATCAGGTGAAACGCGTCAAGGAGGCGTTCGGCGAGCAGGTGGACGTGATCGCCGGCAATGTGGCCACGGCCGAGGCCACGGAAGCCCTTGTCGAGGCTGGTGCGGATGCCGTGAAGGTGGGCATCGGCCCCGGCTCCATCTGCACCACGCGCATCGTGGCCGGTGTCGGCGTGCCGCAGCTGACAGCCATTCTCGACTGTGTGGCCGCTGCCCGCAAGACCGATACGCCCATCATCGCCGATGGCGGCATCAAGTATTCCGGCGACATGGCCAAGGCCCTGGCCGCCGGCGCGGCCTCGGTCATGATCGGCTCGCTGCTGGCCGGCACGGACGAAAGCCCTGGCGAGGTCTATCTTTACCAGGGCCGTTCCTACAAGGCCTATCGCGGCATGGGGTCCGTTGGTGCCATGGCCCGTGGCTCGGCTGATCGCTACTTTCAGGCCGAGGTGAAGGATACCATGAAGTTCGTGCCCGAGGGCATCGAGGGCCAGGTGCCCTACAAGGGTCCGGTGAGCAACGTGCTTCATCAGCTGGTGGGAGGATTGCGTGCCGCCATGGGCTACACCGGTGCGGCCAACCTGCGTGCGTTCGTGGAACGCGCCCGGTTCATCCGTATCACCAACGCCGGCCTGCGCGAAAGCCACGTGCACGATGTGCAGATCACCCGCGAGGCGCCCAACTATCTGCGCCAGTAGGTCGCGCGCGGGGTAGGGGCGCAGAGACACGGCAGACCCCCACCAGAGCGGTCTTTTTCCCTGCTGTGGCGGATCCTGCCGGCCACCGGAAGTGTGCCGGCCTTGCACCTTTGCAGCCCTTGGCATGATCCCGGCAGCGGGCCTATCCTGCGGGAGAGCCGGGGCCGAGCCGGCCAGCAGCCATGCACGGCCCTTCCATCAAGGCAGGAGTGCCCCATGCCCGAGCTGAGCAACCTGGACCGGCGCGATATCGAGACCCTCGTCCATCCCTATACCAACCTTGCCCTGCACGAGGAGGTGGGCCCCCTAGTCATTGATCGGGCGGAGGGCGTGCGGGTCTATGACACGCAAGGGCGTGACTACATCGAGGGGCTTGCCGGCCTGTGGTGCACCGCGCTTGGCTATGGCAACCAGGAGCTGGTGGAGGCCGCCCGCGCACAGATGGCGCGGCTGCCATTCGCCCACCTCTTCGGCCACAAGAGTCATGACGTCGCCATCGAACTGGCCGAGAAGCTGAAGGAGATTTCCCCGGCCCCCGCCGCCCGCGTGCTTTTTTGTTCCGGCGGCTCGGAAGCCAACGACATGCAGGTGAAGCTCACCTGGTATGCCAACAATGCCCGCGGCCGCCCGGAGCGGAAGAAGATCATCGCCCGTCGCCGCGCCTATCATGGTGTCACCGTGGCCTCCGGTTCGCTTACCGGCCTGCCCATCGTGCACGAGGCGTTCGATCTGCCACTGCCGCAGGTGATTCATGTGTCCTGTCCCGATCCCTATCGGGACCGCGAGCCGGGTGAAAGCGAACGCGAGTTTTCCGAGCGCCTGGCCCGCGAGCTGGAGGATGTGATCGAGCACGAGGGGCCGGAAACCATCGCGGCCTTCATTGCCGAGCCGGTCATGGGCGCCGGTGGTGTGGTCATTCCGCCGGAAGGCTATTTCGAAGCCATCGGCCGCGTGCTTGCCAGATATGACATTCGCATCATCTCGGATGAAGTGATCACCGGTTTCGGTCGCACCGGCGAGATGTTCGGCTGCCAGGCGCTGGGCTTCACGCCCACGTCCATTTCGGTGGCCAAGGCCATCACCTCCGCCTATGTGCCGTTGGGCGCCATCACCATCGAGCCGGAACTGCACGAGGCCCTGCTCGAACAGTCACGCAGGCTCGGTGTCTTCGGTCATGGGTACACCTACACCGGTCATCCGGTGGCCTGCGCCGTGGCCCTGAAGACCCTGGAAATCTTCGAGCGGGAAGACATCCCCGGCCAGGTGCGCGCCAGGGCCCCGAAATTCGGGGAACGACTGAAGCGTCTGGAGGATCATCCGCTGGTGGGCAACGTGCGCGGTCTGGGCCTCATTGGCGGTGTGGAGCTGGTGGCGGACAAGGCTGCCCGCCGCCTCTTTGATCCCGGGGCGGGCGTGGGGGCGGCGGCCGCCCGCTTCGCACAGGAGAGGGGCCTGCTCACCCGCGCCGTCGGCGGCGACATCATTGCACTGTGTCCGCCGCTGATCATTTCGGAGGAAGATATCGACGAGATGTTCGATCGCCTGGAAAGAGCCCTGGACGACACCCATGCCTGGGTGCAGCGCGAGGGCCTGTCCTGAGAGGCGCATGTGAGGTATAGACAAGGTATTGAGTTGAAAGAACTTTGAGGATGATTGGGGGGAGGATGATTGTATGACTGTGAATCGCAAGGTTCTGACGATGTATCGTCAGAACCTTGCGATTCACTTAAGCCAGAAATGCTGTCCTGCTGGCGCCGAGCCGCCTCAAGCCAGCAGGACGCATTGTTTTTTCTGAAGAAAAGTATTTCCAGCCTGCTCGGCAGGCTGGAAAACTTTTCTTCACGTTCGACTGGAAAGAGCCCTGGACGACACCCATGCCTGGGTGCAGCGCGAGGGCCTGTCCTGAGAGACTGACTGCCCAGGGCCCGGTCGCCTGCCGGGCGCAGGAGGATCCGCCCTACTGCGAGACCCAGAGGATACGCGCGATCCACATCACCTCCCGCGTGGGCACCACCCGTGGCGGATACGCCGGATTGAAGGAATGGAACTCGCATTCCTCCGGCGTGCGCCGGGCCAGGATCTTCACCATCACCTCGCCATCCGTCAGGCGGACCACGACCCGGTCGCCACGGCGCACCGTGCTGTTCGGCGAGACCACGATCACGTCACCCTCGCGATAGACCGGCTCCATGGAATCGCCGACAATGCGCAGGGCGTAGGCGTTCTCGTCCGCAATGCCGGGACAGGTGATCTCGTCCCATCCGCTGCCCACAGGATAGCCGCCATCGTCGAAGTAGCCCTCGGCCCCGGCCCGTGCCAGGCCGATGAGCGGAATGCACGTGCGCAACCCTCGCCGGCCAGCCTTGCGGCCGGCTGGCGGCTCGGCCGGGACGCTCCCGTCGGCATCCTCGCCTTGCATCAGGCGGGTGAATTCCTCCAGCGAGGTGTTGGTGCAGCTCAGGACCTTGGCCAGGCTCTCCGAGGAAGGCCATCGCGGCCGTCCCTTGGGCGTGATGCGCTTGGAGCGGTTGAAGGAGGTGGCGTCCAGCCCGGCCTTGCGGGCCAGGGCGGAGGTGGAAAGGCCATGCTTCTTGGCGAGCAGATCGATCGCCCGCCAGACATCCTCGTGCGTGAACATCGTCAACGCCCCGCTTGCGCTCGTGCCGCGGCGCTGCAGACATGCCCGGGGCGGCAGAGGCATCGGCCGCCTGCCGGCCAGCAAGGCCTCGCCCGGTTCCCTGACGGTCCGGTCGGTACCCGATCGTGCAGGCCGAGCCGTCCTGCTCCCCGTTTCCTTCTTTACGCCAGCGTCGGCCAAATGTCGAATCGCCGATCGCTGGTCGCGACGTCTCCCGGGATGCGGTGACGCGGAGCGCAAAATGACCGGGCCGGGGCCGCGAGGGAACGACGGCCCGACGATCCGCAGCTTCAGGCCTCGTGCTCCGCCATTTCGGCAATGGCCTCGCGCACCACGGTGAACTGCCCGGCCGGCCGGTAGCGCACCAGATAGTCCGGCACCACGGCCTCGATGCCATCGGGCTCGATGCCGATACCTTCCAGCGTGCGTCCTTCCGCCTTTGCCCTTTCGCTCACCACGTTGTCCTTCATGAGCATCTTCACCTGGTCGGGGGTCAGTGGCGGCCCGGGCAGGAACTGTGCCGGCCAGGCCATCACCTTGGCCAGGCCGAAGGGGATGGACACGAGCAGCCGTCGGCGGCGGATGACCATGAGCATGAATTCCATGAGCTCACGGAAGGTCCAGACCTCCGGCCCGCCCAGCTCCAGCACCTGGCCGGAGAGCGAATCGTCTTCCAGGGCCTTCACGGCCGCGGCCGCCACATCTGCCACGTAGACGGGCTGAAAGCGCGTGAACCCACCCCCGATCAGCGGAATTGCCGGGCTGAAGCGCGCCATGCCGGCGAAGCGGTTGAAGAAGGAATCTTCCGGTCCCACGATGATCGAGGGACGCAGGATCACCGCGGAGGCAAAATTCTGCCGCACGCGCTTCTCGCCCTCGGCCTTGCTGCGGCCGTAGAGCGCCGGCGAGCCGGGATCGGCGCCAAGGGCGGAGACATGGACGAGCCGCTGCACGCCAGCCTCGCGCGCAGTGCGGGCCACGGCCTCTGCCCCCCGCACGTGCACGGCCTCGAAGGTCTGCCGCCCGCGCTCGGCAAGGATCCCGACCAGGTTCATCACGCCTTGCAGCCCTTCCAGCGCCGGCATGAGCGATTCGCGCCGACGAATGTTGGCCTGCACGAAGGCGATCTGCCCCGGCACCCCCAGCGGCTGCAGGAAACCCGCCAGATCTGGCCGCCGGCAGATGACGCGGATGCGGTATCCTGCCCGTGCCAGGGCCGCCACCACGTGTCGGCCCACGAACCCCGAACCTCCGATGACGCCGATCATCTCGTCGCGCAGCTGCCTGTCTGTTCTTGCGGCCATGAGTCCCTCTCCCGCTCGCGGGGATGTCTGTCGGCCTTTCCTTCCGGCCCCGCCATCTTGAATGCTGGGTGTGCCATCCCGCACATCCGGTGCATAGATACTCCCGCGACGGCAAAAAGGCAAAGTCCGGCAGGGCCGAGCCTTCGGAAGCAGGTGAATGCATGGGAATGGATGCCTAGGAATCGCTGCCAGGGGGTTGACAGATCGGCCCTGATCCGTATAAGAGCAAAACCGTGAGAGGTGCCCAGGTGGCGGAATTGGTAGACGCGCTGGCTTCAGGTGCCAGTGGCCTTTACGGCCGTGGAAGTTCGAGTCTTCTCCTGGGCACCATTCATTAGTCAATTTTCAGGATCGGAGATTGCCAGCGCCGGCTTGGAAAAGCCGGTTTTTCTTTTTGCCTTGGCTGTCCTCTCCGGCTTGAACGGCCTGTCCCCTGCAATCCGCAGCGAGGACAGGTTCGGGCTCGTCGGGCAGCAGGGCCGGCAGGCTGGCAGCCCTGCCGCATCCTGATCGACAGGAACCTTCGGAACGCACCATGGCCATCAAGCTCTACAGGGGCGACCTGCCCGGCGACATCGACTTCGGCAACATGGTGGCGGTGGATACCGAGACCATGGGCCTCAACCCTCACCGCGACAAGCTCTGTGTGGTGCAGCTCTCCGCCGGCGACGGCGATGCCGTGCTCGTGCAGCTGGATCGCGAAACCTATCATGCCCCCAATCTCAGACGCCTGCTGGAAGACGAGCGCGTGCTCAAGATCTTCCACTACGCCCGGTTCGACATCGCCGTTCTGAAACGCTGGCTGGGTGCGGACGTGAAGCCGGTCTACTGCACCAAGATCGCCTCGCGCCTTGCCCGCACCTATACGGACCGCCACGGGCTGAAGGACCTGGTGCGCGAGATGCTTGGCATCGAGCTGTCCAAGCAGCAGCAGAGCTCGGACTGGGGCACGCCCGTGCTCTCGGAGGCGCAGAAGCAGTATGCCGCGGCTGATGTGCTCTATCTCCACGAGCTGAAGTTGCGTCTGGATCAGATGCTGGCGCGCGAGGGCCGGCTCGAGCTGGCGCAGAAGTGCTTTGATTTCCTGCCCGTGCGCGCCGAGCTGGATCTCGCCGGATGGGAGGACGACGACATCTTCGCCCATTCCTGAATGGGGCGGCCATGGGAACCGGCCACCGGCAAGCCCCGCCACGGACGGAACAGGAAGACGAGGGCCTGCCGTCCGGCTGCCTCTTTCGGTTCGTTGTCTCATCGTTGTATCCATTCAGGGTCCATGCCGCACTCCGACCGCATTCTCGATCGGCTGCTGAAGCTGCATCCCAAACTCATCGATCTGTCACTGGAGCGAATGCACCGGCTGCTGGCCGCGCTTGGCCATCCGGAGCGCCACTTGCCGCCGGTGATTCACGTGGCGGGCACGAACGGCAAGGGCTCCACCATTGCCTTCATGAAAGCCATGGCGGAGGCCGCCGGCCTGGCCGTGCATGTCTACACCTCCCCGCATCTGGTGCGTTTTCACGAACGCATCTGGCTGGGCCGCAAGGGCGGGGAGGGGGGCTTCATCGCCGAGCCGCATCTGGCCGAGGTGCTGGAGGAATGCGAGGCGGCCAACCGTGGCCAGCCCATCACCTTCTTCGAGATCACCACGGCCGCGGCCCTGCTCGCCTTCTCGCGTCGGCCGGCAGACCTGCTGCTGCTCGAGACGGGGCTGGGGGGGCGCCTGGACGCCACGAACGTGGTGGAAACACCGGCCGTGACCGTGATCACCCCCGTGGCCATGGATCACATGGACTTTCTGGGCGGGACTCTCGAGAAGATCGCTGCCGAGAAGGCCGGCATTCTCAAGCCCGGCGTGCCTGCCGTGCTGGCGCCGCAGGTGGATGTCGTTCATGAGGTGATGGCGGCCCGCGCTGCCGAAATCGGCGCGCCCCTGTTTGCCGCCCAGCGCGACTGGCAGGCCTTCGAGCAACATGGCCGCCTGGTCTGGGAAGATGCGGAGACCCTGATGGACCTGCCGCTGCCGGCCCTGCCCGGACGCTTCCAGATCGAGAATGCCGGTACGGCGATTGCCGCCTTGCGCAAGTTTGGTGATTCCCGCATCGACGAGCGCGCCATGACCCGGGGGCTGAGGCGGGCGCGCTGGCCCGGCCGCCTGCAGCCTGTCCTGCGTGGGCGCCTGCGCCGTTTCATCGCCCATGATGACGAGCTGTGGGTGGACGGCGGCCACAATCCGCACGCGGGCCGGGCCCTGGCGGCCAGCCTGGCCGATTTCGAGGAGATGGAAGAGCGTCCCCTGGTGCTCGTGGTCGGGCTGATGAAACGCAAGGACGCACGGGCCTGGCTGGAGAGCTTTCGGGGGCTGGCGGCCCAGGTGATCTGCGTGCCCATCCTGGGGCACGAAGACAAGGCCTGGTCGCCGGATGAGCTGGCCGCGCTCGCCTGCAAGGTGGGGCTGGCGGCCCGTAGCGCGGCCACGCTGGAGGAGGCCCTGCGCATGGCCTCGCACGTCCGGCCCGATGTGCCTGTGCGCATCGTGATCGCCGGTTCTCTCTATCTTGCCGGCCATGCCCTGGCGCTCAACGAACAGGGGCGTGGCCGGGAGAACCTGCGCTGAGAGGGCCGAATCGGAAATGAGGTCCCGCGGGGGGCGGATCGCCTGCCATGGGAACGGGGCGGAGGCCTGTCAGGCTTCGTTCCGGGTCGGAAGCCGTGTGCCTGCCATCACGGGTGTGCCGCGCAGGAAGGCGTCACGCGGAAGCGGCGCCTTGCCTGCTCTTTGCAGCACAAGCGGGCGGATGGCGCCTTCGCCACAGGCGATGGCGAAATCGTCATCCAGCACCGTGCCCGGTGCACCACTGCCTGCTTCCGGCGCAGGTTCGGCCTTGAGGATGCGCACACGGAGAAGCTCGCCTTTCCAGGGCAGCGTGAACCACGCCCCGGGCCAGGGCGAAAGGCCATGGATCTGGGCCAGCACCTTGGCCGCCGGGCGGGAGAAATCGATGGCCGCTTCCGCCTTGTCGATCTTGTGGGCATAGGTTACGCCCTCTGCCGGCTGGGGACGACAATCCAGCCGCCCTTCCGCCTCCAGCCGGTTCATGGCCTCGGTCATGAGCCGTGCCCCTTTCTCCGCCAGGATGTCGTGCAGCGCGCCTGCCGTCGTCTCGGGCAGGATGGGCACCTCCTCGCAGGCGCAGACATCACCGGTATCCAGTCCCTCGTCCATGCGCATCACGCACACGCCGGTCTTCTCGTCGCCGGCCATGATCGCCCGGTGGATGGGGGCTGCCCCCCGCCAGCGCGGCAGCAGCGAGGCATGCAGGTTGTAGCAGCCGAACCGCGGTGCCTCGAGCACGGCCTTGGGCAGGATCAGGCCATAGGCCACCACCACGCCGGCATCGGCGCCAAGCGCCGCAAGACGGGCCTGCTCCTCTTCGCTCTTCAGCGACCGCGGCATGAAGACGGGAAAGCCCATCGCCTCGGCCAGGACATGCACGGGCGTGGGCCGTTCCTTCCGGCCACGTCCCGCCGGCTTCGGCGGTTGGGTATAGACAGCCACGATCTCGTGCCCTGCCTCGGCCAGGGCCTTCAGCGTGGGCACGGCAAAGTCCGGCGATCCCATGAAGACGATGCGCAGGGACATCTTGGCTCATCCGGCAGGACAATCACGCAGGCGGCCCGCAGGAAAACGCTGCCCGGAACGGGCAACGAGATCTCACGCCTCCTGCATCTGACGGGCTTTCTTGATCACTTTCTTCAGATAGCGCTCGCGCTTCAGCCGCCCCAGGTGATCGATGAAGAGAATGCCCTTCGTATGGTCGATCTCGTGCTGCACGCAGGTGGCATCGAGTCCCTTGAAAGTGCGCTCCTGCGCGTTGCCGTCCAGATCCAGATAACGCACCACCACTTCCGCCGGACGCACCACCTTGTCGTAAATGTCCGGCACCGAGAGGCAGCCTTCCTCGTATTCGTGCATTTCCTCGGAAGCCCACACCACTTCCGGATTGACGAGCGCCAGCGGACGCGGGTCCTCGTCCTTTCCCGCCGTGTCCATGACGATCACCGCCAGGGGCTCGCCGATCTGCACGGCCGCAAGGCCGATCCCCGGCGCATCGTACATGGTGTCGAACATGTCCTGCACCAGGGCCCGGATCCTGTCGTCCACTTCCGTGACCTTCAGCGAGGGCTGCTTGAGCAGCGGATTGGGCGGCGTGATGATCTTGCGAACGGCCATGACCTTGCTCTCCCGAAGCGCCTCCGTGTCTTCGAGATAGGCAAAGCCCGCGTCCGGGTCAATCACGCCCCGGTATCGCTTTCGTGCCCCGGTGTCCCGGTCGTGTTTCCTTCCGGCATCCGGGATAGGGGTGATGGGAAGTGCAAATCGTTTGCAATCGTCTCAGGGTGCGGTAGAATGTCGCACAAGGAGCCGGAGAGAGAATCGTCGCTCCCCGCGCATCACGGGCAGGATACCGTGCCACGAGAACAGAAACAGGCGGTGTCATCCCCGGCAGGGGGGCGGCGGCAGCCGGCTTCCCTTCGGTGGTCCAGGTTTGGGGAGGAAAGAGCCATGCCCAGATATCCCAGATCCATGCAGGCATTCGTGCATCCCGGGGCTGTGCGGGAAACGCCGGAGTTTCCCGATGCACCCGAGGAATGGAGTCCGGAGGCGGCCCGCGACATGGCAGCGAAAATGGGCATTGAGCTGGGCGAGGATCATTGGGAGGCGATCCGTGTGGTGCAGGGCGCCTATCGCGACGAGCCTCAGCCGCCCCTGCGCCGCATCCATGACGCGCTGGACGGCCGTTTTGCCGATCGGGGCGGCATTCGCCATCTCTATGCCATCTTCGGGGGTGGACCGGTCTATCGCGCCTGTGTGCTCGCCGGTGTGCGCCCGCCCGCCGGAGCGGTGGACGAGGGCTTCGGCTCCGTGGCCTGAAATCCGGTCCGGACAGCAGGGCGACATGCCGTGAAGCCCCCGCGCGCAGGATCGAAGGAGCCGTGACCGTTTGGCCGGGAGGGGAAGGTCCACAGCCACTCCGGCAGAGCCCGAGCGTGGAGAATGAGTGTGTCGCGTAAAGGTGTCGGATCCGGAAATCCGGAAGCCTCCTGAGTTCCGGATGCAGTGCGTTCCCCACAATCTTCAGGCCGGATGGCAGCCGTCATCCGGCTTTTTTCTCAAGCCTCGTTCTGCAGGGAGATAGCCGAAAATCTTGCAGGCACGATGGCCCCTCAGCGCACATCCAGCACCGATGTCCTGGCCTTGCGCGCGACCTCCGAGGCCGTGGAACCGAAAAGGATGCGATGCAGGCGCGAGCGTCCCTCGTCGGTCACGACGGTCACCAGGTAGTCTGCCCCCTTCTCCACGATCTTCTCCACCGGATCTCCGATGGCCACGATGGTCTCTTTCACCGGGATGTCCAGCTTGGCCAGCAGCGCGGCGGCATCGTCCACGGCCTTGCGGGCCCGGGAATGCGCTTCCTGCGTGGGGGCGACGGAAAACAGGGTGATCTCCTCGCCGGCCTCGTAGGCCAGAATGGCGGCGCGCCGCACCGCGTTCATGGAGCGCGCCGTGCCGTCCGTGCAGATGAAGAAACCGCGCCTGTCCAGACTGTCGCGTGCGATCATCACCGAACAGGGGGCAAGCGCCAGTACCCGCTCGGCCACCACGTGATGGAACAGCACCCACAGGCCGGATTTCTTCCAGCGTGTCGGCTCGCCCATGATGATCAGATTGTAGGGACCGAGCTCGTACTGGTCGAGTATGCCGGAGGCCACGTCTGGCGCCACTTTCAGCTTCAGCACGATTTCGCGGCCCTCGGGACAGGTGAAGCTCACCTTGTTGTCGCCGGCAGGATCGCCCCAGGCCTCCGTGTGCACGGACTTGGTCTCGCAGCTTTCCAGAGGCAGCTTGAGTTCTTCCTTCAGCACCTCCAGCCCCTGCTTGAGCAGGCGCAGACCCGGCAGCTCCACGCCGGCCTCCAGCATGTTGCGCCGGGCCAGATTGATCTGGATGACGCCCGAGCGGTCAATGGGCCGCACGTAGAGCAGCACGATGTCGCAGTTGGGGCAGTTGGCCAGACGCGCGGCCATGCGCACCACGTAGAGCGTTTCCTCGTCCTTGAGCGACACCAGCACGCGGAAGCGCTTGCGCCGTTCGGCACGCAGCCTTTCCACCTGCTGGCGCACGGCCTCCTCGTGGCGTTCGGAAAGCGGTGAGCGCTTGAGGAAATCGAAGATGCCCATGGATCACGCTCCGCTTGTCAGTGCTGTCGGTTCTGCCGTGCCAGGCCTTTCTGTCCACCGGTTCCGGACGGTGCCGGCCCTGTTCAGGCGCCCAGCAGTGGCCAGTAGAAGGCGGCGGCCAGCAGCATCAGGGTCGTGGACATCAGGACCATGCGCCAGCCCACCTTCAGAAAGTCGGTTGTCTTGAGGTAGCCCGAGGCATAGACGATGGTGCAGGCTGGCGTGCCCACCACCGTGAGATAGGCAAAGGCCGAGGACACGGCCGTGATGAAGCCGATGATGATGGGGCTCTCGCCGGCGGCCTGTGCCAGCTTCAGCACAATGGGACCGAGCACGGCCACGGCCGCGCCGTTGGACATGGTGTTGGTGACGGCCGTGGTCAGGGCCGAGACGGCGGCCCACAGGCCGATGCCCTGGCCCATGCCGAGGGGCTCCAGCAGGGAGAGGAACTTGTTGGCCACCCAGGCGGCCGCGCCCGTGTCCTTCATCTGCACGCCGAGCGAGATGGCCGCTGCATAGAGCAGCACCACGCCCCAGTTCACGCCGGAATTGATGTCTTCCCAGTTCACCAGGGCGGCGATGAGAAAGGCCGCCGCCCCTGCCACGGCGATGGTGCCCATGCCGTATTCGCCGGAGAGAAAGATCCAGCCATAGAGGATCATGAAGAACAGCACGATGGCCACCCAGTCCGCCGGCTTCAGTGGCCCCTGCTCCAGCACCTTGCTGCGCAACCGCGCCACGGCCCGGTCCAGCCGCTTGTATTCGGGCTTGAAGGCGGTGAACAGGATCAGGGTGACGAAGGGCAGCTGCAGCAGAAAGATGGGGTAGGCATAGGCCATCCATTTGGCATAGTCGATGAGATACTTGTAGGTTTCCGGGTTTGCCGGGTCGTAGAAGAACTCCTTCCAGTAGCCGATCATGATGGCGTTGCGTGCACCGCCCGAGGGCGTGCCGATGCCGGCCACCGAGCAGCCGTAGGAAATGGAGAACAGCAGCACGGCGGCGAGATTGCGCACCTTTTTGGGATCCTTGGAGGTGAGCGTGATCAGCGTGATGCCCACTGGCAGCATCATGGCGGCCACCGTGTGTTCGCCGATGAAGGAGGCCAGCAGGCCGGAGACGAAGGAGATGCCGAAAGCGATGGAAAGCGTCTTCGTGCCGGTAATGCGCACGATGGCCCAGGCGATGCGCGTATCCAGCTTCTGCTTCACCACAGCCACCGCCAGCATCAGCGAGCCCATGATGAACAGCACCGAATCCGTCATCAGGCTCTTGGCCACCTGAGTGGATTCGAGGCCCAGCAGCACCACCTGCGCCACCACGATCATCAGCGCCACGGTGGGCAGGGGAATGGGCTCGGTAATGAACAGCAGGGTCGCCACCAAGGACATCACCAGCACGATCTGCCCTTCGCGCGTCAGCCCCTCCGGCGTGGGCAGCCACAGGAGAATGCCGCCCAGCAGGATGGCGATGAAGAACCAGCGCTTCTCGATGAAGTAGTGCAGGCTGATGGCCTGGCGGAAAAGCAGCCAGCGCTGATATCCCTTGCGCCTGAGATGGGCGAGAGGATCGGGCTCCGGCGCCTGCAGGCTGTCCCGGGCGAGGTCGAAGTGCGGCCGGTCCACCGTGGTGCTCTGGGCCATCACGCTCCCCCTTCCTTCATGCAAGCCGGCTGTTTCGTGGCGATTGCGCCCAAGCCCCGCATCATGCACTCTTGACCCCCGACCGTCGGTTTCCGGCAATGGAACGGGGGCCGGTGCGGCTTGTGCATGAACACATTCAAAATTGGCGATGCTTTTAGCCCGGAGTTTTTCGCATGTCGAGACTTCAGTCCATCCTTCGTCGTATTGATGAAACAGCGCAGGAGCGCATGGCGCGCTGGTTCGAACTGCTTCGGATTCCGTCGGTTTCCGCCGATCCTGCCCATGCCGGGGACTGTCGCCGCGCCGCCGTCTGGCTGGCCGGCCAGCTTGCGGAGATCGGTCTTCACGCGGATGTGATCGACACCCCCGGTCATCCCGTGGTCCTGGCGCGTGGAGAAGGGCCGGCGGCTGCCCCCCGCTGTCTCTTCTATGGCCATTATGACGTGCAGCCCGTGGACCCGCTGGCGGAATGGCGCACCGATCCCTTCACGCCCACGCTGGTGGTGGGCGAGGATGGTCGGGCACGCGTGTATGCCCGCGGCGCGGCGGACGACAAGGGGCAGCTGCTCACGTTCATCGAGGCGCTGCGCGCCTGGAAAGCGGAGACGGGAACGCTGCCCTTTTCCCTCGCCATTCTCCTGGAAGGCGAGGAGGAGATCGGCTCGCCCTCGCTGGACGGTTTTCTTGAGGCGCGTCGCGGTGAGCTGGAAGCCGACATGGCGCTCGTCTGCGATACCAACCAGTGGGATGCCGAGACACCGGCCATCACCACCCGCCTGCGCGGCATCGTTCATGACGAGGTGACCATTCGTGGCCCGAAGGCGGATCTGCATTCCGGGCTCTATGGCGGGCCGGTGCCCAATCCGCTGCACGTGCTGGCAGCCCTGGTGAACGCCTTGTGGGACGATGACGGCCGGGTCACGTTGGAGGGCTTCTATGACGGCGTGCCGGAAATTCCCGAAACCTTGCGCCGGCAGTGGGCTGCACTGGGCCTGGATGATGCCGCCCTGCTGGCCGAGGTGGGGCTGAAGCCGCCCGCCGCCGGCGAGAAGGGCTATTCGGCGCTGGAGAAGATCTGGGCCCGCCCCACGGCGGAGGTGAACGGCATGGGCGGTGGCTACATGGGCCCGGGGGCGAAGACCATCATTCCCGCCGAGGCTGTTCTCAAGATCTCCTTTCGCCTCGTCGGTTCCCAGGATCCGGAGAAGGTGCGGGCCGCGTTTCGAAATCACGTGCGGCGCCATCTGCCTTCCGGCTTTGTCGCCGAGTTTGCCACCGCCGAGGCGGGTGCCCCGGCCGTGGAAGTGCCGGAGGACTCGGCCTTCGTGCAGGCGGCGGCCCGTGCGCTGAGGGAGGAATGGGGACGGCCGCCCGTGTTCATGGGCTGTGGCGGTTCCATCCCCGTGGTCGGCAGCTTTCGCCGCATTCTCGGCGTGGACAGCCTGCTCGTGGGCTTCGGCCTGCCGGATGATGCCATCCACTCGCCCAACGAGAAGTATGACGTGGACTGTTTTCACAAGGGTACGCGCAGCTGGGCCCGCATCATGGAGGCCCTGGCGTCCCTGTCGACATCATGAGTCGCATGTGAAGTATAAATAATGTATTGAGTTGAAAGAACCTTGCGGATGATTCGCTTAAGCCGGAAATGCTGTCCTGCTGGCGCCGGGCCGTGCCCTGAGCCAGCAGGACGCATTGTTTTTTCTGAAGAAAAGTAGGGGCTGTCCTGGATAACCTGACAGCTTCCACTGCAACGATTTGTCATTTTGCCA
>CAZNLW010000025.1:0-19878 GCA_964574205.1 uncultured Rhizobiaceae bacterium | reverse complement strand
GGCAATGAAGCTTGCGCGCATCACGGACCAGGACAAGGCCGATCTGTGCGCCGCTTTCCAGCAGGCCGTGGCGGAGAGCCTTGCCGATCGCGTGATGCGGGCCTGTCGACGCTTCAGGGCCGAGCATCCGGCACGCGCAACCCCGGCCCTGGTGATCGCCGGCGGCGTGGCCGCGAACATGGCCCTGAGAGCGACCCTGGCAGAAACGGCACGAGAGGAGGGTTTCTCGCTGCATGCGCCGCCGCCCGCCATGTGCACGGACAATGCCGCCATGGTGGCACATGTGGGGCTGCTGCGGCTGGAACGGGGCGAGCGCGACCCGCTGGACACGCCCGCGCGGGCCCGCTGGCCGCTGGATCCGGCGGCGGAACCGGCGCTCTTCGCCGGGGTCAAGGGATGAGCACGACATGGCGTGGCTGTCCTGCTTCATCGATCCCCGCCGTCCGGGATTTGCCTCATCGCACGGTGCAGTATAGACATTCCGTCATGTGGGGGCGGCCTGGCCGGGCGCTCTCACTCTTGCGTGCATGACGGGGGCAGCAGGTATCCATGGGCATGGCATTCCGCACACATTCCGATATCCGGCACGGCGGGCGGGCCTTGTGCGGCGTCGTGGGCAGGCTGGCCTTCATCCTGGCCGGTCTTGCTGCGGCGACATCGTCCGTGCCCGCGACACGGGCGCAGGCAGCCCAAGACGCAGCCGCCCCGGGCGTGTCGCTGCCGGCCATGCGGCACGTGGATGCGGAGCTGGCGCGCATGACCATCGAAAAGCCCAAACGCCTCACCTTCCTTCTGCCAGAGGACTTTCCGCCCTTCGGCTATCGCGACCGCAACGGGGCGCTGGCGGGGCTGGCGGTGGCGGTGGGCAAGGCCCTGTGCAGCGAGGCGAAGGTGACCTGCACCTTTCGCGTGCGGCCGTTTGCGCGGCTGGCGGCAGCACTGGAAGCCGGCGAGGGCGATGTGGCACTCGCCGGTCTCAGACCGGTGCCAGCGCACTTTCGCCGGTTCGACTTCACGCGCCCCTACCTGAAGGCCCTCGGGCGCTTTGCCGTGCGGCGGGAGGCGGCCATCGCCCTGCCTACCGGGCTGGCACTGGCCGGGCGACGCGTGGGCGTGGTGAAGGGCACGGTGCATGACGCCTGGCTGACAACTGCCCTGCCACGGGCGCGCATTCACCGGCTGCATGATCTGCCATCAGCGCTGGCCGCCCTGAAGGCCGGCAAGGTGGATGCGCTCTTCGGCGACTGGCTGCAGCTGGCCTTCTGGGTGCGCGGCGCGACGGCCGAAGGATGCTGCCGCCTGTTGCCCGGGTGGTTCGGGGGGCGGATGTTCGGCTACAATCACCATGCCATGGCCGTGAAGCGCGGGCAGCGGGCCTTGCGCGACTTTCTCGACAAGGTGCTGGACGAAATGCAGGCCAACGGGCACCTGGAAAGGCTGATTCGGCGACATCTGCCGGTGCGGCCCGCGCTCATGGCGCCGCGGGCGGACAAGGCGGACGTATCGGACGGACAGGCCCAGACGGCCACGGCCGAACCGCAACCCGGCGTTGATCGCTAGTCCGGTGCATGCAGCGGGGCAGGCACAAGCAGGGGCGGGACCATGGAATGGCTGATCGACGGCGAGACGACCGGGAAGGCCCCCGTTCTGCTGCTGGCCCATGGAGCCGGCGCGGGAGCGGACACGCCCTTCATGCGGCGCATGAGTGCGGCCATTGCGGATCATGGCCTCATGGTGGTGCGGTTCACGTTCGGCTACATGCGAAGGCGGCGCGAGACCGGCCGGCGCATCCCGCCGCCAAAGGCCGAGCAGCTGATGCGGGAGTGGCGGCAGGTGGTGGACCACTGGCTGGCAGAGACTGCAGAGGCAGGCCGGCCGCTTTTCATCGGCGGCAAGTCCATGGGCGGGCGCATCGCCTCCATGATCGCCGATTCACTCTTTGCACAGGGCATCATCAGGGGGCTTGTGTGCCTGGGCTATCCCTTTCACCCGCCCGGCAGGCCAGAAACCCTGCGCATCGATCATCTCACGGTGCTCTCCTGCCCGGGCCTGATCTGCCAGGGGGACCGCGATCCCTTCGGCACACGCAAGGAAGTAGAGGCGCTCGCTCTCTCGCCGGCTCTCCGCTTCTGCTGGCTGCCGGATGGCGATCACGACTTCAAGCCGCGGGTGAAGAGCGGCGAGACCTGGGATGGCAACATGAAGAGGGCTGCCCGGTGCGTGGCCGAATTCATCCTGGCACATGCCCCCTGAACAGTCGAACGTGAAGAAAGGTTTTCCAGCCTGTTGAGCAGGCTGGAAAACCTTTTCTTCACGTTCGATCATCGAGCATCCCCATGACCATCAGGCCGAAGGCATAGACGAGGGCCACGTCCCTGAGATGGTCGAAGCGGCCGGGCTTGCCGGCGTGGCCTGCGCCCATGTCGGTCTTCAGCAGCAGCAGGCTGTCGCCCCGCTTCTTCTCGCGCAGGCGCGCCACCCACTTGGCCGGCTCCCAGTAGGTGACACGCGGGTCGGTGAGGCCGGCAAGCGCAAGGATGGCAGGGTAGGCCTGCTCCTTCACGTTGTCATAGGGGCTGTAGCTGGCGATGTTCAGATAATCCGCCTTGCTTTCGATGGGATTGCCCCACTCAGGCCATTCCGGCGGGGTGAGCGGCAGGGTGGGATCCAGCATGGTGGACAGCACATCCACGAACGGCACCTCGGCAACAATGCCGCCGAAGAGCTCCGGTGCCATGTTGGCCACCGCTCCCATGAGCATGCCGCCGGCGGAGCCGCCATGGGCCATGATGCGACCCTGGCTGGTGTAGCCTTCCTCGACCAGGTGCTCGGCCACCGAAATGAAATCACGGAAGGTGTTGATCTTGTGCTCGCGCTTGCCCAGGCGATACCAGCGATACCCCTTGTCCTTGCCCCCGCGCACGTGGGCAATGGCGTAGATGAATCCCCGATCCACCAGGGACAGGCGGTTGGTGGAAAAGGCCGCCGGTATGGTGATGCCATAGGCGCCGTAGCCATAGAGCCACAGCGGCGCCGAGCCATCGAGCGGCGTGTCCCTGCGCCACAGCAGGGTGACGGGGATCTGCTCGCCGTCATGGGCGGGAACGAAGATTCGGCGCGTCTCGTATTGCGACGGATCATGGCCGGAGGGCACCTGCTGCTCCTTGCGCAGGATGCGCTCGCGGCTGGCCATGTCATAGTCATAGACGCGCTGCGGCGTGGTCATGGACGAATAGGTGAAACGGATGAACGTGGTGTCGAAATCCCGCGTGGCCGCAGACAGGCCGAGGGCATAGGCCTCCTCGGAGAAGGCGATCTCGTGCTCGCGCCCCGTGTGCAGATCGGTGATCACGATGGCCGGCAGGCCGTTCTCGCGCTCCAGCCGCGCCATGTGGCCGCTGGTGACCATGTGGGAGAGGATGAGCCGTCCCTGGCGGTGTCCCACGATATCGCGCCAGTGCTCGCGTCCCGGCGTGGCCACGGATGCCATGACAATCTTGAAATCCTCGGCGTCATCGGCATTGGTGCGGATGTAGAGAGTGCCATGCGCCTCCTCCACGTCGTATTCCACGCCCTTCTCGCGCGCGGCCACCAGCACCGGCTCGCTCGTCGGCACGGCAGCGTCAATGAGCCGCACTTCCGAGGTCTCGTGATCATGGGCGTCAATCACGATGAAGCGGCGCGAGGTGGTCTTGCCGATGGAAACGAAGAAGCCCGGGTCCTTCTCCTCGTAGACCAGCACGTCCTCGGAGGGATCGGTGCCCAGGCGATGGCGAAAGACGCGGCTGGGGCGGTGGTTCTCGTCCAGCCGCACATAGAAGAGATGACGCGAATCCTCGGCCCAGACGATGCTGCCGTCGGTCTCCGGGATCACGGTGCCGGTATCCTGCATGTTCTGCAGATCGCGGATGTGCAGGTCGTAGTATTCCGATCCCTTCAGATCGGCGCTCCAGGCGAGCCAGCGGTGATCCGGCGCGTGTTCCGCCGCCCCGAGGCTGAAGAATTCCCGTCCCCTCGCCTCGGCATCGGCATCGAGCAGCACCTCCTCCTCGCCGCCCTCGCGCGGCGTGCGCACGATGCGCGGATGCTGGGCGCCCTCCACATAGCGCAGGGCATAGGCAAAGGGACCGTCCGTCACCGGCACGGAGCTGTCATCCTCCCTGATGCGGCCCTTCATCTCCTCGAAGAGCCGGGCCTGCAGGGCCTCGGTCCCGGCCATCACCGCCTTCTGGTAGGCGTTCTCCGCCTCCAGATAGGCGCGGATGTCGGCCGGAAGGGCCGAGGGATCGCGCAAGACCTCCTGCCAGTTGTCTGCGCGCAGCCAGGCATAGTCGTCCACCCGCTCGATGCCGTGATGGACGCTCTTCACGGGCCGCTTCTCGGCCCGGGGCGGCTTGATGTCGGTCATGGCGATCCCTGTTTCCCTGTCATCCGGCCGGCCGGCTCCGACGGGGCTGACACCCGGCCTGTTGCCGGCCGGCTCCCTGCCCCCTTTCCTCGGGACATGGTCATTCTTCCGCCGGTTCGAAGAGCAGGGCCGTGCCGTTGATGCAGTAGCGCAGGCCCGTGGGCGGCGGCCCGTCCGGGAATACATGGCCCAGGTGGGCATCGCAAGAGGCGCAGCGCACCTCCGTGCGACGCATGCCGTGACTCAGATCCTCCCGCGTGGCGATGGCCCCTTCGGAAACAGGGGCATGGAAACTGGGCCAGCCGGTGCCGGAATCGTATTTCGCCGCCGCGTCGAACAATGGCGCCTCGCAAACCACACAACGATAGAGGCCGGGGCGCTTCTCGCGATAGTAAGGGTGGGAGAAAGGCGGCTCGGTGCCACCCAGACGGGTAATGCGATACTGTTCCTCCGTAAGGCGCCTCTTCGGTTCCTTCGGGCTTTCGGGCATGGCATGCTCTCCTGACGTCCATCCTGAGGGGAGATCTCCGTTCCATTGTGGGATCGCTCAAGGGCTGCCGGCAATGGCCTTTTCATTCCGAGGCATGGGCCGGCGCCACCTGTCGCCAGGTCACGCGAGGTCAATCGCCTCTTGCAATTCCAGATGGCGGAAGGTTGCAAGGCATTAAACCCTTGTTCATGCTCTTGCTCTAGCCTGCGCGTGTTGCTGCCTGGTGGCACAGCGCAGGGGGTTGGTCTGGACGATGGATTCACGGCAGACATCGGACGAGGAAAGCCTGGCGGAAGAGGCTCTCGCAGGCCACGGGAACGCGCAGAATGAAACTGCTGCGCCCAATGGCGGCAGCAGCAGCCGGCGCGCGCATGCTCCGCGGGTGGGCGCGGATGCCTTTCTTGCCCTGCTTGCCCGTCTGGAAGGCAAGTCCGGCAAGGAGGAAGCCGAGACTCGCGCGGACAGCGATGCGGGGACGTCGGATACCGAAGAATCGGCTGCCGGCACTCGTCATTCCGGTCCACCCCAAGACGGCGGGCATGCCGCTGCCGCTTCGGAAACGGGATCGCAGGCTCCTGCCGACCACGGCGGCGAGGAAATGGCGGCGCCGGCCGACGTTTCCGAGCCCTCTTTCGCTGCCAGCACTCGCGATGCCACCAGCGCTCCCGATGTCGCCTCCGGGCAGGCCGCTCCTTCCACAAGTCTGCCTGCCGATGCGGAAGGGCCTGAGGGCGCCCGGCCTTCCATGCCCGAGGCTCCTGCCTCGTCACCTCCGGATGCATCTGTCGACCCTGCACAGACGGGCATGGTCAACGGCCTGGGCAGCGGGGTCTCGGAGCTGGATGTCGCCTTTGCCTCCGCCATGGTGCAGGAGGCCAACCAGACAGACCCAGCCCAACCCGGCGACATGCCGCCGGCGTCCATGCAGGCCCTGTCGCCCGACATGGGGGCCGTCCCCCCTGCCATGCCGCCGCAGCCGGAAGGCTCCATTCCCCCCGACATGCCGGCCACGGATCCCGGAATGGCGATGCCGGGCATGTCCGGCATGCCCGAACAGCCGGGCATGATGCCCGGGCAGCCGGCGCCAGCCTCTGCTTCGCCCTCCATGTCCGATCCGGCGTCTGCAGCGCCTCCGCCCATGGCGGCGGGCATGGCATCGCCATCGGGTGATGGCCTTTCCGCGGCACACCCGGTCCCCTCTCAGGCCGCTACTCCTTCTTCCGCAGCGGTGGCGGGCAGCCCCCCCACCCCTCCCAGCGCGATTGCGGAAGAAGAAAGCGCCGACATTCTTGCCACGCGGCTTCTGGCCATCATGGCCATGCCCGACAGCCATGCCCAGCCTTCCGAACGGGCGCTGGCCACGGACGGGCTCATTCTCAAGCTGCCCGCGCTTTCACCGGAAGCGCGGCAGCTGGTGGCGCAGCGTTTCTGCCTCATGGAGCGCCCGTCGGAGGCGCTGACCTCGGCCGTGCTGGCCCATGTTTCCGGCGCGTTGCGCCTGGAGGTGCTGGAGAATGCGCGCTTTTCCACCTGGCGACTGCTGCAGCTGGTGCAGCAGCTCGCCCCCGATGAACGGCAGCGGATCGCGCGACGGCGGCATCTGCCCACCGTGGTGAGCGAAGCGCTGATCGAGACAGGCGATCCGGCGTGCCTGCTTGAGCTCGTGCGCAATGCCCATGCCCGCATTGACGAGCATGCGTTCCATGCGCTCGTGGACCTGGCGGCGCGGCAACCGGATCTGCAGGCTCCTCTGGCCACCCGGAGCGACCTGCCGCCGGCGGTGGGCTTTCGTCTGTTCCGGCATGTGCCTCCCCGCCTGCGGCGGCATCTGGTGAGCCGGTTCCTGAGCGACTCGCAGCTGCTGGATCGGGTGTTCTCGCTCATCCTGCAGGACCCGCCTCCGGCCTCCGCCGAACAGGTGAGCCGCATCGAGAGCATGATCGATTCCGTGGCCGCGGGCGAGCTGGAGACGGCCGCGGGGCTGCTTGCACGTCTGCTGGACCTGCATGACGAGGCCGCGCACTGGATCGTTGCCGACCGCTGGGGCGAACCGCTCGTGGTGGTGCTGAAGGTGCTGGGCTATGCACGCACCACCTTTCCGCAGGCCATGGGCCGCATCTTCCATTCGCCCGCCAGCCCCGTGGAGAACGGGCGCGAACTGGCCGAGCTGCAGGCCCTGTTCGATTCGCTCTCCTTCAACAAGGCACGGCTGCTTTTGCTCTACTGGGACTGGGAGGCCCGACGCATGGGCCCCTATACCCTGCTGGCGGAGGACGAGACCTCGCCGGACACGGCGGGCGAGGCCGCCGACAGCGAGGCGAAGGACGACGCGGCCGACACTCCCCGCACGGCCCTGGCCGGCGAGATGGCCGATGCAGGTGTCAATCCCGTCGAGGCCCCTGACGATGCCCGTTTCACGGCGGCAACAGAGGCGCAGGCAGACGCAACGGATGCGAATTCCGCCCAGACCGGTGCCAACGAGACTGCCGGTGCGATGCAGGATGCAGAGACGGCAACGTCGATGTCCGCGGACACTCCCGGGGACAATCCGGCTGCGGTGATGACCGGTGCCCACGAGACCGCCGGGACTGCCGCCACGGCGGATGGTGTCTCCTTGCCGGAAGAGAATCCGCCGGTCGGGGAGACGGCCATGCCCGCCCCCGATGGTGCGGGGGTGACCGTGGTTCCCCAGGCAGCAGAGGCGCCGGCACAGGATGTTCCCGTCGCGCCGCAGATGGCGGAGCCGGCGCCGCATGTGCCCGGCACGGAACCGGGCCTTCCCGGCATGTCGTCCCAGGCTTCCGGCATAGCCCCACCCTGTGCGCCGGGACAGGCCCCCTGCCCGCCGGCAGGTGCTCCCTGCATGCCGGCGCCTTGCGTGCCGGGCGTGGCCCGGATTTCGGCAGAGGACGCCACACAGGCCGCAACGGGGAACGGCAATCCTTCCCCATTGCAGGGACAGATGCCGCCGCAGCCCGAACCTCCCACCATGATGTCCCATGGGCAGACCGCACAACCGCAACCGGGCGCCATTCCCGGGCATGCCACGCCACCGACCGGTTTCTCCCCGTCTCCCGCTGCCATGCCGGGCGGCGAGACACCACCCATGACCGAGGCTCAGCAGCCACCGGACTTCGGCCACGCGCAGGCGGAGGCCTCGGCGCCGCCGGCCGGAGGCATGACGCAAGTCGCTGCCCCCATGGCGCAGGCAGGCATGACCATGCCGGGTGCGCCCATGTCTGCAGGCGCCGTGCCGCCAATGCCGCAGCCGTCTCAGATGTCACAGACGCCGCCGATGCCGCCTGCGCCCGGTGGCGCCCCTTCTCCCATGGTTCCACAGGCCCCTGCCGGCACGGTCGGCTCCGTGCCGGGCGCGCCGACCGTGCCCATGATGGACACCGCCGGCCAGCCTGCCGGCATGGCGCCCACGGCACCGGGCATGGCGCCCATGCCACCCATGCCATCCCCGCCGCCTGACGGCGCGGTGCCCGGACACAGGCCCGTGACCTTCGGCAAGCGCAAGATGCCCTGACACTTGATGGCCAAACGGCCATGAAATGAAGTGGCCTATGCGCTCTTTCTCCCAAGTCGCCCCTGCCCAGACGCCGTCTTTCGTCTTGCACGATGGATGCGGGGCGAGATTTTTGCCACGCCTTCTGCTATGCACGCCGATGGAGATGGCCACTGGGCGGAATCTGTCGCAACGAGGAGCGACATGAGCAGGAATCCGGAACGGAATCACGGACAGGCAAACCCGCGAAATGGCGCAGCCAGCGGCCCGGGCGATGCTCGGCGTGAGCCGGGCGGATGCGGCGATCCACGCGCAACGGACAACCCTTGTCTGCGCTCGCCCAGCTATCGCCTGGCGTTCGAGGATCCGGACTACCTGCATGCCCCATTCCTGCGCGGCACGCGGCTGCTGCTGGAATACAACAAGCCGGAGCGCATCATGCGCGAACAGGGCGTGCGGGCGACCGTGGTGGTGTTCGGCTCGGCGCGCATCCTGCCCCCCGACGTGGCGCGCCGCCAGCTGGAGGAGGCCGAGGCGCGGCTGGAATCGGATCCCGACAATCCGGGCCTGCAGCGCGCGGTGAAGCGGGCCCGCCGCGATCTGGAGATGTCGCGCTGGTACGAGGAGGCGCGCCGGTTCGCCGCCATCATCTCGCGCCATGCGGAAGAGGCCGGGCGAGACGACTTCGTGATCATGACCGGCGGCGGCCCCGGCATCATGGAGGCGGCCAACCGCGGCGCCTACGAGACGGGCGCCCGCTCCGTGGGGCTGAACATCACCCTGGAGCACGAACAATTCCCCAATCCCTACATCACGCCGGAGCTGTGTTTCCAGTTCCACTACTTCGCCATCCGCAAGATGCACTTCATGCTGCGGGCGCGGGCCATGGTGGCCTTTCCCGGCGGCTTCGGCACGCTGGACGAACTGTTCAAGGTGCTCACCCTCGTGCAGACGGGCAAGGCCCGGCGCATGCCCATCGTGCTGGTGGGCCGCGATTTCTGGACGCGCCTGATCGATTTCGACTACCTTGTGGACGTGGGCACCATCAGCCCGGGCGATCTGGATCTCTTCGAGATCGTGGACACGGCCGAGGAGGCCGTGAAGGTGATCCACGACTTCTATGGCGGCAACCCGCGCCACTGGAACAAGCGGTGAGGGAAAGCCCCCGCACAACAGGGGCTTCCGATACAGGGAGCGCCGGTCAGGGCCGGCTTCCGACCCATTGGCCGCGCCCCTCTGGAACCATGCCCGATTCGTGGCCCTGTCCGGTTTCATGACACATGCGGTCGGCTTTCCGCGGATCTGGCTGTCTTCATGAATTTCGCACGATCGGCTCCCTGTGCTTGCGGTCCTGACCTTCCAGAAAGCCGGGAAGAGCGAGCTGTTCGCCGGGGGCAGGCGGGCGGCGGAAGTGATGGGTGGCCAGCCTGAGCGTGCGGCCCTGCAGACCGAGGCGGCGCATGGCCAGCTCGAAACGGCGCCCCACAGCCCAGGCGTAGGGGCCGGCACCTTTCAGGCGATGGCCAAAGCGGGCATCATAGTCACGCCCGCCATGCATCTCGCGCACGAGGGAAAGAATGCGCGCCGCCCGGTCCGGAAAATGTTCCACCAGCCACTCGCGAAACAGACCCGACACCTCTGCCGGCAGCCGCAGCATCACGTAGCCGGCCTCACGCGCCCCCACCCCGGCCGCACGCGCGAGGATGGTCTCCAGTTCGTGATCGGTGAGGGCCGGAATGACGGGTGCCACCATGACACCGACAGGAATGCCGGCCTCGGCCAGGGTACCGATGGCTTCCAGCCGTCTTGCCGGCGTGGCCGCACGCGGCTCCATGATGCGGGCCAGATCCGCATCCAGGGTGGTGATGGAGATGGCCACCCTGACAAGATTGCGACGGGCCAGGCGGGCCAGAATGTCGATGTCACGCGTGACCAGCGCGGATTTGGTGATGATCCCCACGGGCTGACCATATTCCTCCGCCACTTCCAGCAGCCGGCGGGTGAGGCGATAGCGCTTCTCGACGGGCTGATAGGCATCGGTATTGGGAGCGATGGCCACAGGCGCCGGGCGCCAGGCCGGATGCCGCAACTCGCGGGCAAAGAGCGCAGGCGCGTTGACCTTGGCCGTGAGGCGGGATTCGAAGTCCAGCCCCGGCGAAAGCCCCAGCCAGGCGTGGCTGGGGCGGGCATAGCAATAGACGCAGCCATGTTCGCATCCGCGATAGGGATTGACCGAACGGTCGAAACCGATATCCGGCGACTCGTTGCGGGCGATGATGGTGCGGGCCCGCTCCTCTCGCACGGTGGTCTTCAGCCGCTCTGTCGCCTGCCGCTCCAGCCCCTGCCAGCCATCGTCCACCGGTGCGCGCTCGAGGCGATCGTAACGCCCGGCGCGGTTGGAGCGGGCCCCCCGCCCTTTCAGGGCACGGAAATCCGGCGGCCATGCTCCCTCCGGCACGGCCGGGAGAGGCTTCCGTCTCTTTTCGTTGCTCGCCGCGCTTCCCGGCACAGCCAGGGGGTGCAGACTGCGTGTCGCCTCCTTCTTCCTGTCGCTTTCCCTTGCCCCGGCCGTGTGCCCCATGGCCCGCTTCTGTGGCATGCCGATGCTCCCCCAATATTTTCAGCATGTTTTTATCTTATGTATCATATATGTTCCATATAGAACAAAAGGAGACCTGTCAAGATCAAGAGCGGCAACGGGACAGGAGGCACGGGGATCGGCACGAGGGCTCTCAACGTTTCCCCCACCTTGCCGGCAGATGCGCGGCTATCTTCATGCGCAGCCAGGTGTAGGCCAGCGCGGCAGCAAAACCGGCCAGCAGAGCGTGCCACAGCCCGGCTGCAGGCGACAGCAGGGCCACGGCGAGGGCAAAGGCCACGAGGGCAGGCAACCCCTGGGGATAGGCGCGCAGAATGGCACGCACGGGATCGGGGCCATGGGCGAGATGCACCACCAGCAGGAAGGGAAAGGTGACGACGGGGAAGCCGGCCAGCAGGCCTGCCCAGGCGGGGCCAACGGCCTGCGCCAGGCCGGTGATGACCACCACGATGAGGGCCGCCGCCAAGGCACGGAAAGCGATCAGCCCCGGCGTCAGGGGCACGGGGCGGGGAATGGCGGCATCCTCCGTGCGGCGCATCCACAGACCCGCCGCCAGGATGATGGCCAGCGTCACCAGCGTGGCCGCCCACAGGGGCAGGCGCAGATGTGCAAGAGCGGCAGCCACGGCGAAGAAGGCGGCCAGACCGGCCATGGATCCGGCCAGCAGGGATGGCATGCGGGCAGGCCATGCGACAGGCCCTGCAACAGGAGCCGGCCTCATCCGTGCCCCTTCCTGCCCTGTCATTCCTGTGTTCCGGTGGCCACGATGGCGCGCGAGCGCATGCAGCATCGCCCCCCAGCCCCAGCCGAGGGCAGCATTGGCGGCCAGGCCGGCCACAGTGTGGCGGGCGACCTCGGCCATGAAGGCCTCTCCCTGTTCCAGGCCGATGAAGAGCAGGATGATGGCGACACCATGGGGAAAGCCGGCCAGCAAACCGGAAAGACGCGGCGAGCCGCGTTCTGCCACCCAGGCCAGAAACACCACCGCAAGGGCGGTCACGGCAAGCTTGATCCAGAACATGGTGTCCATGCCGCCCCCTGCCCTCCGCTTTCAGGTCTCAATGCCGGATCCTGGTATCCTGTCTGCCCTGGCCAGATCCTTTGGGCCGAACCCTTCCGCACCGATTCATGGCGCCTTGCGCAGGGAAAGACCAGTCCCATGTCCTTCCGGGTGACTGCCAGGCCCGTGTTTTCCGGGGGTTGGCGGGGACGTCTTGCCTTTTTCCACAGGCGACAACATAGTGCCTGCGATCCGATTCTTCCGTTCGTGCGTATCCGCCCGCGCCACAAGGAGCGAGCAGAAAAAGGCTGGCGCCCAGCCGAGGCTGGCAGGCGCCAGGCGGGCTGTCTTGCGCGCGAAACGGATGACTGGACCTCTTGAACGATCATGACCGGGGGCAGGCATGAGCATCATGGGGCATGGGGCAGGAGATGCCATTCGCACGCAGCTCTTCTTTCCGGAGCAGCATGCGATCTACGATCTGTGGCTGTCGCTGAAGGGTGAGGCCGAGATGCCGCGGCGAACCGATCTCTCGCCGCTGGTGCTGCGCAACTGGCTTTCGCGCGTGAGCCTTTCGGACCTTCTTCCGGCGCCCGATTTCATGCGCGTGCGTCTTGCCGGCACGGCCCTGCGCGAGATCTATGGCTGCGAGCTCACCGGGAAAACGCTGCAGGATCCCTTCTTTGCGTCGACACGGGATTACTGGTCGCGCCTGTGCGAGCTCATGGCCCTGGAGCGGCGGCCGCTGTCCGGCATCATGAGGGGGCCGGGGCCGGAGCGGGATCATCTGGTGCTCTTCTGGCTGCGTCTGCCGCTGCGGCGCGAGGATGGCGGCATCGTCATGCTGGGGCTGGATCAGGCCATGTCCGTGCGGCGCGTGGACGAGGAACTGCCCGGCGTGACGCTTGTGGACGGCATCAGCGGGCAGCCGCTTTCCGGAGGCGAGATGGCCTGAGACGATTCCCGCACGAACAGAGGGCCGGCTGCCATCCTCTTCCGGCCACACCTGTGGTCAGAAGCGCCAGAAATCATGTCTCCGGATCTTCGGGCGGCGGCCAGTCGTCCGGCGGGCTCAGCCAGTCGACGATGAAACGCGGCAGCGCCTCCACGGCCACGGCCTCCTCGCTCACCACCCGGCCGAGGATGGACGCCCCGGCCGCATGCACGGACGCCGGATCTCCCGTGAGCAGCGGGTGCCAGCCTGGCAGCGGCCGTCCTTCCGCACGGCGGCGATAGGCGCAGGTGTCGGGAAGCCAGGAGAGACTGCGGGCATTCTCCATCGTCACGCGCAGGCAGTCCGGCATGCGCGCAAAGCGGTTGGCATAGTCGCGGCAGCCCCCCTGCTCCGTATCCCACAGGGCGCAAACCACGGCCGTCGTGTAGATGCGCCCCGTGTCCTCGTCCTCGAGCTTGACGAGACAGCAGCGACCGCAGCCGTCACAGAGGGCCTCCCACTCCTCTTCCGTCAGCTCTTCCAGCGGCTTGTGGATGAAATCGGGCGGCGCATCGTGCACCGCCTGGCCATTCCCTTCCCCGTGCCCGATCGTCTCCGGCACCGGTGTTCCCCGTCCCTGTCCGTCCCTGTGCGTCTTGCGCATGGTGCCCCCCCTTCAGCACCCGTTCCGTCAAATGCGCCCCTCGTGCTGCAGACGGCCCAAGGGAAAGGCCGCCATGGGATCGTCATCCCGGAGTGCCGCAAGCTGCCGGCGGATCTCGGCCACATCCGCATTCATGCGATCGACCAATGCCTCCACGGAACAGAACTTTTCGTCGCCCCGGATGAACGCCACCACATCCACAAGCAGCCGCCGGCCGTAGAGATCCGCATCGAAATCGAGCAGGAAGATCTCCAGAAACCGCTCGTGGGTGTCAAAGGTGGGACGGGTGCCGATGTAGCCGGCACCGAACCAGCCGGAAGGATGCGGCATGGGGGGCAGGCCTGCTCCGTCTTCGGGACGCGCCGGGCGCACGCGCATGGCATAGATGCCTTCGCGCGGCTCACAGCCCGAAGGCAGGCGCATGTTGGCCGTGGGAAAGCCGATCGCGCGCCCGCGCGCGTCACCTCTCACCACCTCGCCCTCCACCATCCACCAGTAGCCGAGCTCGTGCGCCGCCCGCCTCACGTGGCCATGGCGCAAATGGGCGCGGATGGAGGAAGAGGAAAAGGGTGCAATCCCGTCATCGTCCGTCACCTGCTCCACGATGGTGACACCGAAGCCGTGTCGCGCCCCCAGGGCCTGCATCAGGTGCGGATCGCCCTTGCGCCCGCGGCCGAAGTGAAAGTCATAGCCCGTGACCACATGGGCCGCCTGCATGGCCTGCACGAGATAGCGGGCCACGAACTCCTCCGCTTCCAGCGCCGCGGTCTCGCGCGTGAAGGGCAGCACAGCCACGAAGTCACCTGCCAGCGCCGTCATGAGCCGGCTTTTCATCTCGAGGGGCGTGAGGCGGAACACCGGCTCGTCCGGTCGGAACAGGTCTCGCGGGTGGGGTTCCAGTGTCATCATGCCCCAGGGGCGGCCCTCGCGTTCCGCCACCTCGCGCGCAACAGCCAGCAGCTGCTGGTGGCCGCGGTGCACACCGTCGAAATTGCCGATGGCCACCACGCCGCCCCTGCAGGCGGGGAGCCCCTCTCCATCAAGCCAGAAGGTCTGCGTCATGGCCATGGTTCCGTTTCGGTTGTGCCGGTTCCGGGTTCGGGAGATGGCCGTGTCTCCACCTGTCTTCCGTTTCAGCCCTTGCGGGAGGGAGCAACGAGCACGGCCTCGCCGCGCAAAACTTCCTTCTCGCCCACGAGACAGCGGGTGGCGAAGGTGACGCGTCGGCGGCGGTGGTCGATGGCGGTGATTTCCACCTCGGCCTTCACCGTTTCCCCCACGTAGACGGGGGCACGGAACTGCACGGTCTGCGAGACATAGATCGCGCCCTTGCCAGGCAGACGCGTGCCCAGCACGGCAGAGACGAGCGAGGCGGTGAGCATGCCGTGCACGATGGGCCGAGCGAACATGGTGGTTGCGGCATAGTCCGCATCCAGGTGCACGGGATTCGCATCGCCCGTGATCGCGGCAAAGGTGCGCACCGCCGTCTCGTCGAGCACGCGCTCGAGAGCGGCTTTCATGCCCACCTCCATATCCTCGATGAAAACCTGCCGCACGCCCCCTTCCTCGGCCGCCTGCGGGGCAGAATTGCCGGTGCGGGTCATGGTGCCGTCTCTCCTTCCCTGTTGGCGCTGTGCATCGCCCCCTTCCATTGCAGCCGTTCCATGACGCCGGCCAGGCGAACCTGCGGCGCCACCTCGCGGATGCGCGCCAGCACATGGGCCAGCCCCTTTTCCTGCAGCTCCTCGTGATGCACGCCGGTGGCGATGTAGAGCGCGGCGATGCCGAAACGGGCCGCCCCCAGAATGTCGGTCGCCATGCCATCTCCGATGGCGAGGATCTCGCTCTTTCCGATGCGGCGGCCGGCAACGGCCTCGGCCTTCTCCAGGCAGGCCTCGTAGATGGGCGCATGAGGCTTGCCAGCCATGATCACCCTGCCGCCCAGCTCCCGGTAGATGGCCGCCAGGGCGCCGGCACAGGGGATGATCCTCTCCCCGTGCTGCACCTTCATGTCCGGATTGGCGCAGATCATGGGCAGGCCGCGACCGGCGAGCCCGGCCAGCATGTCGCGATACTGTTCCGGCTGTTCCTCGTGATCATCGAACAGGCCGGAACAGAGGATCACTTCCGCCTCCTCCGGCCCGGTGAAGGTGACCGGCAATCCCTCGCGCAGGCGGGCATCCCGCGGCGGTCCCAGATGAAAGACACGAGCGCCGCGATGGCGCGAGACCAGCTGCCGGGTGAGATCGCCAGAGGTGACGATGGCATCCCAGGCCGCACGCGGCACCTTCAGCCCTTTCAGCTGCTCGACGAGGGCCTCCACCGGCCGCGGCGAATTGGTGATGAAGACCACGATGCCGCCACCGGCGCGATGGCGCGCGAGGGCCTCGCAGGCGGCCGGATCGGCCCTCACGCCGTCGTGCACCACGCCCCAGACATCGCAGAACCACACGGGATAGCGCTCCGAAAGGGGAGCCACATCATCGAGCAGCGGCACATCGCTCACGGCGCCATGGGCAGCAGCCGCACCGGTATCGGGAGGTGCGGCATCAGGATCCGGATGCACACCGGTGGCCGTCGAGTCCCGGCTCTCTTCGGGCTGTTCATCCTGCAAGGCGAATCACTCCCCCAAGCCATGAAATCCCGGCAGAAGGTTCAGGTCGCTCTTCGTTCAGGCGCGAGAAGCGCCTCTGCCGCATTCAGATGGGATGGCGAGCCGCGCCCTGTCAAGCGGCACAAGGTCAAATCAGCAATTCGAACGCCCCAGAATGGAAATCTCAGGCGGCCGCCCGGGAAGGATCCGCCGGGCGAAAGACCTCGTCACGCACGCGCCGCGGCGGTGCAAAGGCCCGCCCGCGCACCAGGCGGCAGACAGGCGGAAGCGTCTCGAGATCGGCCTTGCCATGCAGGCCGGCCGCCACCACCTGCGGCAGCACGGGGATGGCGCACTCCTGTTCCTGCGCCTGTCGCAATGCGTGATACGGCACGTCGCACCACACGAAGCCCAGGGCGGAAAGCGCACGTGCATCCATGTGGCAGGGATCGGCCTGGCCCAGCGACATGCGCACGCCCCTTTCCGCCAGCCAGGCGATCAGCCGCACCGCCCGCTCGCCCAGGGCAGCCATGGCCTGCTGGGGAATCTCCACGGCCGGCAGACTGTTTGCCGCGCTGTCGGACAGGAGATCCTCGAGCTGTTCCCGGGCATCCGGCGCCATGAGGAAATCATAGGAGAGCGGCACGACAACAGGCAGGCGCGACTGGCGCCGATGCATCTGGGCAGCAAAGGCGCGGGCGGCCTGCAGCAGCTGCCGGTCCAGCGCACGGGCCACGCCATGGCGTGCCGCCTGAAGGTGGGCATCCGTGCCCAGGCAAAGGCGCCCTTCCGTGTCCGGAGCCCCTGCCGGCACCACAAGCCCCGGCACGGCCCGATAGAGCACCGTGCGGCTGGCGAAACGGTCAATCACGGGCTCCATGTAGAGGCGAAAACTCTCCAGCAGCTGCCGCGCCGGCGCCGCCAACGGCCCGCCGGGAAGGGAGCGCGGCACATCCCGGCCCGGCACGGCAGTCGGGCCGGAAGGCGGGCGCCCAGTCGAATCCGTCCGTGGCTCCCTGCGTTCTGTCGTGGCTGCCGAAGGTCCTTCCCATGCCGCCGGGGATTCAGGTGCGATCCGTTTCTTCCGCCGGTCGGAGACGGCGCCGTTCTGTGCCGTGGCGCCGTGGCCGGCAATGGCGGACCGACCCGCCGCCTGCCGTGGCTGCGGGGCTGGCGCAGGGGCGGACCTGGTGGTCAAGGCCTCCTCTCCTGACGATGCCATGTCCGGGGAACGGCGGATGAGCTCTTCCACGCGGCGCTCCAGGGTGCGCAGGCGCTTGTCCAGGCCGTCCAGCAGCCGGCGCGGGTAGCCCAGTCCGTCATGCAGCAGCTCCTCCAGCCGCGCCTGGCGCGCGCTCAGCATGAACATGCCCGCGGACAGGAGCAGGATGGCCACGGCCAGGAAGGGTGCAGCCGGCAGAACGCCGAGAAGAACCGCCAGCGAGAGGATGACGGCCAGCCCCACGAGCAGTGGCGGCAGCGCCGCCAGCGCCCGCATGAACAGTTTCTCCAGATCCCCCAGCCCCGGCATGGGGTGTCTCTCCCGTGTGTCCCAGCCCCCCGAAACCTGGCGATGCCGCCTTCGCTCCCCCTCTGGCACCATGGCCCCAATGGGAAAGCCTGCCATGCGGACTCCCCTCTTTTCGCCCATGCCCCATCCGCCATCCGCTGACCGCCCAAATTTTCTCTTCGGTCTTTACCGGACATTAAGGCGGACCGGGCAGAATGGACATGAAAACTGCCGGTTCTGCCGGCGGGGGAGCGAATCATCGCCTGTGGCGATGTTAGGGGGGCGCATCGTGGTTGTCCATGCCGGCAGCCACAGGGGTGGGAAACAAGAAACCATGACGGTGGTGTTTCGCCAGCGGGGCGATCATGGATTCGATCATGGAACCCCTGCACCTGCGGCTTCCGTCGATCGCCCCCCTGCGCCCGCGCATCGCAGCAGCGCCGTTCCGGCGGTCATCCTCCATGACGTTCCCGAGGCCGCGCAAGCGGACTGGACGGCGCTGATCGCCGATCATGCGGTCAGCATCTACCAGACCTGGGGTTTCAATGCCGCCTGGTGGGCCTCACACGCGGATGCCGGCCAACCGCTCGTGGCCGTCGCGCGCCATGGTGAGCGGCCGGTGCTGGTGTTGCCACTCGTGGTGCGCGATGGCGTGGCGCGGCTGCCCGGCGGGCGGCATCTGAACCTGGGCCTGCCGCTCGTGGATGCCGGCCTTGCCCCCGAGGTCCGGCAGTCGGTCATGGATGCGGTAATGGCGGCCCTGCGCAAAAGAGGCATTTCCCTCGTCATCCTGCACAATGTGGTGCCCGAGGCCCTGGGGGCTGTCCCTGCCCTGCCGAGCGGTCTGCACATTCGCACCGACTGGTTCTTCGAGGGCACGCTGCTCGATGACTACAGCCGACTGCTCAGGGAACGCCGCGGCAAAAAGACCAAGGGCAAGCTGAAGCGCAAGTTCAACCGCCTCAACGAGGCCGAGGGGTTCGCCATCCGCCGCATCACCGACAGGACCGAGGGCGAAGCGGTGGTGGACGTCCTCATCGCCCAGAAGCTGGCCCGATTTTCCCGCCGGCATATCCGGACCGGCTTCGACGATCCCCGTTTTCGCGACTTCTGTCTGCGCCTGCTGGAGACCGGCGTGCTGCAGCTGGACGTCATGTTCGTGAAAGACCGGCCGCTGGCCATCTATGGCGGGGGTGAGGCTGGCGGACGCTACTCCGCCTTCTTCTCCTCCATCGACGAGAACTCGCCGCTCCTTAAATATGGCCCCGGTGAGGTGCTGCTGGCGCACATCGTGGCCGATTCCTGCGCCCGTGGCCTGAAAGTGCTGGACCTGGGGGTGGGCGAGATGGCCTACAAGAGCGCCTGGTGCAACCGGCGCCTGCCGGTGATGACCGTGCTCGTGCCGCTGAACCTTCGCGGCTGGATCCTTGCCCTGCCGCGCGCCGCCTGGCTGCGCCTGCGCCCCCACGTGAAACGCCTGGTCATGCGTCATTCCGCCTTGCGCAGGCTGGCGGAGCAGCTGCTGGCCCGCGGCATCGGCTGAGCCGCCGGCCGACCATGGCCGCGACGAAAACGGCCAGCAAGGCCAGGAGAGGTGCGCCATTTCCCGGCCGTCAACCTGTCGACCCGAGGAGCATCGACAATTCTTTCGGCAAAAAATGTCGCAAGAGGTCTTGACCTCCATGCGCCATCTCACTATTTCCAGCGCAGCCGTTAGCACTCGCCTCCGGTGAGTGCTAACACCAACGGGCCGACAGGCGGCCCGGCATTCCGACCTTTCCTCGTCTTTGCCTGGGCGCTTCCCCGGACAAAATGTTCGTGCGGGGAGGCGGATTCGGGGTTTTCCAGAGGGATTTCAGGGAGCAGGAGAAATGAAGTTTCGGCCCTTGCATGATCGTGTGCTGATCCGCCGCATCGAGGAAGAGAGCAAGACTCCGGGCGGCCTCATCATTCCCGACACGGCCAAGGAAAAGCCCCAGCAGGGCGAGGTGCTGGCCGTGGGTCCGGGCGCGCGTGACGAAAACGGCAAGATCGTGCCGCCGGACGTGAAAGTGGGCGACAAGGTGCTGTTCGGCAAGTGGTCGGGCTCCGAGGTGACCATCGATGGCGAGGAACTGCTGATCATGAAGGAGTCCGACATCCTCGGCATTCTCGAGGACTGAGGTGAGA
>CAZNLW010000024.1:0-20447 GCA_964574205.1 uncultured Rhizobiaceae bacterium | reverse complement strand
AGGCGGAATAGTTGCCCAGGTGCGGATCGCCGTGGATGACGGCATAGGAATAGAAAGGCTCCCACCATGCGCGGAACAGGAGTTCTGCCAGACGGTTGCGCACGTCCTGCGGGGCCTCCCTGTAGGCCAGAAGCTTGCGGCCCTGAAGCCATGTCATGGTGAGAAGGCGTCTGGTGGAAAGGGCCGGCAGAGGTTCGGGCACCCGGATCTCCGGGCGGTGTTCCAGCATCAGTCGATAGAGCTGCATGTGCTTCAGCTCGCGGCTGTAGTCCAGCTCTTCGCGGAGTCGTTCGGCAATTTCGCGGAAGATCTCGCGGGTATCGATGGCCGGATTGAGCCGGCGCTGAATGGCGAAAGCGATCTTCAGCTGGGCCAGATCCGCTTCCACGGCCGAGGCCATGTCGGGATACTGCAGCTTCACGGCAAGCTGGCGGCCATCGTGGCTTTTGGCCCGGTGCACCTGCCCCAACGAGGCCGCCGCGGCCGCGTCCAGCTCGAACTCGGCGAATCTGTCGCGCCAGTCGGGCCCCAGCTCCGCCGCCATTCTCCGGCGCACGAAAGGGCGGCCCATGGGCGGAGCCTCGGACTGCAGCTGGGCCAGTTCGGCGGCATATTCCGCCGGCAGGGCATCCGGCACCGTGGCCAGCAGCTGGGCCACCTTCATCAGCGGCCCCTTCAGTGCGCCCAGGGCCTCGCGCAAGGCGGCCGCCTCGGCCTGGCGATCGGCGCGGCCCATGAGACGAGCCGTTCCGTAACGCGCCGCCACACCCCCGACCCGCGCGCCCACGCGCGCATAGCGCGCCATGCGGCGGGCAAGACGATTGCCTTCCCGATCCTGGCCTGAGGGGGCGCTGTGCTTCTCCGTCATCCGAATCGTGCCTTTTCAGGGGGCACCATCTGCAATGGCCTGTCTGCCGCCCGTCCTGCGATAGCGCATGGGTTGCTTGCCTGCAACCGCGGTCGTCGCCGTTCTCATGGGTGAGAAGTGCGACAGAAAGACGGCGGGCGCCCATCAATTCGCTTGAAAGCTTCATGCCGTTGAGCCATGAATGTCAAAAGGAGACCATGGGGAAGGTGTCAAGATGTCCTGTCGCTGCAATCAAGAAAAAAGTCCTTTTCGGACAGTGAGAATACTTTCAAGATGGCAACTTGTGATTGCCATTCTGGGGTTTTTCTTTCTCGCTGCGCCGGCAGTGGGACAGGCGACGGACCCGCCACAGGGTAATGACCCAGCCAATCCGGCGCCGCCTCCGTCCACCCCCACCCCCACACCCACACCGTTACCGGCTGGCCCGGGAGGTGATCCGGATGTGCTGGATAACGACGACACGGTTGGGGGGCTGTATCTTGCCTTCCGTGCCCGGCGACACTGGCAGACGTTCTTCGTGCGCAGCCGCCTGTTGCGCAATCCCTCGCGTGACCATGAGGTTTCCCACACGGGCACAGATGTGACGGCGGCCGGTGGTGCGGACACCGTCCTGTCGGCTGGGCTGCAGCCGGATGACCTGCAGATCGAACCGGTCGCCGCCGTTTCCTTCGCGGGATGGACGCTGTGGAACGTCCTGGACTACAGCCGCGTGAAGGATGTGCGCACGGCCTTTCGCAAGCGGGGGCATTCCACAGGGGCGACGCTGGGACTCGAGCGCGAACTGGGGCGCATGGTCGTTGCGGGCACCAGCATCAGCTATGCCCAGACGCGGCAGACGACCCTGTTCAACGGCGGGCGTTCGCGCATTCACGGGTTGACCGTGACCCCCTACGTGAGCTTCACGCCAACCGAATGGCTGAACCTGACCGTCGCGGGCGGCTATGTCTACAACAGGGAGCGCCTGCGCTGGCTGTCGGCGGGAGCCATGGCCAAGGGCAAGCGCCATTCCCATGGCTATACCCTTGCCGCCATGGTCGAGACCAGCCGGTGGTTCGATACGCTGCTGCTGACGGCGCGCACCGGTCTTTCCGCCTCGAGGGACAGCTGGAAGTCCTTCGTCGACTCGATGGGCGTGCAGCAGCCGGCCATGCGGGAGCGTGTCGTGCAATGGACGGCACAGGCAGAAGCCGCCCTGTGGCTCGACCCCGTCATGCCCTATCTCGGTGTGAGCTATACCCGGGACCTGGAGAAACCGGCGCAGGAGACGGATCGCGACGATGTCACGGTCAGCGGCGGGCTGAGCTGGTATGGCCGTGACGCCTATCGGAATGTCTCGGCCGATCTCTCGGGAACGGTGATCCTGGGCCGCAAGAGCCAACGCAACTTCTCCTTCAGTCTCGGATTGCGCATCAGCTTCTGAAGCGAACGTGAGGACAGGGGCTTGCGGACTGCCTGAATCTGGCGGCCTGGCTGGCCGGAAATATCGTTCTTCACGTTCGATTCCTGCGAGACGACCGCAAGATGGGCCCGGCAATGAGACGCTGTTGCAGGCGGTGCCTTTCGTCGCAGAGGTCCTTGCCTCAGCGGAATCTGAACGGGATCGAGAATCGCAACTGGGCGGCCGTCATTCCCGCCGGCGGCCTCGGATAGGGAGAAGAGCGCCGCACGGCAGAAAGCGCGGCGCGTGCCAGGGTGGAATCGCAACTGGATCGCGCAATCCGTGCCGTGCGCAGGCGGCCGGATGGCGAAAGGGAAAAGCTGATCACGACGCGGCATGTGTGGCCACGGCCACGCGGGCGGTAACGTGCAATCCTGGCACGCACGAGCGCTCCATACTGCCGCACCCGCCGCAGGGAAGCCCGCGCCCCTGTCGATGTCTGGCGCGGCCCGCGCATGCTGCCCTTCGTTGAACCACGCACCAGACGCCCCGCCGCGTTCACCCTGGCCAGATAGCCGGCGCGTTTGCGAACCTTCTTTCGTGCCTTTTCCTTTCTCTTCTTTCTTTTCGGCTCTTTTTGCGGCCTTGGCTTGGGCCTGGGCGTGATCTTCGGCGGTTTCACCTTTTTGGGCTCGGGCTCCGGCTCGGGCTCCGGTTTCACCTCCGGCTCCGGCTCGGGCTCCGGCTTCACTTCCGGCTCCGGTTCGGGTGCCTGGGCCTGAGGCTTGGCTTCCGGTGCAATGTCCTGTTCTTCCTCTTCCTGCTTCAATGCCTGTTCGGCCTCGGCCATCCTGACCAGGGGAGGAGGCTCCAGGGCCTGTTCGGGTTCCGGTTCTCCCTCTATGTCCCCCTGAATTCTTTCCTCCATGACCGGCGTCACCTCAAGGTTCATGCTGAGCGTGGCCACGTCACTCTCGATCGCTCCAACCTGACGGGAGCTGTTGAGCAGGAAAAAACCGCCCACGTGCAGGCCCAGGGCGATCAGAAAGACCGAACCGTCCCGCATCAGTTCCCGCACTCTGCCCTTCAGATCCTGCATGGCCTATTTCCTGCGTACGGCAATGAGCTGAACACGCGTGATGCCGGCATCGGCAAGCGCCTTCAGCAGAGGGAGAACAAATCGCACTTCGGTTGCCCTGTCGGCTTTCACACGCACCGCGACGGCGCTGTCGCCTGCCATGGCTTTCAGGCGTTGCACCACGGTTTCCCTGTCCAGGCGTTCATCTCCCATGGCCATGGTGCCTGCCCTGTCGATCAGCACCACCGGCCCTTCATCGGGAAGCTTGCCGCCGGATTCCGCTTCCGGCGGTTCCACTTCCAGCCGCTCCGCGGCATGGAAGGTGCCGGCAATCATGAAGAAGGTCAGCAACAGGAAGACAATGTTGATCATCGGGATCAGCCGGTCATTGCGATCCGGCTCCCGCTTGTGATCGAAAAGGTCCGCATTGCTGCCGAAAGGGTCATTCATTGGTCGTTCTCCCGTGGGGAGCTCCTGTCGCCGGTGGCCTGCCAATCGGACACGGATTCCGGGGGCGCGTTTCGTCCTGCAGCCGATGCTCCAGCCTCCTTCGAAACGATGCGGATCCGGAAACCCGGCAGGGCTTTCAGGGCATGCATGGTATCGATGAGAAGCTGCACGGACACATCACCGTCCGGCGCCACCAGCAGCAGAGGCTTGTTCTCCGCCGCTTCCTTCTCCGGCGGCTGGTGATGGGCCAGCACGCCGGTGAATCCCACGATGTCTCCGATATCCTCGCCGTCCAGTTCGAAGAAGCCGTCCGCCTTTATCCGCAGGTGCAGCACTTCCGTCTTGACGTCCTGCGGCTGCGGCCCCGCCAGTGTCTTCACGGGTGTCTTGCGAACGGTGACATCGACGGGCGTGAACTTGTCGAATTGTGTCACCACCATGAAGAAGATCAGGAGAATGAAGGTGAAATCAATCAGGGCAGCCATGGACACGACCGAACGCCGTCGCCTGCCCTCCAGCACGAAACCCGGCTCCGTCGATGATTTCATGCCCATGTCTTCCCTGCCTCAGGATGCTCTTTCCATGCTGCCGCCATAGACATGCGCAAGGAAACGCGCGATCGTGACCGATGCATACTGGCGCAACCTGTCGAGCCTGTTCTCCGCCAGATTGAAGGTCACGATGGCCGGAATGGCCACGATCAGGCCGAGCGCCGTCGTCAGCAGGGCCTCCCAGATGCCGCCGGCCAGCAGGGCCGGATCAGCCCGGGAACCGGCCATCTGCAAGGCCTGAAAGGCAGAGATCATTCCAAGAATGGTGCCCAGCAGGCCCAGAAGTGGCGCGATCAGGCCGATCAGCTCCAGCAGGCGGTCGCTGCGTGAGAGGCGCATCATCTCCCGGGTTGCCACGGCACGAATTTCCGCTTCCACCGCTTCCCGGCTTTCGCCGGCCAGAATCCTGGTGGCTCCGGCCCGGATCATCTTCGCTACCGGATGGGTGGACTTGCCCAGGACCTGCAGCGCGGCTTCCACGCCGCCGTTCTCGAGCGCCTGCATGGCTTCTTCCACAGGGCCCGTGCGGTTGAGGCGGGCCAGCAGGAAGATCATGATCTTGCCGAGGATCAGGGTCAGAGACAGGATGGACAGGCCCACCAGGACGACACCGACAGGGCCGATATAATCGTAGGTCTTGACGAGCATTTCCGTATCGAAGGCCATCTGTCGATCTCCCCTTGATCTTCCCTCATGTCACTGCCCAGGAAACGACAAGCCTGGCGCCGAAAAGCACGAGAATGATGCCGCTGATCCGGCGCAACAGCGCGGCATGCCTCGGGATTTCCTGCCGGATGCGTGTGGCCAGCCAGCCGGTGGCGCCCCCGATGTAGTAGAGAGGCGAGGCTGCGGCCCCGAGCCCGAAGAGGAGGCCGTAGAGCGCTCCTTCCGTGGCGGATCCGCGCACCGCGGCCAGCATGAGCACTGCCGTCAGGGGCAGGCATGGCAGGAGGGATGTCGCCATGCCCAGCCCCAGCATGTGGGCCGCGCCTTTCAGGCCCGAGCGGCGCAGCGGCCTTGCCGCAGGCTTCGCGCAGGTGCTGCTGTGCGAGACGATGACGGCAATGCCGATGGCCGTCACGATGCCGCCGGCAACGGGCATCAGCACGCCCTCGTCGAGCCACGCGAGCAGGGTTTCGCCGGTTGCACCCGCCCCGGCGCCGAGCGCCGTGTAGGTTGCAATTCGCGCGATGATGAACAGGGCCGTCAGATTGAAGGCGGGCATGAAACCACCGGTGCGGCCCCGCGCCTGCATCGCATTGGCGAAGAGATACGGCGCCAGCAGGGGCAGGCACGAAAAGCTGCACAGGGTCAGGCCATAGAAAAGGCCCATGGCCAGAATTCCGACATGGTCGGAACTGAACCAGCCGAGCATGGACAGCTGCTGTTCTATGGCTGGCAGGTTGCGCACGTCTTCAGAGCCTCCGTATCCCGCTTGGCCAGCTTCTTGGGCTCGACGATCTTCTCGCCGGTCTCGTATTCCGTCCTGGCGATCAGGGCCGCACCCACGGCAGTGGTCACCTGCGGCACCACTGGCGGCACGTAGAGCTCGACCGCCAATTCGTCCTCCAGGGCCTTCACCAACCCCTTGTTGAGCGCCGGGCCACCGTCAAAGAAGACTTCCTCGACGATGCCCACGCGACGGGCCATGCGGGCCAGGCGCCGGGCAATGGCATAGTGGGCACCGGCAATGATCTCGGCGTGTTTCTTGCCGCGGGCCAGCAGCGAGATGATTTCGGATTCCGCAAACACCGTGCAGGTGGAATTGATGCGGATCGGGACCTCGGCCTTCAGGGCCTCCTCGCCGATGTCCTCGAGGTTCATCTCCAGAATGCGCGCCAGAGTCTCCAGGAAGCGCCCCGTGCCGGCAGCGCACTTGTCATTCATGGAGAAATTCTTCGTCACGCCATTCTCGTCCAGCGCGATCACCTTGCTGTCCTGGCCGCCGATGTTGATGACGGTGCGCACCTTCACACCCGCCTTGCGGCCATACCACACCGCGCCTTTCACGTTGGCGGTGATCTCCGAGATGGTGGACGTCGCGAAGCTGATCAGCCGACGGCCGTATCCGGTGGTGGTCACGCCCTTGATGTCGTCGCGGGTCAGGCCCAGGTCGGACAGCAGGCTGTCGAGCAGCGTGGTGGCGGTTCTTTCGATGTGCACACCGGTGGTGGTGACCTTGTGGCCAAGGATCTCGTCGCCGGAGACGATGGCTACCTTGGTTGTCGCCGAGCCGATGTCAATGCCTGCAAAACAGATCGTCATGACATGCGTTCCCCCTCAGTTGCGTCCCTTGAGCGTTTCCTGAAAGGCCTCGATGCGCGTGCGCAGCTGTTCCACGTCTTCGGGGCTGTAGTCGGTCTCGATCTTGAGCATGGGCACGCCTTTCTCCTGCAGAAGCTTTTCGATGATCTTCAGCTCGATATCGAAGGGATGGCAGCCCTTCAGGACGTGATAGATCACGCCTTCCACCCGATATTCCTCCACCAGCCTGGCAATGCGGTCGCGCCGCTCGATGGTGTTGGAGAAAGTGGGGCAGGCGCAGGGCAGCACGTAGCGTTCGGCGATGGCCATGAGCATGTCGCCCATGGTGCCTTCGTCCACGCTCACCATGTCGGAGAGATAGCGTTGTGACGTGCAAAACTCGTCACATACCAGGATGCCACCCAGATCCTCGATGACGAATGGCACCTTCCAGTTGGGGAACACCATCGGCGAACCGGTGAGCATGATGCGCGCCGCCCGCGGGGGTGCCACGTGGATGCCCTGCGCGATGCGCTCTTCCAGCTCGTCGTTGAGCGTTGCCAGAGCATCTGTCCAGTCATTCACTTCGTCGTAGAAATAAGCATTGAGAACCTCCAGGGCATCGCGGCCCAGAATGGGCGCCGGATTGTGCTTGCGCAGCTCCTGGAAGCGCACCACTTCCCGCTGTGCCCGCTGGATGCGGCGGATGGCGTCGCGCAGGGCCTTGCGGCGGATCTTGCGTCCGGTGATCTTCTCCACACGCTTTTGAAAGCGCTTCACCTCTTCCAGCCAGTAGTCGCGCGCCTTTTCCGATTCCTTCACGCGCGGCACGTCGAGCATGTGCACATCGTCGAAAGGCTCCAGCATCTCGCCCATCTTCAGCTTCCAGTGACAGCTGGCCGGCAGGGCCACCATGTCACAGCGCTGGTAGAAGTCGAGAATGGGCATGGAGGCGAAACCCATTTCGGATTTCACCATCGGACAGGCCACGTCGGGCAGGAAATCCTCGCCGATCTCGGAGGAATCATGCGCACCGGCACACAGGCGCACGGGGTATGCCCCCGCGGCATAGACGATTTCCTCCGGCACGAAGACGCAATAGGTGCCTATGACCTTCTGATCTTCCGCCGCCTTGATGACGCCCTCGCCATGATTCATGAACTTGCGGAAGATGTCGTCGAAATAGGCCATGGCCTTCGGGCGCGTCGTGTCCTTTTCGATTTCCTCGAAGATCTCGCGCACCGTCATGGCCAGGTGCAGGCGCACCTTGTTGACAAGACGTTCCTGCCGGGTGAGCTTCCGTTCCCCCTCACCGCCGGACGGTTGCATGTGCTCCGGTGGCAGCTCGTTCATCGATTCTTTCTCCTTTTCGTGGCAGTCGGTTTGCCGCTCGTGGTCGCTTCCTGGCGCGCCAGGAAGGCCTCGGCATCGGCCTTCAGGAAGGAGAAGCCCGCAAACCGCGCCTCGAGTGCCCGGTTCTCCGGGCAGGCCTCGACGCACCGCAAGCACAGGATGCAATCCTGCGTGACCAGATTCTTGAGGCCCTTCTCCTCCTCGATCTCGCGGATCTCCATCGGGCAGGCCCGATAGCAGTTGCCGCACCGGGTGCACTTCGCGCCATCCTTCTTCAGCGAGAACAGCCCCACCTTGTCGAACAGCGACAGGAAAGCCAGCATCGGGCAATAGGCGCACAGGAAGCGCCGCTTGACGAAAGCCGTGGTGAACATCAGGCCCACCAGAATGATCGCGCCGCCGGTGAGCAGCATGGTGGGCACGGACAGGAAATTGATGGCGAACTGCGTGGTGTCACCCTGGAACAGCGGCAGCAGGGGCCGCGCCGGGCAGAGCTGGCAATAAGGGGCCGTCCAGTCGCGCGAGATCAATCCGTTGCCGATGCCCAGCGGAATCAGCACCAGAAGCGCCAGAAGAATGTATTTCACGGACTTGTAGCGTCGGCGCGTGGCCCAGGAAAACCGTGACAGGTCGATGGACAACCAGGTCCTGAGTTTCGTCAGCAGGTCCTGCAGGAAACCGAACGGGCAGATCCATCCGCACCAGGCCTTGTTCAGGACGATGGCCCAAAGCGCGGCAATGCCCAGCGCCTTCAGCAGCCGCAGGCCTTCCTCGCCCAGAAACTGTGGCAGGGGCCGTGCGAGCATGTGCTGAAAGCCCACCAGAAAGCAACTGCCACCATGATCCGGGACATAGGAACAGGCGAAGGTGGGCAGCCTGTTGCCGAGATCGATGGCGAACAGGCCTCCGTAGATCAGCACAACGAAGGACACAGCCTGAACGACGAGTCGGATGCGCTGCATGTTCATTGGTTGCGCTCCCTTCTGCAGCGACGTCGCACGCGGCGGATGGCGATGGCCGCTCCCGCCGCAACGGCCGTGAACGAGGCAAGCAGGAAGGCCGTGCCTCGACTCTCCCACTCGAGACGAGACGGTCGCACGCGCAGAAGCTGACTGGCCACGTAGCGCGTTCCCCGGATGCCAGGGCCGGCCCCTTCAGCGGCCGGCTCGAAATGCTGCGCCACCACCAGATACTTCTCGCTGCGCCGGCGAGCGCGCCAGCCGCTCTCCGTGGGCGTCTCCTTGATGAGGAAGAAACTCACTTCGCCCCTGGCGTCCGTCCTCTTCGCCTTGCGCCAGCCCTTCTGCGTGATCATCACCACGCAGGCCCCCTTCACGGGCTTGCCGCGCAGGGTGAGGCGAAAGCGCGCCTCCTCACCGGTCTGGGTGCGATAGCGCTGGCGGTCATTGGCGTAGAGCCGTTCCAGGAAAAAGACGGGGCGGCCGTTCTCGTAGCCGTTTCCCTCGATCTTGGGTCGCTCCCGCCGGCTTACGTCATCGCCGTGGGAGAACAGGTCGAGAAAGGCGAAGTGCAACTGCCGCACGCCATTCCTTGCTCCCTGATCCACATAGGCGAACACACGGTACTGGCCCCACAGGCGGGCATTGAATCGCAAGCGGCCCGGCCTGCCGGGATCGATACGGTGGATCAGGTTGTCGGGCGTCTCCAGCCAGATGACTGCCCTGGCCAAATCCGGATCCATCCTGTGGCGGTTGCCGGCCCCGCGTTGCCATCGGCGCCGGCTGCCTTGTTCCGGCTGGACGGCGAGGCCGGGCTTCCCCAGTCTTCGCCGGCTGTCCCGGGGCTGGCAGGTGGGGCAGCCGCCCGTGACCCGTTCGGGAAACCCGCCGTGGCGCAGGTGGACCATTCGCATGCGCCGGCTCCAGGTGCGGTTCCGGTTCTGCTGACGACTGTCCCGGCGGGCGCTGTCCGCGTTGGCGTTCCGGTCGCTGCCCGAGCCGTTCATGCCCATGCGCACATGATCCAGCCAGTGGTAGTCCTGCACGATGGGCAGGCAGCGCGGCCGCGTGCTTCCGTCTGTCGCGACTGGAACCGCCTTGTCCTTGTCTGCCATGATGGCGGGAGCAGTCGCCGGCATCGTGACCGATCCGATGCCGGCAACCACCAGAGCGAGAGGCAGGAAGGCGCGTGTCATCGCATCCTCCGTCAGAATTTCGCCGCAAGGGTGAGACCGATCGCCCATGACCGCGGAAGGCCGGGCCTGTAGCTCGGTCCGCGACCGTAATCGGACACGCGGTTGGCATACTTTCGATCGGCAAGATTACGGATCTGGCCCCAGACCGTGATCAGGTCGTTCCATCGGTAGCTGCCGGAGAGATGGAAGAGATCGGGGCGGTTGTATGTGGCCGTGTTGGCATCATCGATGTAGTAGGAAGAGATGTGGTCCCACTCCAGTTCGATCTTCGCGCCTTCGACAGGCTTCAGGATGAATCGCGCATTCAGCCTGTGCCTGGGGGAGTTGCGCATGTCCCTGCCATCCAGCACCGTGCCGGATGCATTGGTGTAGCTGACATATCGGTTGATGGCGTAGGTGTAGGACACCTCCACACCCGCCCACCTTGCCGGCCACAGGCCCAGCTGGGCCTCGAGGCCCTTGAGCCGGACCTTGCCCACGTTCTGATACTGGAAGACATCCATGCCGGTGGCAGGATCGACACGGACGAATTCCTTCTGGATGAAATCCCTGATCGTGGTGTGATGCCAGGAAACATCATAGATGATGCGATCATCCAGCAGGCTGCCGCGCGCGCCGATCTCGAAGTTCTCCGCCCTTTCGGGCTTGAGGTCCGGATTGTCGATGTACATGTCGCCGCGGCTGACCGCATCCGGCCACATGCGGCGCGGACTGGGCGCACTGTAGCCCTGGCTGTAGGAGAACCACAGGCTGTTCTTCTCGTGCCAACGCCATGTCACGCCGGTATGTGGCGTGGCCTTCGAGAACGACTTCTTGCCGTTGTTGGTGGGATCGTTGAAATCCGCATAATCATACTTGGTGTATTCGTATCGCACACCGGCCGTGAACTTCACACCCTCCAGCAGGGCAGGGCCGGTAAAGGGCGAGAATTCATGCTGGGCATAGGGCGAGACGATGGTGGCCTTGGTGTCGGACCGTCCGAGGCGTTCCGTGTCGCTGCGGGAAAGATCCACACCCGTCGTCAGTCGCGACTTCCAGAAGTCGAATGTGGCCGTGTAGCGGGGCTTGAGATCGTGACGGTCGCTGACCGTATTGCCCCAGCGACTGATGGAACGTTCGTGCACGTACCCATAAGGAAGCTGGAATTCGTGTCCGTTTGCGAAGCTGTGGACGACGCGGGCGTCGACGGTCGTCGTCTTCGTGAGGCTTGTGGAGGGACGGGGTGCCTGTCCCCAGTCTGCCAGCCACTGGGCCGCGGTCAGCGTGCCCGGATCCTCGTCATAGTATTTCGTCCAGCCTGCACCTGTCTCGAAACGGGTTTTGGCCCTGGGCTCCCAGGTCAGACGGACACTCGCCGTGTTCTTTTCCTCGCCGCGCCATTCGCGCCAGCCGTCCAGCTCGTAGTGGGAGGCATTGGCCTTGAGCCCCAGCGATCCCAGCTGCCAGTCCTGGATGTGGGCGTTGTCGATGGTGAAGCCGAAATCGAACCCGAAGCGGTAGCGATCCCAGGAACCGACGTCGGAGAAGATTCGCAAGGTGGGTGTCTTGGAGGGTTTCCGGGTGATGACGTTGATCACGCCACCGAAGGCATGGGATGGATACAGCGCCGAAGCCGGTCCCTTGATGATTTCGATCCGCTCGATGTCGAAGTTGTTGGCGGAATCGAAATTGAAATTGCCCCGTCCCAGTGGCCGCGTGGCCAGACCGTTCTGGAGGTTGACGGTATAGTCGCACCAGCCACAGGGAACGCGCAGGTTGCGCACGTCCGTCATGCCCGGCACGCGGGGCATGAGCTCATAGCGTGTATTCGTGTAGTTCACCGTATCAAGATTGAACCGCTCCCGGTCGATCACCGTGACGTTTGCCGGCGCCGTCAGGAGCACCTGGCCATCCATGACGCGGATGTCCGGATTGACGAAGTTCGTGGTGTTGAAATTCGTCTTGACGACGATCTCTTCCAGCTCGGTTTCAGCCAGCGCATACCCCGCGCCAAGACCCGCCCCCAGCATGCAGGCCGCAATGCTCGCCGATGCAAGCAGAATCCTCTTCATGAGACCGCTCCGTCGATGATCCCGTATCTGCACATGCCCCCGATTGCCGCCCTTCGGCGGCATCCCTCGCATGCTCCTCCGTCGCGGGTGCCCCCTCCCTTCCCGCAAGCGATGCTTGCGGGCCCTGGTGGCGTTCCCGCACTTTTGCACGCACTCCGCGTGTCAGGAGAAATGCACGGAAGGCACGGAATAAGACTGGAATTTCAGGCAGATACAGGTGGAGCGCGAATGGCTGTCAGCACGGTCGCGGCGACATTCGGCACAGACTGATCCGGGGGGAGGATCCGTTCGCCGTGCTGGTGATTGATTGGCCCTGGTGCCGGCACGTCCATGCCGGGCAGGGAAAGCTTGAGATTGTGTACCGAGCAGACAGGGCAGTTCTGCTCGCTGGTCTGCTTGACCGGGGTCTCCTTCCCGGTCGTCAGCTGCAGAACCTTGATGCCCCAGGCGGTACAGATGATCAGGGAATCGAAGCCGCTGTCGCCATCCCGGTCTAGCGGAATGGCCTGGGCAAAGGGAATGAGCGCCTGAAAGATCAGCGCAAACAGCGCCAACCCCAACGCCCAGTTCCTGAAACGCTCACGAAAGAGCTTCATGCAGCTTCTTCAGGGACCCGCGCCAGAGCCTTTTGCCCCGGCCCGATATCCCTTCCCTTTCGATTTGCTTCTTTCATTGACAATGATCAATGAAAGGCCCTTTCCGGCCGCTGTCTCGTCCGAACGCCGCTGCGTGTCTCTCTGCCTTGCTGGCCTTTCAGGCAAGTTTCTCGTGGGGCCTGCCAAAAAGCGTCGCAGGTGACGCAGGTCAGACCGTTGTCGAACATTTCGGCAGATGACGAGGGCAGACAACGCGCATTCGCTGCGCGCTTCGGTCAAAGATGATGGCGGGTGGCGTCATGCTTTCGTCTTCGTGACCGTCTCACTGGGCGGCAGCGGGAAGAGGAGGCCGTGCGTCGCTTCCCGAGACGACAGGAGAGTCATGTGTGTTCCGGCGCGATGACGGATCCTGGTCGCGGGTATCATCATCACCCCGGTTGCAGCTTTGCGGCCAGGCCTTGCGCCAGCGGGCCGGTGCGGCCAGGAGCACTGGCGTGAGCACCAGCGTGAGCAGGGTGGCGAAGGCCAGGCCCGAGACCAGGGCCGTGGCCAGCTGCACCCACCAGGAGGAGATCTCGTTGCCGATGCCCACGGTGCGGTGGATCCAGTCCACGTCGAACTCGAAGACCATGGGCAGCAGGCCGAAGATGGTGGTCACCGTCGTCAGCAGCACCGGTCGCAGGCGCTGCACGGCCGAGATCAGTGCGGCTTCCGCCTCGCGCAGGCCGCGGCGGCGGTTCAGATGATAGGTGTCGATGAGCACGATGGCGTTGTTCACCACGATGCCGGCGAGCGCGATGATGCCGGTGCCGGTCATGATCACGGAAAACTTCTGGCCTGTCACCAGCATGCCCAGCAGCACCCCGGCCACCGACATGACCAGTGTGGAGAGGGTGAGAAAGGCGTGGTAGTAGCTGTCGAACTGCGCCACCAGGATGAGGAACATGATGAAGACGGAGGCCATGAGGGCCTTTTTCAGAAAGGCGGCGGACTTCTTCTGCTCCTCGTCGGCACCGCGGAACCTGAAGCGCACACCCGCCGGCCAGCTTTGCGATTCCAGCCAGTGTGAGAGTTCGCGGATTTTGATCTCCGGCCGCTCGCCCGGCTGCACGTTGGCCTTGACGTAGACAGAATAGCTGCCGTCCTTGCGGATGATGGCATCGACCCTGGGGCGCACCTCCTCACGGATGAAATGGGTGACCGGCACCAGGCCGAGCGGCGTGACGATGCGCAGGGTGGAGAGCCTGTCCAGCGTGCGCTCGTCTCCTGGCAGGCGCACGCGAATGTCCACCTCGTCACCGGCATCGTCCGGCCGCCAGGTGCCCACCAGCACGCCGTTGGTGACAAGCCGCACCAGTGCGCCCAGGGCCACCACATCGGCCCCGTAACGCCCCGTTTCCTCACGATCGACGACAAGCACGCGCTCCATGCCGGGCAATGGCCGTTCGTCCTCGATGTCCTTCAGCCCTCCCATCCGTTCCATGTGTGCCCGCACCTGGCCGGCCACGGCGATGGCCGTGGCGTGATCCTGCGCGCGCACCTGCAGGCGGATGTCCTTGCCCGTGGGCGGGCCTTCCTCGAACTTGCGCACCTCGGTGATCACGCCGGGCACGGAAGCTGCCCGGGCGGCGATCTCGGCCAGGATTTCCCTGCCCGGCCGGCGTTCCTTCAGCGGCTTCAGCTCCACGGTGATGCGGCCAATGGCATCCTTCGGCTGGTCGAGCCCGGTGCCGGAACCCAGGCCCGAAGGCCCGGCGCTGCCGGAGAGCACGGCGATGGTCTTCAGTCCCTTCACCTTCGCCACCTCGGCCTCGACCTTGCGCACCAGGCGCATCTTCTCCTCCGCCGAGAGGTTGCCGCGGGCACGGATGTAGACAATGGCCTTTTCCGGCTCGGTGTCCACGAAGAACTCCATGCCGGCATTGTGGCGGGCATAGGTGGCGAAGATGCCGCCCAGCAGCAGGGCCGCGGCCACGAGTACCCATCCCGGCCGGGCGATGAGGTGACGCAAGGTGCGGGCATAGGTGCCGGTGAGGCCGGGAAGGTGGTCGATATCGTTCAGTGCACCGGGCCCGAGCCGGGCCATCACGTCGGCCGTATCCTTCGGCCGGCGGGCGAAAAGCCCACCGACGACGGGCAGGAAGACCATGGCCGTGAGCAGTGAGGCAGAGAGTACGATGACCACCGTGATCGGCAGGTTGGACATGAACTTGCCCGGCACGCCCGGCCAGAAGAGCATGGGCAGGAAGGCCGCGAGCGTGGTGGCGGTGGAGGAGGTGACAGGCCAGAACATGCGCCTCGCGGCCGCCACGTAGGCCTCGCGCGGGGAGAGGCCCTCGGCCATCTTGCGGTCGGCATATTCGACGATCACAATGGCGCCGTCCACCAGCATGCCGACCGTCAGCACCAGGCCAAAAAGCATCATGTTGTTCATGGTGCGGCCCAGCAGGCCGGCAATGGCAAAGGCGATCATGAAGGAGGTGGGAATGGCCAGCCCCACCAGCAAGGCCGAGCGCAGGCCGAGGGCGGCCACGCAGATGATCATGACCAGGATGATGGCGGTCATGATGGAGTTTTCCAGCGAGCCCAGCACGGTGCCGATACGGGCGGATTCATCGAAGGCGAAGTCCACGTGGATGGCTTCTGGCCAGTCGCGTGTCACTTCGCGGGCGGTGGCGCGCACCTTGTCGTTGGTGGCGATGATGTTGGCGCCCACGCGCTTGACCACCTCGATGGAGATGGAGGGGCGACCGTTGAAGAAGGCATACTGCTTCCGGTCCTTGAACGTGCGGCGTATCTCGGCGACATCGCCCAGCGTGATCACCGCACCGTCATGGGTGCGCAGAGGCACGGCGCGCACATCGGCCAGCGAGCGAAACAGTCCTGGCACCTTCACCTGAAAGCGCCCGCCGGCCGCTTCCACCGCGCCAGCGGCCACAAGCCGGTTGTGGCCCCTGATCGCGGCCATGATCTCCGCCGGGGCGAGGCCGTAGCTGTTCAGTTTCAGATCGTCGATGACAACCTCGACCAGCTCCTCGCGCTCGCCGGAAAGACGCGCCTCCAGCACCTCGGGAATGGCCTCGAGGGCATCGGCCAGTTCCCGGGCATGCCGGTAGAGCACACGTTCCGGCACGTTGCCGGAGACGGCCACCAGGATGGAGGGAAAGAGCGAGAAGTTGACCTCCTCGATCACCGGTTCCTCGGCGTCCTCCGGCAGTTCGGCCTTGGCCAGGTCCACCTTCTCGCGCACCTTGCGGGCAGCCAGGTCGGGATCCACGTCGGCATCGAACTCCAGGATGATGCCGGCATGACCCTGGCTGGCCACGGCAGTGAGTTCCTTGAGGCCCTCCAGGCCCTTCAGTTCCTTCTCCATGGGGCGCACGAGCAGGCGCTCGGCATCCTCCGGCGCAATGCCGGGCAGGGGGATGGAGATGTAGAACACCGGCACCTGAATGTCCGGCCGCGCCTCCTTGGGGATGGTGACATAGGAGACGATGCCGAAGGCCAGGGCGGCCAGCAGCACCGCCAGCACCAGCCGCCGCCGGGCCAGAATCCTTTCCAGGGCCGCAATCATGCGTTCATCCCTTCCCGAAAGGCGCAAACGGCACGGGCTCGACCCGCTGGCCAGGCACCACGTAATACTGGCCGCTGACGATGACCCGCGCGCCATCCGCCAGCCCGCGCACGCGCGCGCCCTGCCGTCCCTCGCTCAGGACCTCCAGCCTCACGAAACGCACGCGGTTGTTCTCGTCCACCACGTGCACGCCCACCTCCCCGGCATCGTTCAGCACCAGGGCGGAGAGCGGCACGCGCGCCACCTTGCGTGGGGGCAGGCGAATGGACAGCCGCGCCGTCATGCCGGCCTTCGCCCGTCCGTCGGGATTGGGAGCGGTCATTTCCACCCGGAAGGTGCGCGTGGCCGTGTCGGCTCTGGGCGCGATGTAGGTGATGCGGCCTGTCAGCGTCGTGCCGTCCACGAGCGTGGCGGTGGCCGCGGCTTGCGGGCGGATCCGTGCCACCTCGCGTTCGGAGGCCATGGCCACCACCTTGATCGGATCGAGCCTCACCACTTCCGCACAGGGTGCGCCGGGGGCCAGCACGTCTCCCACCCTGGCGAGCTGGCGCGAGAGCACGCCGGGAATGGGGCTCGTGATGGCAAGATAGCGCAGTTCGGTTTCCAGCCGGCGAACCTGGGCCGCTGCCGCTTCGTACCGGGCCTTCAGCTGCTTCAGCCGGGACTCCGGCATGTGCCCGCCCGCAAAGAGCCGTTTTCCCGCTGCCAGTTCATGCGCCGCACTGGCCAGAGCTGCACGGGCTGCAGCCAGCCGGGCCGGGCGATCGGCTGCATCCAGCCGGCAGAGCAGGGCGCCGGCCGTGACCGGATCTCCTTCCGCGAGGGGCGTTTCCAGCACCTGTCCGGTCGTGCGTGCCCGCACCACGAGCACCTGTGCGGCCTCCGTGTGACCGGACAGGGATAGCTTCGGCGTCCACTCCTCCCGTCGCGCGATGATCACCTCCACACGGAATGGCGCCTTGCGGGACGAGATGGTTTTCCTGCCGGGGGAAGTCGTCTCGATGGTCGCAGCGTCATCCGCCTTGCTGCCGCCGGCGGGCCAGATCCGGCCGGAGGCCAGCCAGGCGACCGCGGCCAGGGCCACCCCTGCAGACCACAGATATGAGCGCTTCATGGCCTTACCCCTCCCGCGCCGCCGGTGATGCCGGGCTGGTCCGGCCATCGGGGGCGGCAGGTGTGTCCTTCTCGCGGTTCGCCTCGCGGGCGGCCGCAAGGATGTTCTCCCGCCTCTCCTTGAGGAAGGCGATGGCCGTGCCCAGCAGCACCCGACCGAAGTCGTTGACGAAACGGGCACCGGCATGGTCCGGCAGCTCGTTGCGGGAGTCCTCCACGCGCTTCAGCTCCGCTTCCTGCTCCTCGATGTAGGCGTCGTAGATCACGGCCAGGTGCTGCGGATCGATGCGATCCATGAACAGCATCTGGAAGAGAAACTCGCTCTTGAACTTGTCCGGTGCCGGATCGGTATGCAGCGCCTCCTGCAGCACGGCCCGTCCTTTCCCGGTGATGGAATAGATCTTGCGCTCCGGCCGCCCGGGCTGGGTCTCGCTGCGCACGGTGACCAGCCCTTCCTTCAGCATCTGCGCCAGGGCCGGATAGATGGAGCCATAGGAGGCGTCGATGAAATGGGAGAAGACGCCTTCCTCCACCATCTTCTTGATCTCGTAGCCGGTGGCGTCCTTCAGCGACAGGATGCCCAGACACAGGGTGCGCACGTTCATCGTCATGGTCGTCTTTCTCGGGCGTATCGGCTCGGGAGAGCAGGCTGTTGCGGTTACCAGTCCAGACGCGTGACGCCAATGGCCGGCACGATGGTCGCGTTGGCGGCCGCTGTCTCGCTCCGTTACTATCAGTTCGATAGATGACAAATCGAGAGGGGGGCGTCAATCCTGCTGCCCATACGTCTTTCGTTCCTTCCCCCATTGAAACTGGCATCGTGAATCCCACCTGAAAGGACGGGAAGCGGGGAAGTCGTTTCCGTGAAGCCCCCGGATTGCATGGTCCGGCTTTCCTTCCGATACCGTTTCGACCATTCCCTCATCCGGATTCGACGGATTTCAGGAGGCAGAGAAGACTCATGATCATCACCAAGCAGCATGCCGTGGCGCTGGAGCGCATGCGTGTGGATGCCGAGGCCGGCAAGGCCTGGACGGACATCGAGGAGGTGGACCGCGAAACCTATCTGGAGCTGGAGGTGCAGGGCCTGGCCCGTGCCGACGGACCGCTGAGGCGCGTGCCAACCACGCTCGGGCTGGAGCTGGCCAATGTCATCGGCGATCTCGTGCGCGCCGGCCGGCTGGCATTTCCCGAGACGTGGCCGGAGGGTTGGCGCTTCATCGGCTCGGAGATCATCACCCTGCTGCGCGCGGCCGATCGCGCGGGGCGCGTGGGCCCGCTGGGCGAGGCGGCGCTGAAGGAGCGGGCGCTGGCAGAGGAGACGAAAGACGAGGCCGGCCGCGTCCGCACCGTGCTCACCCAGGCCGGGCGCGACATCCTGCGCATCTGGCGGGCCCTGGATCCGGAGATCGCCATCTCCGCCTCTCTTGCCGATCACATCCGCCAGCTCATGGAAGGCCCGGCGGAATCGGCTCGGCTGTCCACCGGTTCGCACGAGGAGCATCTGCTGGAGGGCATGCGCCTCATCGCCTATTCCGCACCCAATTCCGATGTCTATGCCTTCACCACGCTGGGGCAGGCAGTGAAGAAGACGCTGGAGATGGGCGGCTTTGCCACGGAGGGCTACGCGCTTTCCGAGGACATTCTCAAGCTGCTGGCGGCCTGCGCCGATGGCGACGAGCTGGACATGGAGGCCTGGGTGCAGCTGGAGAGCCTGGGCTATGTGCGCGACATGAACGAGCTGCTGCCGGCCGGCGAGTGGGCCCTGGAGGTGTATCGCCTGTGGCGCTGCGGTGACGAGGGGCGGGTGTGGACCTTCTCCATCGAGGCAGAGGAAGCCGACGTGCTGGAAACCATCTGCCGCATCGAGGAGAAGCGCAGGCAAAATCCCGAGCATGTGCCCACCTTCGAGACGATTCGCCGCGAGATGATCGATCGCAAGGTGGCGCAATACAAGGATCTGCTGGCGCGCTATGGCCGGCGGCTGAAGGAGATGCCCGAAAAGTATCGCCTCATTGCCGAACGCTTCGCCGAGGCCAGGGACCTGGCCCGGTGGTATGACGACAACTTCGAGCTGCGCGAGGCCCTGCTGTCCCTCGAATCGCTGCGGCTGATCCATTCCGGCGAGGGCGAGAAGGGCGAGACGATCTACGAGGTGACCGACATCGGCCACGAGGTGCGCCGTGACCAGGAACGCAATCGTCGCGATGTCTCCGGCACGGCAGTGAAGGCCGTCACCATCGCGCGGCGCACCTTTGACGCGCCGGCCCGCGCCTGGTGGGACGAGGCGCGCAGCCAGCAGATCGTGGGCTCCATGGAGGCCACCGAATCGGGCTGCTTCTATGCGCGTCTGGCGGAGACGGTGGAACGCCTGCCGCTGCTGACGCGTTACGAAATGGAGGTGTTTCACCGCATTCCCGACAAGGGCATGACGGTGGACGAGGTCTTTGAGGCGCTCGCCGACAGGCTGCCAAGGGAGCGCATCCGCTGGGCGCTGGAGAAGCTGGAGACGCGGCGGCTCATCGACATCCTGCCCGATGGCAATGTGGTGGAGACGGAGGCCGGACAGCTCATGGACCGGGCCCTGGCCGGGGTGCCGGAAGGCTTCGGCAATCCGGTGAACCCCGTCGTCTACCGCCTGCTGAAGGCCCTTCGCGAGGTGGGCTCGCTCTATGTGAAGGAGCAGAAGGTGCGCATCCTGCCGCGCAACATCAAGGAGGCCATGAAGCGTTCCGGCCTCTCCGCCGAGGCTTTCGAGAATGCCCTGGAGCAGGCCCGTGCCGCCGGGCTCATTGGTCGCAACAGCATCAACGAGGCCGGGCTGCTGTTGCTGGAGGCGGTGAAGCACACCTCTCCGCTGGCTACCGAGGAGCGGGCCTATGCGGCCTGATGGTCTCGGCAACCGGACATGAAGACAAGGCTCTCCGGTCTGCCCGGCGCGCTGGAGAGCCTTTCTGTCCTTTCCGGTGTTTTCGTCGTCGCACGTGAAGAAAGGTTTTCCAGCCTGCCGAGCAGGCTGGAAAACCTTTTCTTCAG
>CAZNLW010000023.1:13476-20466 GCA_964574205.1 uncultured Rhizobiaceae bacterium | reverse complement strand
CTTCTGCTTGCCCTGCTGCTGTTCCTGGCTCATGTCTTCTGCTTCCGAATAATCCGTTCCTTGCGTCATGCCCGGGCTTGACCCGGGCATCCAGAGGGCGACAGGCACCCGTGTCCTCGGCACTGGCTTGCCGGGTCAAGTCCGGCAATGACGGAGAAGGAAACCTGCCAGCGTCTGGCTCTCATCCCTCCTCCTTCTCCACGTAACGCGGAAACACCGGCTGCGGCTTGTCGATGGCCCGTCCCGGCGGCAGCCGCCCGGTCTCGCCCAGGGCCGCAAAGTCGCGCTCGTTTTCGCCGGCGGCTACCAGATCCAGCATCCTGGCACCCGATGCCGGCATGTAGGGCTGAATGAGAATGCCGAACTGGCGCACGCACTCGGCGGTGACATAGAGCACCGTTCTCATGCGGTCCGGATCGGTCTTCTTCAAGGCCCAGGGCTCCTGCGATGCGAAATAGCGGTTGGCTTCCGCCACGGCGCGGAAGATAGCCTCCAGCGCCCGGTGCAGGGCCTGCCGGTCGTGGTATTCCCTCAGCTCCGGCAGCAGCCCGTCCACCCTTTTCAGCATGGACTCGTCTGCGGCCGTCAGTTCACCTGGGGCCGGGATGCGGCCATCACAGTTCCTGTGGATCATGGACAGGGAGCGCTGCGCCAGGTTGCCCAGATCGTTGGCCAGATCGGCATTGATGCGGTTGACGATGGCCTCGTGCGAATAGTTGCCATCCTGACCGAAGGGGACTTCGCGCAGGAAGAAGTAGCGCACCTGATCCACGCCGTATTTCTCGATCAGATCGAAGGGGCTGACCACATTGCCCACGGACTTGGACATCTTCTGCCCGCGGTTGAACAGAAAGCCGTGGCCATAGACCCGTCCCGGCAGCTCCACCCCGGCCGACATCAGGAAGGCCGGCCAGTAGACGGCATGAAAGCGCACGATGTCCTTGCCGATCACGTGCACGTCGGCCGGCCAGTATTTCATGCGGGGGTGGGTTTCGTCGGGAAAGCCGCAGGCAGACAGATAGTTGGTGAGTGCATCCACCCACACATACATCACATGCCCCGGCGCATCGGGCACGGGAATGCCCCAGTCGAAGGTGGTGCGCGAGACGGAGAGGTCCTGCAGGCCGGATTTCACGAAGGCGATCACCTCGTTGCGCCGCTCCGGCGGGCCGATGAACTCCGGATTCGCCTCGTAGTACTTCAGCAGTCGCTCCTGATAGGCGGAAAGGCGGAAGAAGTAGCTTTCCTCTTCCATCCATTCCACGGGCGTGCCCGTGGGGGCGAGCTTCTCGCCGTTCTCGCCCTCGATCAGCTCGTCTTCCGAGTAATAGGCCTCATCGCGCACGGAATACCACCCGGCATACGTGCCAAGGTAGATGTCGCCGTTGGCCGCCATGCGGCGCCAGAGCGCCTGCACGGAGCGGATGTGCCGTTCCTCTGTGGTGCGGATGAAGTCGTCGTTGGAGCAGTTCAGGGCCTCCACCATGGCCTTGAACTTCGGCGCCATCCTGTCCACGAATTCCTTCGGACTCATGCCCATCCTGGCCGCCGTCTGCTGGATCTTCTGGCCATGCTCGTCGGTGCCGGTGAGAAAGAAGACGTCGTATCCGTCCAGCCGCTTGAAGCGGGCCAGAGCATCCGTGGCCAGGGCCTCGTAGGCATGGCCGATGTGCGGATCGCCATTGGGATAGGAAATGGCGGTGGTGATGTAGAACTTGCCCTTGCTCTCGTTCATGGCCCCAGACTGCTCCCTTGGGCTGATTCCTGCCTGACCGGCCAGTGCGGCGAATGGCCGGAACGCGCTTGTTGCCGTTCACGATCCTCGCTTCCCCCCGATTTGGGCCGCACGCCTCCGGCGTCTTTGTGGCCCGCCGGGATGGCCTTTTCAAGATGACAGTTGCCCGTAATTCCCTGCCCTGCTCTGTCCAGGTCCTGCCTCGCACAGAAACATGATCAGGTCTCCAGGCAGCCGGGACAGCGGATGAGGCGTCCGAGCCGGCTGAAGGTCTCGGCAAGAAAGAGGCCACGGTCCAGGTTGAGCGTTTCCACCTGCGCCATGCGCTGGCGGATTGCCGTTTCGGCTTCGGCGATGGCGTGGGCCTCACGGGCATGGCCCTTCTGCGCCACGTGCGTGGCACGATGGCGCAGCCAGTCCATCAGCACATCCATGAACAGCTGCCAGTCCTCCAGCATGGGCGCCGGGGCCAGGGTCTGGGCGATGGCATGCAGGCGCAGCGGATCCGCCTGCGGTCCGGCCGAGAGAATGTCCATGAGCGCACCGAAGAGGCGTCCGGCCTCTGTCGCCGCCAGGGCCAGGGCCCGCCCCGGGCTGCCGCCGGCGTGAGGCACAACCGCCTCCAGCCGCTCGCGGTCCACGTCCGTGTTCTCGGTGACCAGGGCCAGGGCCTCGCGCACCTGCGTATCCTCCAGCGGCTCCAGGGCCAGTTGCAGGCAACGCGAGCGGATGGTCGGCAGCAACCGCCCCGGGGCATGCGAGACGAGCAGGAACAGCGTCGCCGGCGGTGGCTCCTCCAGCGTCTTGAGCAGGGCATTGGCGGCAGCCGTATTGAGATCGTCCGCGGCATCGATGATGATGACTCGCCAGTCGGCTTCTGCCGCCGTCATGGCCGCGAACTGCAGGATCTCGCGCACGTCGTCCACGCCAATGGCGGCCCTTGGCCGGCCGGTCTTCGGATCCTTGCGCCGTGTCAGCACCCGCAGGTCGGGATGGCTGCCCGTGGCCACCCGGCGAAACACGGGATGATCGGCGGGCAGGAAGAGGTCCTCCGCACCGGCGGGCAGGGTGGGCCCATGGGCCAGCACGTGCCGCGCCAGGCGCCAGGCCAGCGTGGCCTTGCCCACGCCTTGTGGCCCCGTGAGCAGCCAGGCATGATGAAGCCGCCCTTCTCCGAGTGCGGCCATGAATCGCCGTTCTGCCGTCACATGGCCCACCAGATGAGGGTTTTCGGCCGGCGCTGGCCAGTTCGTTCCGCGGCTTTTCTCCCTGCTTCTCGCCATGGTTGCCTTCTCTCCGGCAGAAAGGCGATCGCCTGATACGCCCTGTCAGACCTCTCGTGCCCTGTCGCCTGCCAGCCGCGCCTGCACCACGCGCCAGATCTCGGCCGCCACGACATCCGGATCCCGGGCGGCGTCAACGACGACGCAACGTTCCGGCTCCGCCTGCGCGATCGCGAGATAGGCTTCGCGCAGCCGGCGATGGAAGTCCAGCCCGAAACGCTCGAAGCGGCTTTCCGCATTCCCCTTGTCCGCCTGACGGTCTCCCGATCCGGCCAGCCGGCGGTGGGCGCGGGCCAGGCCGATCTCGGGCTCGATGTCCAGGATCAGGGTGAGCCCCGGGCGCGTGTCACCCACCACGTGGGTTTCCATGGCGTCCACGAGGGCCATCGGGCAGGTGCCGGCCAGTGCCTGGTAGGCTCGCGTGGAGTCCATGAAGCGATCGGAAATGACCACCTTGCCGGCCGCCAGGGCCGGGCGGATCAAGCGACGAAGGTGATCGTCACGAGCCGCATAGTTGAGCAGGGCCTCGGCCGTGGAGGACAGCGCATCGATCTCGCCCGTGACCAGCAATGCCCGGATGCGCTCGGCCATTTCCGTGCCGCCGGGCTCGCGCGTGGTGATCACCTCATGGCCGGTCTCTCTCAGGCGTGCCGCCAGACGTTTCACCTGCGTGGTCTTGCCACTGCCCTCGCCGCCCTCGAAGGTGATGAACCGTGTTTCCATGCCCTGTGCCCTGCCCTGTTCCCGCTGCCGGGGAGGCGCACCCGGATCCTCAGAAAGGGGCCGCTCCTGATCACCAGGGATTGTCCCTGTTGCAAGGGATTGCCATCATGTTTCTTGTTGGTTCCCTGCGGCTCCTCAGAAATATTCAAGAGACACACGAAAGAGATGCTGGATCTCGCCGGCAGCCTGCCCCGCGGCCAGCAGCACCACGGTATCGCCGGCGCGGATTTCCAGATCCCCCGTCGCCATGAGCACCTCCTCGCCACGCACGACCGCGCCGATGCGAATGCCTTCGGGAATCGGTGCTTCCTTCAACGTCTTGCCGACCAGGGGCGAGGTTTCGAGGGCCTTGGCCTCCACGATCTCCGCCGCGCCGTCGAAGACCGGATAGACGCCCCGGATGCGTCCCTGCCGCACATGCCGCAGGATCTCCGACACGGTGGCCGCACGGGGATCGATCCAGGAATCGAGCCCCAGCGGCTCGGCCAGGGGCGAGGCCTTGAGCGTGGCGATCAGGCTCATGGTATGCGCCGCTCCCTCGCGGCGCGCCAGCAGTGACGAGAGCAGGTTCACCTTGTCGTCGTTGGTCAGGGCGATGAACACATCCGCACGCTCCACGTCCGCCTCGCGCAGGATCTCCGAATCCAGTGCGGAGCCATGCAGCACGATGCTGCGCCGCAGCATGTCGGCTATGGTCTCGGCCCGTTCACGATTGCTCTCGATGATGCGGATGTGGGCGCCCGGGCTGGTCTCCTCCAGCTTCTGCGCCACGAATAGGCCGATATTGCCGCCTCCCGCAATGATGATGTTCTCTGCCGGCGGGTCATCGTGGCCGAACAGGGCGAGCACGCGCCGGGCATTGTCCCGTTCGGCAATGACGAAGATGAAATCGCCCGCCTGCATCTCCGTGTCGCCATGGGGAATGAGCACCTCGCCATTGCGCCAGATGCCCACCACCACGGCCTTCAGATCCGGAAACAGGTCGGCCAGCTGCACCAGCGGCGTATCCAGCAGCGGGCAGTCCTCGTCCAGCTGCATGCCGAGCGCGATCACCCGTTCCCCGGCAAAGGGCACGGCCTCCTGTGCTCCCGGCAGCGCCAGACGCCGGAGCACCATCTCGCCCACGGTGATCTCCGGCGAGATCACCGTGTCGATGGCCGTGTTCTCGCGTGAGAACAGCCGCTGGTATCGAGGTTCGAGATAGGATTGGTGCCGCACCCGGGCAATCTTGGTGGGCGTGTTGAAAATGGCATGCGCCACCTCGCAGGCCATCATGTTCACCTCGTCGGTGTAGGTCACGGCGATGATCATGTCGGCCTCTTCCGCCCCGGCCTGCTCGAGCACGTCCGGATGGGCGCCGTGGCCGACGATGCCCTGCACGTCCAGCTCGTCGGAGATGGTGCGTACCAGCTCCGGCGAGGTGTCGATCACCGTCACCGCATTGTCCTCGGCCGCCAGCCGCTCGGCTATGCCGCGACCCACTTGACCAGCGCCGCAGATGATGATCTTCACCTCTCCGATTCCCTCTCTTCGCGCGGTCGGTCCATGGCCTGATGCCGCCCGGCCGACCCAGCCCTGCCGGGCTCGAATGTGGGCCATCCGGGCCGCGCTGGCAAGTCGGGAGCGAGGACGATCGGAACGATGGACAATGCAATCGTGATCATGGCGGCCCCCGCCGGGGAGGTTGCGGACATTGCCAGTCAGGCGAAGGCCTGTGTCGATGCCGGCGCCACGCTGCTGCGTCTGGCTCTGCCGGCCGCGGGCAAGGACGGCCTGCCCGATGCGGAAGCCGCAGCGGCCGCTCTGGCGGCGCTGGACGAGGCAACAGGCGATGCGCTCACCCCTGTCCTGCCGGCCACGAGCACCGCGCTGGGGCCAGACGCACCGCAGAAGTTCATCCGCGCCACGCGACCGCCGGCCGTGATCGTGGACGTGCGCCGGCTGATGCCGGACGAGGGCGACGAGGCCCTCAAGAAGGCTCGCGGTTTCTTCCGCTGGCTCAAGGTCATGGAGATCACGCCTCTCTTCCTGCTCGGAAAGCCGGAGGACGTGGCCTTCTTCGTGCGCATGCGGGCCATGGACTACATTCCCTTTCGTCGCCCCTTCCTTCTCTTCGAGCTGGGAGCGGAGGCGCCAGGCAGCGAGAACACGGCCGATGCGCTCGATGCCTTCACCGCGAAGCTGGATCACCAGCCTGTCACCTGGGCCGTGTGCACGCATGGCAGGGACGAGGCGGCGGTGATCTTCAAGGCGGTGCTGGCCGGCGGGCATGTATGCACGGGCACGGCCTTCAACCGCAGCCTGCCCGATGGCCGCGAGGCCCGGGAGACGGCTGCATTGGTGAAGGCAGCGGCCGGAATCATCAGCCAGACGGGCCGCTCGCCCATGTCAATGGCGGAAACCCGCAAGATTCTGCGCGAGGCCGTGCGCTGAAAGGCGCGTCTTTCGGCATGGAGCGTGCTCGCCGGCCCCCAGAGACCAGGGGCCTTCCGGTTTCCGGCAACCGGGTCTCCATTCCCGTGTCCTGGTGCGGCTGGTCGGGCCGGATCACTGGCGGAACGCGAAGGGCATCTCCACCTTCGTGCTCTGCTTCCTCACGTCATCGTGCACCGTGAGCACCAGCAGATATTGGCCGGGTGGCGCCTTGCCGAGATCCAGCTCCAACGACATGAAGAACTCCATGTTCTTCTGCCGTGAGGTGATCGGAAATTTCGCAAAGGCCTTCTGCCCGCCCAGGATGCGGCCGTCTGCCGTGGCGATTTCCAGGTCCACGGTGAGCTGGAAACCCCAGACGCCCCGGGCCGCTTCCCGAAAGCCGTAACCGATGGGTTCCATGTAGACGAGCAGCTTCTCGCCCGGCCTGAAGACCGGCTCGCGCGGATTGAAGATGCCATAGCCGCCAGCGGGCTTGCGCACGAACACGGCCCGACGCACGGCAAGGGGGATCTTCTCTCAGATGGCCAGGGTGGCCGCACGCATGGCGGCATAGGCCTCCGGGCCCTTGCCGGCGGCAAGGAGCCGCTCCGCCCGGATGGCCAGTGCGGCCACCTCTCCGGCCCGGGCTGCCGGACTGCCAACGGTGGCAGCACCCAAGGCGATTCCGATCAGGACATGGGCCGGGATCATGGCGTGGACAGGCCGCCACGCGGCCCTGCGGATGGCTGGCGGGAACATGGCACCTCCCTCCCCACTGGCTGACGTGATTCGCTTCCCCCCGGTCCCCCCGCACGCTGCCGTGCAGCGTGACAC
>CAZNLW010000023.1:2012-13376 GCA_964574205.1 uncultured Rhizobiaceae bacterium | reverse complement strand
ACGCCGACGAAAGGGAAGAGGTGAGCCGGACTCAGGCATGCAACTCGTCAGCACGCCTTTCGCGGGCAAGCGCATCCAGCACGCCGTTGACGAAACGGGGCTCGTCACCATCGTCGAAGAAGGCACGGGCCACGTCCACATACTCGCTGATGGTCACCCGCGGCGGTATGTCCTCGCGGAACATGAGCTCATAGCCACCGGCGCGCAGGATGGCGCGCACCGTGGCATCGAGCCGGGGCAGCTTCCAGCCCTCCACGAGATGGCGATTCACGGCCCGGTCGATGGTCACCTGCTCGCGCACCACGCCGCGCACGATATCCTCGAGCAGCGCCAGGTCCGGCTGGCCACACTCGCCATCATCGAAGCGCTCGCCTATGCGACGCGTGGCAAACTCGGCCAGAACGTCGGATAGGACCGCTCCTCCCACGTCCATCTGATAGAGGGCCTGCACCGCGCCCAGCCGGGCACTCTTGCGCGCCAGCAAGCGTGGCGAGAGACGGCGGGGCCGTGTGGAAGGCCCCTGCCCTTTCTGTCCGCCCTTGTCCCGCACAGCCCGTTTTCCGGCCCTTTCCGCCATGACTCCACTCACGTTTCCAGGCTTTCGCGCAGGAACCGGTCCTTCAGCCGGGCCATGACCACGGCGGCCCGGGCTGCATCCGCGCCCTTGTTGCGGCGGTCGCGTGCCGCCCGCTCCCAGGCCTGCTCGCGGTTCTCCACGGTGAGAATGCCATTGCCGACGGCCACGCCCTGAAGAGTGAGTTCCATGAGCCCGCGGGCGGATTCCCCGGCCACGATCTCGAAGTGATGCGTCTCGCCCCGGATCACCACCCCCAGCGCCACATAGGCATCATAGCGTGGCGGGCCCGGCTCCTTCTCCATCTCCTCGCTCATGAGCACGGAGACCTGGTGCGCCTGCTCCGCCATGGCAATGGCCCCGGGAATCTCCAGCGCGCCGGGCACGTGCACGATCTCGTGATCGATGCCCTCGGCCTCGAGATAGGCCACGGCCCCGGCCTCCAGCTCGTCCAGAAGGTCATCGTAAAAGCGCCCTTCGACAATGAGAACACGCATGATCTTTCCTTTCATTTCAATGTGAAAATTGCAAAACTTCAATCTTCATCGCAACTGGTGAAGGTGCTCAGCCTGGCCACGTAACGGGCCAGCATGTCCACCTCCACGTTCACCTTGTCGGCCACCCTTGCCTCGCTCCAGGTGGTCACCGCCAGGGTATGGGGAATGAGGTTCACGGTGAATGTGCAGCCCTTCACCGCGTTGACCGTGAGCGACGTGCCGTTGAGCGCAATGGAGCCCTTGGGAGCCACGTAACGGGCCAGATCCTGCGGCAGGCGGAATGTGAAGCGTCGCGAATCGTCCACCGGCTCGATGGCGACGATCTCGGCCAGACCGTCCACATGGCCGGAAACGATGTGCCCGCCCAGTTCGTCACCCACCTTCAGGGCCCGTTCCAGGTTCACGCGCCGGCCGGGCTGCCAGTCACCCATGGTGGTCCGTGCAAGGGTTTCGGCCGAGGCCACGATGTCGTGCCACATGCGCCCGTCTTCAAGAGGTCCGCGGTCAACGACCGTGAGGCAGACACCGTCATGGGCGATGGAGGCGCCGATGTCCACCGTGGCCGGATCCTGCCGGGAGGCGAACCGGAAGCGCGCTTCTCCCCCCGAATCCGCACGTGCGATCACCTCCGCCACGTCGCTGATGATGCCGGTGAACATGGCCCCTCTCCGAAGAAGACGCGATACTGGCCGCCAGCCGTGGGGACGGGGACCGATCTCCGGAAACATGCGTCCTTCCAGGCAGAGGCTTCAGGAGGCCGGTTCCGTCAGGGAGTGGCGGACGGCTTCCGTTCATACAGGCGCAGGATATCGCTGCCAAGCGGCAATTCCTCGCGCAGCGCGAAGGGAACCTCCGTGATCCGGGCAAGCGGCAGTCCGGCCAGTGCCGGCACGCCGCCGCCCAGGACCCTGTCCCTGGCGACGAAGAGGGCCACGGCATCCACCAGATCGGCTTCCACGAAACTGCGGGCCACCTCTGCCCCGCCCTCCACCAGCAGGTTGGAGATGCCCTCTTCGGCCAGGCGTTTCACGAGCGCCGGCAGATCCACCCGGCCCTTGGCATCATGTGGCAGGGCCAGGATGCGCACATGCGGCACGTCTGCCACGATCGCACGCGCCTGCGCGCGTCCGGCCATGGTGGTGGCGATCCATGTGGGGGCGGCCTGCGGCGTCTGCAGGAGGCGGGCCCCCTTCGGGATGCGCAGGCGCGAGTCCAGCACCACACGCACCGGCGAACGCCGCGCCAGCCCGGGCAGGCGACAGGTAAGCAGGGGATCATCGGCGATCACCGTCTGCACGCCCACGAGAATGGCATCGGCCTGTGCACGCATCAGGTGGGCCCGCCGCCGCGCCAGCTCGCCGGTGATGGCCGTGGGCACACCCGGTCTGGCGGCAATGAAGCCGTCACGGGAGACCGCGAGCTTGAGGGTCACCCGGGGCCGACCTCTCCGCTTGCGTGCGAGATAGCCGGCGAGCACCTCTTCCGCCCTTTCGGCCAGCAGCCCCACGTGCACCTCGATGCCGGCACGTTTCAGGACCTCGATGCCACGGCCGGCCACCCGTGCATCCGGATCCTTCATGGCAATGAAGACCCGGGCCACGCCGGCCTCCGCCAGGGCTTCCGCACAGGGGGGCGTGCGCCCATGATGCGCACAGGGCTCAAGCGTCACGTAGACATCCGCGCCGCGGGCGGCCGCGCCGGCCATGGCCAGGGCCTGAGTCTCGGCATGGGGGCGGCCACCGCAGCCGGTGTGACCGGTGCCCGCGACCCTGCCCTCCTTCACGATCACGCAGCCCACAGGCGGATTTTCGGCCGTATCTCCCAACGCGCGGCGGGAGATGCGCACGGCGTGATCCATGTGCCAGGTGTGCGTGTCCTGCGCACTGCCCGTCAGGGCACAGGCCAGCCTCTCCCCATGGTCTGCTGTCCGGTCGTCGCTGTTCATCGCTCCGGGGATGCCTCACACACCGATGACACTCACGTTCGCCCCTGTCTCTTCCCGATAGCGGCCGCATGATCCGCTTCCGGCCCTGCATCATCACCGTCTGCCGCAGCCACCGCATCGCCGGCCGCGCGCTCGGTCAGGGTGGCCAGGAATTCGCAGAAATCGGACGCCTCGCGGAAGTTGCGATAGACGGAGGCATAGCGCACGAAAGCCACATCATCCAGCTGGCGCAGGCCTTCCATGACCATCTCGCCGATGACCTCGGAGGGCACTTCCGGCTCGCCCAGGCTTTCCAGCCGGCGCACGATGCCGGAGATCATCTGCTCCACCTTGTCGGGGTCCACGTCACGCTTGCGCAACGCGATGTGCACCGAGCGGGCCAGCTTGTCGCGGTCGAAAGGCACGCGCCGGCCCGAGCGCTTGATCACCACCAGTTCGCGCAGCTGCACGCGCTCGTAGGTGGTAAACCGCCCGCCACATTGTGGACAGTGGCGACGGCGCCGGATGGCAGTGCCGTCCTCTGCCGGCCGCGAATCCTTCACCTGTGTGTTGGCATAGGCACAGAACGGACAGCGCATGGTCCGCAATCCCACTGGATGCGTTCAGTTTCTCTCGCGTAGCCGGCAGCGCCTGTTCCGCGGCGCCAGACGTTCAGCACAGGCCGGCCTCGTAAATGGGAAAGCGCCGGGTGAGAGCCAACACCTTCTCCTTCACGCGCGCCTCCACCTCGGCATTGCCCTCCTCGCCATTGGCGGCCAGGCCCTTCAGCACCTCCAGGATCAGTTCGGCCGTCTGGCGGAACTCGGCGGTGCCAAAGCCGCGGGTGGTGGCGGCCGGCGAGCCGAGGCGAATGCCGGAAGTGACAAAGGGCTTCTGCGGGTCGTTGGGCACGGCGTTCTTGTTGCAGGTGATGTTGGCGCGACCCAGGGCCGCTTCCGCCGCCTTGCCCGTCAGTCCCAGCGGCCGCAGGTCCACCAGGACCACATGCGTGTCCGTGCCGCCGGAAACGATGTCCAGCCCGCCGGCCTTCAGCGTCTCGGCCAGCACCCGGGCATTGTCCACGACGGCCCGGGCATAGGTGCGGAATTCCGGCCGCAAGGCCTCGCCGAAAGCCACGGCCTTGGCCGCGATCACGTGCATCAGCGGCCCGCCCTGCAGGCCGGGGAAGATGGCGGAATTGATCTTCCTGGCCAGATCCGGGTCATTGGTGAGGATCATGCCGCCGCGCGGGCCGCGCAGGGTCTTGTGCGTGGTGGTGGTCACCACATGGGCATGCTCCAGGGGATTGGGATGCACGCCACCGGCCACAAGCCCCGCGAAGTGGGCCATGTCCACCATCAGGTAAGCCCCGACGGAATCGGCGATCTCACGGAAACGGGCAAAGTCGATGATGCGCGGATAGGCCGATCCCCCGGCGATGATGAGTTTCGGCCTGTGCGCCTCGGCCAGGCGCGCCACTTCGTCATAATCGATGAGATCCGTGCCCTCTTCCAGCCCGTAGGCCACCACGTTGAACCACTTGCCGGAGAGATTGACCGGCGAGCCGTGGGTGAGATGGCCGCCACAGGCCAGCGACAGGCCCATGATCGTCTCGCCCGGCTGCAGCAGCGCCAGGAAGACGCCCTGATTGGCCTGCGAGCCGGAGTTGGGCTGGACGTTGGCGAATTCGGCACCGAAAAGCTTTCGGGCGCGTTCGATGGCCAGCCGCTCGGCCACGTCCACATGCTGGCAGCCCCCATAGTAGCGCCGCCCCGGATAGCCTTCGGCATACTTGTTGGTCATCACCGAGCCCTGGGCCTGCAACACGGCGCGGGAGACGATGTTCTCCGAGGCGATGAGCTCGATCTCGTTCTGCTGGCGGGTCAGTTCGTCATTGATCGCAGCCATGACCTCGGCATCGGCCTCGGCCAGGGGCGCGCTGAAAAACCCGGGGCGGACAAAGTCGTTCATCGGCTGCACATCCCTGAAATCCTGTGGGCGGCGTGGACAGGGCGCCCTTGCCGCCGTGCCCATGATTGCCGGTCGCGCCCTTGGGTAAAGCAAAACGGGCGGGGCAACAAGCCCGCGCCCGCGTTCTCCACCATCATGCGGAATTCATGCCTGAAAAGTGGAAAGGATTTGGCGAAACCCGCCCTATTCCGCCGCCTGCCGGATGGGTCCCGTGCGCGGCAGGTCCAGCCGCGTCCACAGTGCATCCAGCGCCGCCACCATGCGGTCGATCTCCGGTTCGGTGTGCATGGGGCCGGGGGTCAAGCGGATGCGCTCGGTGCCGCGCGGCACGGTGGGATAGTTGATGGGCTGCACGTAGATGTCGTAGTCCTCCAGTAGCGCATCGGTGAGCTGCTTGCAGCGCACCGCATCGCCGATCATCACGGGCACGATGTGGCTGGGCGTGACGATGACCGGCAGATTGCGCGCCAGCAGCCTCTCGCGCAGCATCTGCGCATGTTTCTGTTGCAGCTCGCGTTCCTCGGACGATTCCTTCAGGTGCCGCACCGAAGCGAGGGCCCCCGCCGCCAGCACCGGCGACAGCGAGGTCGTGAAGATGAAGCCCGAGGCATAGGAACGGATGGCGTCGCAGATGTCCGCATCCGCGGCGATGTAGCCTCCCATGATGCCGAAGGCCTTGGCCAGCGTGCCCTCGATGATGTCGATGCGGTCCATGACGCCGTCGCGCTCGGCCACGCCCCCGCCCCGCGGGCCATACATGCCCACGGCATGCACCTCGTCGATATAGGTGAGCGCATTGTACCTGTCGGCAAGGTCGCAGATCTTCTCGATGGGCGCAATGTCGCCGTCCATGGAATAGACGGATTCGAAGGCGATCACCTTCGGTCGATCCAGCGGCACGGCCTTCAGTTTCTCCTCCAGATCCTCAAGATCGTTGTGTCTGAAGATTACCTTGTCGCCACGCCCATGGCGGATGCCTTCGATCATGGAGGCATGATTGAGCTGATCGGAAAAGGTGATCAGGCCCGGAAGCAGCTTCGCCAGAGTGGAGAGCGTGGCCTGGTTGGCCATGTAGCCGGAATTGAACAGCAGGGCCGCTTCCTTGCCGTGCAGATCCGCCAGCTCCTTCTCCAGCTGCACGTGATACCAGGAAGTGCCCGCGATGTTGCGCGTGCCGCCGGCACCGGCGCCCGTGTCATCGATCGCCGCGTGCATGGCCTGCAGCACCTTGGGATGCTGGGCCATGCCGAGATAGTCGTTGGAGCACCAGACGGTGACCTCCTTCACGTTGCCCTTGCCGTCGTAATAATCGGCCCTCGGAAAGCGGCCACACTTGCGGCGCAGCTGGGCAAAATAGCGATAGCGTCCCTCCCTGTGCAGATCCTCGATGGCCTTGCGGAAGATTGCCTTGTAGTCGATCGTGCTCATGGGCCCTTCCCCGTCATCCTGACATACCTTGCGGCGGCCGGTTTCGTTCAAGGCTGCTTGAAGCCATGTCGTTCCGGCCTCGTCACAATCAAGCGGCCCGCCCTGCCCTGTCTGCCGTGTCGGCACTCACGAACGCCCTGCCTGCCGGTGAAAGTCCATCCGGCTCGAGCCGTCTGCAGCCTGCCTGCCCCGACCGGGCCGATCCTGCCGTTGATGATCCTGTCGATCATCCTGTGCGCGCAGGTGCCATACACACCTTGATCCCTGTCAATCCCGGCTGCCGCTCCGTTGTAGCGTGTTCACGATATCGTGAAAAGTCGTGAGCAAGCCCGTTAAAAGCGATTCATGACAAACATTTCAGGAACCGGAAAGGTTTCGTTCATCCTTGCCGTCCGTATCCAGCCCGGCCGGTCTCCTGCATCACCGCTCCCTGTCGCCCCCGGCCATGGCCGTCAACCCGGCACGCCGGCCACGTCGGTCACCGGCTGCGGCTGGCCATGCACGAAGCCTGTGCCATCCAGCCGATAGATGTCCTCGCGAAAATGCGCAAAACCATCGCCGGTGACCCAGGCCGTGAGATAGGCGATGATCAGCGAGGGGGGATTGACCACCCTGACATCCACGCGTTCCCGGGTGCGCACCACCCGTTCGATCTGCTCCCGGTCCCATCCCGGTGTATCGCGCAGGATCCACTCGGTGAGGATGTGCACCTTTTCCACCCGTACGCAGCCCGAGGAAAAGTAGCGGGCGCTTTCCGTGAACAGCTGCGGCGTGGGCGTATCATGCAGATACACGGAATAGCGGTTCGGGAAATTGATCTTCACCGAGGCCATGGCATTGCCCTCGCCGGGATCCTGGCGGAAGTGGTAGCGCTTCGGATCGATGGTGTCCCAGTCGATGGTCGCCGGATCCACTTCCGGGCCGCCGAAGCCGTCGAACACGCGGATGCGCATGCGCTTGAGGAATGAGGGATCCTTGCGGGCCTTGGGGATGATGTCCTTGATCACGATGGACAGGGGGGCGTTCCAGTAGGGATTGAAGTTGAGTTCCGTGATGCGCGAGATCAGCGACGGACTGGGCCGGTCCGGCATGCCCACGATCACGTTGTGGCGAGAATAGACCCGCCCCTCCTCCACCGTCTCCAGCTGGGCCGCGGGGATGTTGACGATGATGTAGCGCGGCGCCACGCCGCGAATGGCCCATTCCACCCGTGGCAGGTTGGCCAGAAGCGTTTCCAGCCGGACTTCGACGGGAATGTTGAGGGCCTTCAATGTGGGCCGGTCGACATGGCCGGTGGGCCGAAGCCCCATGTTCTTCTGAAAACGGAAGACGGCGGCCGCCACCTGCCGGTCATAGCGCCGTGAAGAGACGGCCTCGGCCGGCAGATACCCCTCCATGGCCAGCCGGCGGCGGAGAAAACGCACGGCCTTGTGCTTGGTGCCGGCGATCAGGCGGCGTGGCACCGTGGGCCAGCCACCCTGGCGCGAGATGAGGTCGTAGCGGGCAATGGCCTCTTCCATCAACCGCGGACTTGTGGCCGTGATCATGGGCCAGGCTTCGTCGGGATCGGTGATCACCTTCGTCACCGTGAAGGCCTGGGGCCGGCGATTGAAATTGGTCAGCGCACTCCGCGCCCGCGCCGGCGGCCCGCCCTTGCCGTCGAACATCAGAAGGCTTGCCGTGCCGGCGCCCAGGTAGCCGAGAAGATCGCGTCTGCTGAATTGCATGGGCATGTGCCGATGCCTGTCCTGTGCTTCCGTTCCCGAAACTGGCTATAGCAACCGCAGGCCCCCCGGATCCAGACAAAAGCCGGTGAGCCGGTCAAGCCGGTGCCCGGCGCCCGCCATCAGTGCACCGCATGCCCCCAGGCCTTTCCTGCCCTTTCATGCCATGGTTGCACATGTGCGGGGCAGCCCGCTATCCTGTTCCTCATGCTGGCGCTGCGTTGCCTGCCCTTGTCGCCGGTGCGTGACGGGACAATCGCATTCAGGCATGGCGTCAATGCGGCAGGCGGCGGTCCCAATGGCATCGGGCAGCCTGTCGCCGATGCACGACAGCCTTGCCGGCCGGCGCCGTCCACCTGGCCGGGAAGGATGCAAGGGCAACAAGGGAGGAAGGAGAATCACCATGGCCGGAGTGAAAAGCACGCTCATCGACATCATGACCCTCATGATGCCTGCCATGAAGCCGCTGGTCTGGCTGGCGTTGATCGCCTTCATTGCCGCCATCGCACTTGTGCTGGCCGGCGGCGAGATGCGCGCACGCTGGGCCCCGAAGGCGGCCGGCATCACCCTGGCCATCGGCATCTTCTTCCTCGCGGCACAGGGCATGGGGGCCCTGCTGGGCGCGGCGCCTTCCATCAACTTTGGTGATCCAAGGAAGTTCGAGTTCATCCTCGTGCCGTTCTGGCAGTTGGGCATCGCCTGCCTCGTGGGCTGGGGGATCGTGAAGGCACTGAAGGGCCTCCTCGCCCGCCGCGCCTCGGCCACGACCAGCTGAGAATGGTGTTGCCCTCCCCGTCCGCAGTCATTTCTCCGGCTGCCGGCGACGGTCATGCCATTGGCCGGTCAGGGGTCACGTGGCTGTTCGACGGGGGGTCGCCCTCTGTCGCAGTTCCTCGAAGTCGGCGTCGGCATTGTGCGAGGAACGGGTCAGGGGCGAGGCCGCCACCATGAGAAACCCCTTGGCGCGGGCGGCCGCCTTCAGATCCTCGAATTCCTCCGGTGTCCAGAACCGCTCGACGGGCGCGTGCTTGGGCGTGGGCTGCAGATACTGGCCGATGGTGACGAAATCCACCCCCGCACAGCGCATGTCATCCAGCACCTGCATCACCTGCTCGCGCGTCTCGCCAAGGCCCACCATGAGGCCGGACTTGGTGAAGACCTCCGGGCGCAGCGCCTTGGCCCGTTCCAGCAGGCGCAGGGAGTGATAGTAGCGTGCGCCCGGACGGATGCGCGGATAGAGCCCCGGCACCGTTTCCAGGTTGTGGTTGAAGACATCCGGCGGCTCTTCCAGAACGGTTTCCAGTGCGCCATCCTTGTTGCGGAAATCGGGCACCAGCACCTCGATGCTGGTACCCGGCGAACGCTCCCGAATGGCGCGAATGACGGCCGCAAACTGCCCGGCGCCGCCATCTGCAAGGTCGTCCCGATCCACGGACGTGATCACCGCATGTCTCAGCTGCATGCGCACGACGGCTTCGGCCACGCGCGCGGGCTCGCCGGGATCGGGCGGTGCCGGCAGGCCGGTGGCCACGTTGCAGAAGGCGCAGGCACGGGTGCAGATCTCACCCAGGATCATGAAGGTGGCATGGCGCCGTTCCCAGCACTCGCCGATGTTGGGGCAGGCCGCCTCTTCGCACACGGTGGCGAGCCTGCCCTCGCGGACGATGCGCCGCGTCTCCATGAACTGGCGCGAGACCGGTGCCCGCACGCGAATCCATGCCGGCTTGCGCCTTACCGGATTGTCGGGCCGGTGTGCCTTTTCCGGATGCCGTGGCCTGCGCCCGTCATGGACAGTCACCATGGTCTGCCTTCTCCCGTCCTGCCATGCCCCCTGCCCTGTCCGCTCCTTCCACGGCTTCGTCACGTCCTGCCCCGCACCACGACATGCCGATCACACCACCGGGGCACCATAGCCCGCACTGTAGGGCACGGGGCCGGAAAAGGCGATCACGTCGCCATCCTCCAGGAATTCTTCCACGTTCAGCGGCCCGTGCAAGGTGGGCGTGACATCCTTGCCATTGCGCAGAACGAGAAAGACCTTGTCCAGCGGAATGCGCAGGCGTTCCACCACATCGGCGATGGTGCTGCCGGCCGGCAACTCCAAGTGATGCACGGCCTTGCCGGTTCCCATGGCCATGGCCACGCTGTTGAATACCCGCACCTCGACCCGGACGGTGACATCGCGGGAATTGTGGCCCAGCGTGGTCATGGTCGGAATGTCCGGTCAGCTGATGAATGGTGCCGGACAGAAGCCGGACATCGAAGACACATCGAACGAGCTGGCGGAGAGGATGGGATTCGAACCCACGAGGCGGGGTTTGCCCGCCTACTCCCTTAGCAGGGGAGCGCCTTCGACCACTCGGCCACCTCTCCGCGGGCGGTGATACAGGCAAATGGCCTGCCATTCAAGAGGCTTCATCCGCAGTGCTGCATATTGTCTTTCGCCCGATTTCACGGGAGTGCGGAGTGGCCGGAAAACGGGTCCGTTCCTGGCGACAGCTGCCGAAGGAAAGGCGGCTCTCTGCCTCGGGCCGCGGCGTTGTCAAAAGGCTGTCAGACCAGCCGCCCTGCAATACGCAGCCGCAGCAGCCGCCATTGGCGTGCAGCCTGAGAAGGAGGGACAAGGGGCGGAAAAGGAATCCCTGCCCTCTTGTGCCCGCTTGTCCGATATGCCTGTTCCACCGCCTTGAACCACAGGGGGGAGAGAGAGAAGGCGTGCAGCAGTGTCAGCCGCGCGCGGGGGATGCGGATCCTCCCTGCCTGTGTCTGCCGTGCGGCCTGCAGGGCCAGGCGCCCCTTGTCCAGCAGGTTTACGGCCACGGTCCGATCGCGCAGCAGGGGCAAGCCATTGCGGCGCAGATGCGGGGCCCGGCGCAACAGCATGGCGCACCCCCAGGCCCGCCCCAGGGCCGTGAGCCGCTCTCCGCCCCCTTCGGTTCCATGTTTGCCCTCTGCCGAGGTGGCGAACGCCAGCGGCAAGACCTCGGCAGCTGTCAGCCACGCCTTTGCGGTCCTTTCACTCATCGGCTCGGCCAGCCAGGCGGCTGAGGCCTCGATGAAGGCAGACAGAGGACCCTGCAGATGCGGCATCTTCCGCAAGGCCGCGTGGACGAGGCGATGGAGCGGATGCTGCAGGGGGACCTCGGCGGCCAGCTCGTCCATCCACCATTGCAGGCGGATGAGACCGAGAGTGGGATCCGAAACCTTCCAGGGCACGGCCAGCACCTCGGTGATCAGCCCCCACAT
>CAZNLW010000023.1:0-2002 GCA_964574205.1 uncultured Rhizobiaceae bacterium | reverse complement strand
CATGGCCCAGTGGTGCACCTGCAGTGGCTCGGGCACCAGCAGTCCGGCCAGCCAGGCATCGAGATCCTGTGCCTTCACGATTTCGGTGACCGCGACGATGTCTTCCTGCAGCACCGGGGATGCATCGTGTGGTCGCCTGTCATGTCTCATGGTGCCCGCTCCTTCTTCGTCCTGTCATTCCATGACCGATGCGGGCACCTGCGCCAATGGTCCTGTTGCCTGTCGGAAACAGATATCATCAAATTCCGATGTGATACGAGTGGATGTGCAGATGCACGGGCAGCACGGCACCACAAGCCGTCATCCGGGGAGATGGGGGCATGCACAGGCAAGTCATCGTGCGTTCGCCGGCCGAACGGGAGGCACTGGCGGAAGAGGCCTATCGGCGGGCACTGGACTACGATCTGGAATTCGGCTATTGTTCTCAATGTGTGCTCGCCATGGTGCAGGAGCTGTTGGGCGGTGTGTCGGACGAACCGATCAAGGCCTCGCATGGTCTTTCCGGCGGGGGGCTCTGGAAGGCAAAGGCACCTGTGGCGCCCTCTCGGGCGGTCTGATCGTGCTGTTCACACGCACGGGGCGCGACCGCGACAGACTGCATGCCGGCCGCGGCATGAAGAATTTCCATGTCTGCGGGGAACTGGCCGAGGCCTTTGCCAGGGAGCTCCGCGGCACCACCTGCGAGGATCTGCAGAAGGCCTTCACGAGGCGCACCTGTGATCTGTGGAATGCCGCGGAATACAAGGCCTTTTCCGAGGCGCGCGGTTCCAGGTGCGCCATCGCGACCGCCTGGGTCACGCGCTGGGTGGTGAAACGCCTGCTTCAGACGGATGGCGGGCAGGCAAAGGCCCCGTGAACACATCGTCCTGCATTCTGGCGATGGGCGGCCTGTCCCTGCAGGGAATCGCATTTGGAATCCTTCATACTGCATGAGGCCGTATCAGGAATGGAGGGTCTCATGCAGGGAGTGGCGGGCTTGTTTTCGGATCTGGGCGATCCGCGGTATCTTCATTTTTCATCTTTTGTTCTGAGAGCGCATCTCGTGGCGTTGGCACTGGCCCGATTGGGAGTGGATGCCAGACGATTGATCCCACACGGACTGGACAGCAGGCGCCCTGTGGCTTCCAATGATACGCAGCGGGGCGCGCAAAGAACCGGCGTGTGGAAATCACGTTTCAGCCCGCGCAGTGATAGGACAGCTTGCCACAACCATCTGATCACACATGGCACAGAGGAAAACTGGAAAGACGGCTGCCGCGGAGGTGAGAGCCGAAGTGCCTGGGATTCTGAGTGATGTGGCCGAAGCCCTGATGTTGGCCATATTGTTGCCCACGGCTTGGTCATACACCCTGCTTTACATGTCTTCGGCCCATTGGTGGGCATTTGGCCTGCACAAGGCAGCCTTGTCCTTGCTGCTGATCATTTTCCTGACTGGCTGGTATGTCTGGCGATGGAAGCAATTTTGGCAAGCAGGCCGCATGCAGCAATGGCTCCATTGGCACAAGCTGGAATTTGGTGTGCTGCTGATCTTGTGGATTGTCGGCAGTCTGATCATCACGGTTGCCACCATCGCCGTGATCATTATCGGAATGCAGACGGATCATTCAGGCTTTGGCACCTTGATGCTGATACTGGTAGTGGTTTACGGCAGTCTGACTTACCTGCCGGCTCTCCTGATACTGCTGCACGTGCCCATCGTATCTTTCCTGTTACGGCGCAACCATCCATCCATGCCCCTGTGGCGGGCATTGCGATTATGCATGCTGGCAGCAACGGGATGGTCCCTGCCGATCATCCTGCTGATGATCGTCTGGGGAGCCATGAAGGGATTCTTCCTGTGGCAGGCAGTCTTGAATAATGCGTAGTTCGCGCCGCCATCCTGTCTTGTTTGACATGCCCGGGAACCGGTCGCCCTTGCTACACGATTCCCTTTCTGGCTTTGATGGCTTTCCCGGGGGAGTTGAATCGTTCAGATTGCCTCCCATCCGTGCGTTCACCAATA
>CAZNLW010000022.1:0-20639 GCA_964574205.1 uncultured Rhizobiaceae bacterium | reverse complement strand
GCGCTTGATCTCCTCGTCGGGGATGATCCGTCCGGCCTCCAGATCCACCAGCAGCATCTTGCCCGGCTGCAGGCGCCACTTCTCGACGATCTTCTCCTCCGGCACGTCGAGCACGCCCATCTCGGAGGCAAGGATGAGATAGTCGTCGGAGGTCACCAGATAGCGTGCCGGCCGCAGACCGTTGCGATCCAGTGTGGCGCCGATCATCCGCCCGTCGGTGAAGGCGATGGCCGCCGGGCCGTCCCACGGCTCCATCAGCGCCGCATGATATTCGTAGAAGGCACGCCGCTCCTCGTCCATCAGCGGGTTGCCGGACCAGGCCTCGGGAATGAGCAGCATCATGGCGTGCGGCAGCGAATAGCCGCCATGGTAGAGCAGCTCCAGTGCCGCGTCGAAGCAGGCGGAATCCGACTGGCCCTCGTAGTGGATGGGCCAGAGCTTCTCCAGATCCGCTCCCAGAATCCCGGACTTCATGGCCGCGCGGCGGGCGGCCATCCAGTTCACGTTGCCGCGCAAGGTATTGATCTCGCCGTTGTGGCAGATCATGCGGAACGGCTGCGCGAGGGGGAAGGAGGGGAAGGTATTGGTGGAGAAGCGCTGATGAACCAGCGCCATGGCCGATTCCATGCGCGGATCCACCAGGTCCGGGTAATACCTGTGCAGCCGGTCCGGCAGCACCAGCGCCTTGTAGACAATGGTGCGCGAGGAGCAGGAAGGCACGTAGAATTCCTCTTCCGACAGCCCCAGCTCGTTGCGCACGCGGTTCTCCACCACCTTGCGCGCCACGTAGAGCTTGCGCTCGAAGTGGTCCTGATCGGCCATGTCCTTGCCGCGGCCGATGAAGAGCTGGCGCATGACGGGCTCGCCGGGCCGCACGGACTGGCCGAGCTGCGAGGAATCCACCGGCACCTCGCGCATGCCCAGAAGCTTCAGCCCCTCCTGGCGCAAGGTCTCCTCCCAGATGCGCTCCACTTCGGCACGGCGGCCGTCATCCCGCGGCAGGAAGAGGAAGGCGATGCCATATGCGCCGATCTCGGGCAGATCGATGCCCAGCGCCTCCGCCTCTGCCCGGAAGAAGGCATCCGGAATCTGGATGAGGATGCCGCAGCCGTCGCCTGCTTCCGGATCCGCGCCCACGGCTCCGCGGTGTTCGAGGTTGCGCAGGATCTCCAGCCCCTTCTCGATGATCTCGTGGCTCTTCTCGTTGGTAATGCGGCAGATCAGGCCGATGCCGCAGGCATCATGCTCGTTGGCCGGATCATAGAGGCCCTGACGGCCCGGACGCCCCACCGGATGGCGGCAGGCGCAATGGCTGGCGGCATGCTTTGCGTTCATGTGACTGTTCATCGTCTTCCTTTTCGGCTCCGGCCGGCGTGCCCCGTGCATGGCCCCGGCATGGCCTTCCGGCACGGGCATGCGGACGCCGGCGATGCTTCTCGCTCTTCCTGTGCGTCTTTCCGTCTCCCTCCCGTCCCTTTCCCGGTCTGCCACCCTTCCGGCAGCGGGCATGAGACCGGCTGCAGGGACACGGAGCCTTCCTGCCTGTCGGGCCAGGCAGCGCGAACACACCTTCCGGCTCAGGCGGTGTCCGTCTCGCTCCGTCACCGGTGAACGGAAGCAAGTCGGGCGCTCTCGCTCTTCCACCAGCCGGACAGGTGCTCGCCCTGCGCATCAAGGGCGCGGCCAGCCCGGCACCTTTTCGGCAGACTCGCCCGAAGGCCGGATCGCTTGCGGCCGCCTGTCAGGCGGCAGGGCGCCCTCGTGCGTGTTTCCCTCTCCCCTTCTGCCCTGTCCCTGCCGCTGGCCGGAGCTGTCCGTTCCCTGGCTCCCTCCCGGCCGCGGCGTCATGGCCGGCCACGCATGCCTCTTGAGGCAACCGCGGCCAGACAGCGGCAAAGGTCATGCCGGGCCTCTCGCCTTGCGTTCCGGCGCAGCATGTGGCGCGACTGGCGGTCCCTCCCGGTCTTCGGCCCGGATTCCCGTTCCTCGCCAGCCATATCGGTGCGGCGAGGCGAGGTGGCTCTTGCCCCAATCGGGAGCGAAGGCCGCTCCCTTGCGCCGCGGAGGCCCAATTAGGACAGCCATGCTGTCCCAGTTTGGGCGGTTATGCCAGAAATACCGGCCACAGGCAAGCGGTGGGACAGCTTTCCGGCAGATGGCACCATGCGGCCTTCTGGCGCAAGCGCATCCTGCCTGCTATGCCGTTTGGCGAGATGCGAAGCGGTCGACCGTCAGGCGTATCTGCCCGTGCCCGGCGGTCCTGGCGATGCAGGAGAGTGCCGATGCAATTCGCCTCGGACAATACCGCGCCGGTGCACCCGCGCGTGATGGACGCCATCATGGCAGCCAACGACGGACCGGCCATGCCTTACGGCGAAGATGAACTCACGCAGCGGGCCGAAGCCCTGCTGCGGGATACCTTCGGAGCGGCGGATGCCCTTATCGTGACCACAGGAACGGTTGCCAATGCGCTTGCGCTTTCCGCCCTGGTGCCGCCCTTTGGTGGCGTGATCTGCCATCGCGAAGCCCATATCCAGACCGACGAATGTGGCGCGCCGGAGTTCTTCACGAGCGGGGCCAAGCTCCTGCTGGCGGACGGACCGGAGGGACGCCTGATGCCGGAGGCCATCGATGGGGTCATGGCCGGTTTCGTGCACGGGATCCATCAGGTGAAGCCGGCAGCCGTCTCCATCACCAACGCCACGGAAATGGGGGGCATCTACACACCGGCGGAAGTGGCAGCCGTTGCCGATGGGGCACATGCGCACGGCCTGCGCCTGCACATGGATGGCGCGCGTCTGGCCAATGCGCTGGTGGCCACGGGCGTGCCGGCCCGGGCCATGACGGCCGAGGCCGGTGTGGACATTCTCTCCTTCGGTCTCACCAAGACCGGTGCCATGCTGGCCGAGGCCGTGCTGGTCTTCGATGCCACCCTGGCCGGGGAATTCGGCCGCCGGCGCAAGCGGGCGGGCCAGCTCGTTTCCAAGATGCGGTTTCTTGCCGCGCAGTTCATCGCCTTGCTGGAGGATGATCTGTGGCTGGAGCTGGCAGCGCATGCCAATGCCATGGCCGCGCGGTTGGCCGCGGGGCTGAAGGCGCATGCCGGCGTGCTTCTCGCGCATGAGGTGCGTGGCAACACGATCTTCGCATGGCTGCCAAAGGCGCTGCATGAACGGCTGCGGGAGGCCGGTGCCGTCTATTATGTCTGGCGCGATGAGGGCGAACGTCTGCTTGTGCGTTTCGTCACCTCATGGGCCACCCGGCCGGAGGAGGTGGAGGCCCTGCTGAAGGTCCTGGCCCGCACTCGCTGATCCGTCATTCAATGCGCGTGGGCGAAAGTTCCCTTCCCGTGGATTGCGGTCTTTCGTCTGGCAGGTATCCGTGAACCCTTTGCTTGCTTCGGTTCCCCGGCCTGCCAGCGGGAAGCGCCTTCAATCCTCCAGAAAGCCCTGCAGGCGGGCAAGCCGCGTCCGCAGGCGGTCGATGTCATCCAGCAGCTCCAGCACCAGGGCAAGGGACTGCGGCTCCACGCCAAGATCCCGCTGCAGGCGCACGGCCTTGTGCAAACGCGGGATGCAGCCGGCGGAAAAGCGCCAGTGGGCCACGGAGCGGGCGGTTTCCATCTGCGGTTCGATGATGCCCAGCTCGACATATTCGATGATGCGCTCCGCCGGCAGGCCGCAGGCGCGGGCCAGCTCGTGCAGACCCAGCGCCGGACGTTCCTCCACGATCTCGCAATCGATGACAACCACAGGTTCCTTGGGCATGGCTGGTCAGACTCCCAGTCCCGCGCGCGGATCGAAATTCAGCTCGCGCGCCATCGTCTCGTAGATTTCCCTGGCTTTCGGCGTGTCCGCCGGGGGCAACACCACCTGGACGACAACATAGAAGTCGCCCGGTGTGCGGCCGGGAATGCCCTTGCCCTTCAGCCTCAGCTTGCGGCCGCACTGCGTGCCCGGCGGGATCTTCACCTCCACGGCGCCGGTGGGCGTGGGCGCCTTCACCTTGGCACCCAGGGCCGCCTCCCATGGGGCCACGGGCAGGTCGAGATAGACATCGCGGCCCTCCACACGGAAGCGACGGTCGGGCCGGAAGTGAACCTCCAGAAACAGGTCACCGGGCTCGCCGCCGCCAAAGCCGGGGCCGCCCTGACCCTTGAGCCGAATGTGCTGCCCCTCGCGCACACCCTTGGGAATGCGCACGTTCAGCGTCTTTTCGCGATAGACGATCTGTCCGTCCGGTGTGGTCTCCGGCATGCGCAGGGTGAGGGTGCGCTCCGCGCCGGTGTAGGCATCGGCCAGATCGATCTGGATGCGGGCATGCACGTCCTCGCCCTTCATGCGCAGGCCGGCGCCGGTACCGAACCCGAAGCCGGAAAAGCCCCCCCTTCCGGCCGCTCCGCCACCTGCCGCGCGGGCCCGCCGGGCGCGGCCAAAGAGTTCCTCGAAGAAGTCGGAAAAACCGGAAGTGTCCGCGCCTGTGAAACCGCCGCCGGCGAAATGGAACTCCTTCTCCCAGTCGGGCGGCGGGCGGAAGTCCTGGCCATGCTGCCAGTTGGGCCCGAACGCATCATAGGCCTTGCGCTTCTCCGGATCGGAGAGCACCTCGTAGGCTTCGGAAATTTCCTTGAACTTCTCCTCGGCGCCCGGTTCCTTGTTGATATCCGGATGATACTTGCGCGCCAGCTTGCGATAGGCGCGCTTGATTTCGTCCGCCGAGGCGTTTCTGTCCACGCCGAGGATCTTGTAGTAGTCCTTGAATTCCATCTGCGCGCTTCCCGATAAAGGCCGGATCCATCAGGCCTCCGACCCTGCCGTCAGGAGGCTGCATGCCGTCTTTCGCCTGCCGGCACGGGGCCGCTTGCGATGATGGCCGGATCCTTGCCGTTTCCAGACAGTCCCGCTCGTGTCTTCCGCCAACAGATGGGCAGAGGGGTGTGGAAAGTCAACCGGCATGCAGGCAGGGCAGGCGAAAGCGTCAATGCGCTGCTGCCAAGCGCGGAAGAAGGCCTGATCCAGTTTCAGGGCCATAGAGGGAGCATGGCCGGGCCACGCGGCAGATCATCGATCGGCGCACAAAGAACCCGTTCACTCCTTGCGGCGAACCCGTTCACTCCTCGCGGAGACGAACAATGACGTCGATGCTGGCGACCCTGGCGCCCTCGGGCAGGGGCGGCATCTTGCTGATGGTGAGCTGGTCGCCGGGGATGTCGATGAGGCGGCCGTCCTTCTCCGAATAGAAGTGGTAGTGATCGGAGACGTTTGTGTCGTAGAAGGCTTTGGAGCCGTCGGCGATCACCTCACGCAGAAGACCGGCCCGCGTGAACTGGTTGAGGGTGTTGTAGACCGTGGCGAGGGAGACCGACAGATCGGCATCCACCGCCTCGCGGTGCAGCTCCTCGGCGGTGACATGGCGATGGCCCTTGCCGAAAAGGAGCATCGCCAAGGCAATGCGCTGGCGCGTGGGACGCAGTCCCGCCTCGCGCAGGCGGCTCACCACCTCCTGCTCGCTGACCGCGAGGGGCTGCTCGTTGGTCGTCTCCGGTGCCTGGATCTGCATGGGCACGCCTCTTGCACTCGGGTGACTGTCTCTTTCGGGCGCTGTCTCTTCCCGTTCCATTCCGCTCCGCGGCCCAATCCGCACAACTGGCATGACTGGGCATAACCGGCATGATCGAGCCTCTCCACCGGACCTGTCGGTACATCCAGCCCAGGGCCGGAAGCGGATTTCTGATACAGGTCAATATAGTATGAACTATTCTAATTCGCAAATCCTTTGCACCGTTTTCCTGCACCTCTTTTCGGCATGTGGCATGGCGGCCCCATCATGCGGGGTGTGACATGGGGGCGGGGACGTCCGGGACAGCCACAGGAAAGCCCCTCTCGCCAGCAACAGGGCATGCCAAGGGGGACAGGGCGTGGCCCGGCCTGGTGACGTCTGTTGCAACCCGGTTCTTGCGCTACACGAAAAACGGCCTTGCGGCAACCGCAATGCAGGTGTCGCAAATGTCGCATTGACCCAAAAGAACGATTCTGGCACATGGCCGCACAAGCCGCCTGCGCCTGCTGCCCGGCCGGCCTGCGGGAGGTGCCCGGATGGCATCCTGTCTGGTGACATCAAGGCACGCGGAAATGCTCCATGCCGGGCAGCATCCCTCCAGACGGCGCCGTTTTTTCTGATTGCAGCGGTCTGTTCCGCCCCAACGTGACGCCGGCTTGTGCCTGCGGCACAAGAGGGCTGTTTCACATCTGTCTGCCTTCGCTTTCCGAAGCGAGGGGCATGCCTGCATCTGCCGGCGCGTGCCGCGAGACCGCCAGGGACGGGTGGACGGTCGGCGGGGTGGAACGACCAGCCACTGGCAGCACGAGGTGCACAGCAAACTGCAGAGCGGTCGGGAACCATGTCCATCTATCTGCCCATCGCCGAGATCTCGGTGAATCTCTACATCCTGCTCGGGCTGGGAGGCATCGTCGGCTTCCTCTCCGGCATGTTCGGGGTGGGCGGCGGCTTTCTCATGACGCCCCTCCTCATGATGATCGGCATTCCGCCTGCCGTGGCCGTGGCCACGGAAGCCAACCAGATCGTCGCCTCTTCCGTTTCCGGTGCGATTGCCCAGTACCGTCGCGGCAATGTGGACGTGAAGATGGGCATCATCCTGCTCGTCGGCGGCATCATCGGCTCCGTGGTCGGTGTGCAGATCGTCAAGATCCTGCGCGAGATCGGCCAGGTGGATCTGGTGATCAAGCTCACCTACGTGACCATGCTGAGCATCATCGGCTCGATGATGTTCGTCGAATCGCTGAATGCCATTCGCAAGGCCAAGAAGGCGGGGGGCAAGACGGCACCGGTGAAGAAGCCGGGCTCGCACACCTGGGTGCACGGCCTGCCGTTCCGCATGCGCTTTCCGCGTTCCAAGCTCTACATCTCCGTGATCCCGCCCATCGGTGTGGGGATACTGGTGGGCCTGCTGGCGGCCATCATGGGCGTGGGGGGCGGCTTCATCATGGTGCCGGCCATGATCTACCTGCTGCGCATGCCGACAAACGTGGTGGTGGGCACATCGCTGTTCCAGATCGGCTTCGTGACCATCAACACCACCATCCTGAATGCCGTGCAGAACCAGACGGTGGATGTGGTCCTCGCGCTCATCCTCATGGCCTCGGCAGTGATCGGGGCACAGATCGGCGCACGCGTGGGCTCGCGCATGCCGGGCGAGCAGCTGCGCATCCTGCTGGCGCTCATGGTGCTGGCCATGTGCGTGAAACTGGCCTGGGGCCTGGTGGTGACCCCGGACGAGCTGTTCTCGTTTGCCGGAGGAGGGCACTGACGATGATGCGCACGTTGCGGACTGCAGGCATCCTGCTGGCGCTGGGCCTTGGGCTGGCCGTTCCTCTGGCGGCACAGGAGACTGGCAAGACCATGCCGGGTCCAGGGGGCGAGACGGGCGACTTCGGCATGACGGCTGCAGACAAGGGCGCGCCGGCCAGCGGCGAAGTCTCCGTGAAGGTGGCCCAGGCGCAACCGGCCCGGAAGGACGAGCCGCGCATCGTGGCCGACCTTTCCACCCACACGGTGGCCATCAAGGCGGATTTCGCCGGCACGCGGGTGATGCTCTTCGGGGCGCTGGTGGGCGCCTCCGAGGAGGGCAAGGCGCGGCCCGACCTGGTCGTGGTCATCCGTGGCCCGTCCAGAACCTTCAAGATCCATCGCAAGAAGCGGGTTGGGCCCATCTGGGTGAATGCCGACGAGCGCATCTTCAGGGCCGCTCCCGGCTACTATGCGCTGCTTTCCACCAACATCCTGGCGGAGATCGCCCCGGCAGAGAAGCTGCGGGCGCGCGGCATCGGCTTTCAGGCGCTCAAGGATCACCTGCTGGCCACGGGGGAGGGCTTTGGCGATCTGAAGGAGGCCGAGGAATATGCCGAGGCCTTCATCCGCCTGATGAAGAAAAAAGGCCTGTATCGCACCAATGACAACGGCGTGAATTTCACCGGCCGCTATCTCTTCCGGGCCACCTTCGATCTGCCGGCCAATGTGCCGCTGGGCGACTACGAGGCCGATGTCTATCTGTGGCGGGGCGGCAAGCTGCTGGGCCGGTTCAGCTCCACGCTGAAGATCGAGAAGCGCGGCTTCGAACGATTTGTCTACGAGATCGCGCACAAGCAGCCCTTGCTCTATGGCGTGGCAGCGGTCATCATCGCCATAGCCGCCGGCTATGCGGCCGCGGCCGTCTTCCGCAAGTCCTGAGGGGAGAGGGGTCATGCCCGAACGCACGAAAAGACGGGTTCACGAGGAAGGTCATGTCCGCAAGTTCCTCGTGGTGCTGGACGAGACGCCGGAATGCGAGACCGCCGTCTATTTCGGGGCGGCCCGTGCCCGCAGCACCGGATCCATGCTGACCATGCTGTTCGTTGTGGAGCCGCCGGAGTTCGCGCACTGGCTCAGCGTGGAGGAGCTGGCGCGCGAGGAGGGCGAGCGCAAGGCCGAGGCCCTCTTCCGCCTCTACCGGCAGAAGCTGGAAAAGTGGGGGTTTGCCGACCTGCCCCGGGAGGAGGTCATTCGCTACGGCGGCAAGTGCGAGCAGATCCGCGAGCTGGAAAACGAGGATCCGGACATCTCCTTCCTCGTGCTGGGGGCCGCCACCGGCGGCGAGGGGCCCGGGCGGCTGGTGACCAATCTCATCACCAAGGGGGCCTCCGGCTTTCCCACTCCGATCGTGATCGTGCCTGGCGACATGACCTTCGAGGAAATCGACGCGCTGGCCTGAGACGGGTGTCGCGACTGTCGGGCAGACCGGCCCGGCTTGCAGCCGCGATCAGGCGAGCGAGCGGAGGCAGCCATGCGCAGGCCCAAGCGGGAACGCAACAGGGATGGAGAGACCCGCACCCCCCTTCGCCCCTTTCTGCTGATCGGGCTGGCGGCACTCGTCTATCTGGGACTGGAGTTCGTCGTCTTCGTCTACAAGAGCTGGCTGCTGGCCGGAGCGGTGCTGGCAGCCGGCATGGCCGCCTTCTGGGCCATCTGGCCGGCGGTCGACGAGGATGAATCCGCATGACGCGGGGCGTGCGGCTGCTGATCCTGCTGGCCATCCTGCTGGGCACGGGCGAGATCGTGCTCGTGTTGCTGAGGATTGTCCTTCCCGATCTCCCCTTGCCCGTCCTGCTGGCCTTCTGGAGCGGCAGCATGCTGGTTGCGGGCGTGTTGCTTTGGAGGTGGTTTCGCCCCCGGGCTGACTGAATCGGCCCCGGTTTCCGCCACACCTTTCCTGCCAGGCCAAATACATTCCTTTTCGGCATTCCGCGCCTTTCGGGCCTGGCGTCTATATCCGTTTGCCTATTGCTCCATATGAAATCTCCGGTTGTAATCCCGAGTATCCGGTGAGGTCCCGTGGGGCAATGCTGCATTGTGCCGCCGGGTCATGACTGCGTGGGGAACGAGGGGGAGTCTGTGCGTATGCGGCATGAGAGGTGCTGGCCGGGCCCCCGTGGCCAGCGACGGGGTGGCGTGCGCTCCATCCGTGGCGGGGTCGGTCTCGAGCGGGCGTCCTGGTCTGGGACCGGTCCATGGCCACAGACCGACTGGCCACAGGCCGATACGTCGTGGTCTGCGGCCCGGTGGAGGCGTGTGCGGAGCCGGTCATCACGCCACAGCCGCTATCCCAAAATCCAGGATGTTCTGGCGGGTATTGCCGACTGGCCGACGGAGGCGGATCCTGCGGCCGCTTCGGACCGGGAGGTGGATGGCCGAATGGCTCGTGCCGGCGCCGATGCGGCCGTCGCACCTGCGGCCTCCTGCCCGGAAGGAGACACCGGGGCCCCTTGCGAAGGAGCGATCGCCGGGAACACGGCAGGGACGCAGGCCACCTTTGCCGAAACACGTGCCTCAGGCACGGCGCCATCATCTGGCGAGGCCAATGGCATTAGGCCTTCTGCAGGGCAGGAGCGAACACGGACAGACGGCGCGCCAAAGTCTCCATTCTTTCCCGCGGAACATTGGTCTCCGAAGGGGCGACGGGTCAGGTGGCGGTCGCGTCGGCATGAGCCGGCCCTGTCCCCGATGCAACTGTCGCGGTTGCTGGCCCCGTTGCGAGGTGCCCGGGCCCGTCTGGCGCTGCAATGGCGTCTGGCCGTCATTGGGCAGATCCGGCAGGACAGGGAAAGAAACCCGGAGGCAGGGAGTGCGGCTTGCGTGGCCGATAGCCGGATCGGCCACAAGGTGGCACAGGCCCGCGGGATCCGTGTGGTGCGTGTGGTGCCGGCCGAGGTCTTCATGGCGGCGCTGAAGAGGGTGTGGGATCAGCGCCTGGTGCGCCAGAGTGCCTTGCCTCCTCGGCTGGGGAAACGGATCTTCAGCGCCCGGCTGCTGTGCAGGCAGCGGTGGCGGCTGACAGTCTTCCTGGCAAGCGTGTCCGTCTTTCTCGTGCTGGCCGTCGGTACCCTGTTCATCGAGCCTCTGCGTCCCCTCATGCTCGTGACGGGGCTTGCCCTCTTTCTGCCGGCAGCTTTCATCCGGCTGGAGGGCATTCGGCACAGCCGCCGGCAATGGCCGCGAAAACGGCTGAAGGAGAAGGCGTTGCCCGTCTATTCCGTGCTGGTCCCCGTATACAGGGAAGTGGCGGTGCTGGACCAGCTGCTCGCGGCCCTGCAACGGCTGCAATACCCGCGCGACAGGCTCGACATCAAGATCATCGTCGAGGCGCATGACACGGAGATGCGTCTGGCGCTGTCCCGCCGAGTGCTGCCTGCCTACATGGAAGTGCTGGTGGTGCCGCCAGGGGCGCCGCGGACAAAACCGCGCGCCCTGAACTATGCCCTGCCTTTCTGTCGTGGCGAGCTTCTCTGCATTTTCGATGCCGAGGACATGCCGGCGCCGGATCAGCTGCGTGCGGCTGCCGAGACCTTTGCCGCGGCGCCGGACGACATCGTCTGCCTGCAGGCGCGACTGGGATGGTACAATGCCGATCAGAACTGGCTGACAGGCATGATCGAGATCGAGTATGCCGCGCATTTCGACGTGCTGCTGCCCAATCTGGCCCGGCGCGGCTGGCCGCTGCCGCTGGGGGGCACATCCAACCACTTTCGCCTGTCGGCCTTGCGAGCGGCAGGCGGATGGGATGCCTGGAACGTGACGGAAGATGCCGACCTCGGTCTCCGACTGGCCCGCATGGGCTATCGCAGCGCGACGCTGGATTCATATACCGGCGAGGAGGCTTGCACACGGCTTGCGGACTGGCTGGGGCAGCGGACACGCTGGATAAAGGGCTGGATACAAACCTGGCTGGTGCATGTGCAGGCCCCGATCCAGCTGTGGCAGGCCACAGGCCGGGGCGGGCTTGTCGTCCTGCAGGCCGTCATTGGCGCTTCCGTGCTGGCGGCACTGGGCTATCCCCTGTTCCTGGTTCTGTTTCTCTGGTGGTGGTGGATGGGGCCCGAAGCCCAGACCTGGGCTGGATACATTGCGGATTGGCTGTATGCTGGCGTGTTCATCGCGGGGCATCTGGCCGCTGTCGCGAGCGCCATGGTGGGGCTGTGCCGGCGGCAGAGGAGCGATCTGGTGTGGCTGCTGCCCTTGCTGCCCGTCTATTGGCTGCTCGTGTCATGGGCGGCGTGGCGGGCCCTGCATGAGCTGCTGAAACGCCCGTTTCACTGGTTCAAGACGCCGCATGGCCTTGTGCTGGCCGGGCATTCCCTCTGGCCGCATGCCTTGCGACGGCCGGCGCCGCCCGCCTGGCCGGACAGCGCCCGGCACCTGAAAGGAGAGGAACGACAGCCCTTCGCCTAGGCGTCTGCCCGGTCTTCGGAAATGGCCATGCACCTTGCCGGCCTGAGGCGGCTCGGCGCCAGCGGGACATCATTCCGAAATCCTTGGCGAATTGCCCAGGCTGTCATGCTGTCCGACGGCCCCGGGCGATCGCCCTCTCGCAAAGGCCGGAAAAAGGCTGATCATGCAGCCTGCTGCAGGTTGTTTCCGGATGACGTTCTTTTGGCACAGTCATTTCCGAAAGGGGAATTCAGACCGGATGGCCCAGGGCGCGGCGGAAACGCTTCACGGTTTCCGGCATGCCGAATTTCAGGGTGTCGGCAATCAGGGCATGGCCGATGGAGACCTCGTCCAGATTGGGCACGGCCATGATCAGTGGCGTGAGGTTCTGCACCGTGAGATCATGACCGGCATTCACGCCCAGCCGCAAGGCCTGGGCCTGCTGGGCCGTGAAGGCGATCTTCTGCAGCTCCTGCGTCTGGCGACGTTGATCGGCGTAGGCCTGACCATAAGGTCCCGTATAGATCTCGATGCGGTCCGCTCCAAGTTCCTTCGCAATCTCGAGCCCTTCCGGATCCGGATTGGCAAAGAGCGAAACGCGGATTCCGAGGCGCTTCAGGTCCTGCACGATGGGGCGCAGGAAGTCGGCCTGCGCGGCAAAGTCCCAGCCGTGATCGGACGTGGCCTGATCCGGTGCATCGGGGACCAGGGTGGCCTGGTCAGGCCGGGCCTCTTCCACGATGCGCAGCCAGCGCTCGTCCGGAAAGCCCTCGATGTTGTATTCCTTGTCCGGATATTCCTGTCGCAGCATGTCGCGCAGGACAAAGACATCGTCCCGGCGGATGTGACGCTCGTCGGGACGGGGATGCACCGTCAGCCCCGCCGCCCCGGCACCAAGGGCCAGGCGGCCGATGTCGGCGAGATCGGGCCAGGGCAGATCGCGGCGGTTGCGCAGCAGGGCCACGGCGTTGAGATTGACGGAGAGGTTGATCATGGGGTGGCATCCCGGGATTTCTGCGCCTGTGCGTGAGCGATGACCGTTCCCTGGTCAGACCTTCATGGCCTCCGGACCGCGGGAGATGGCGGCAATGCCGGTGCGCACCACCTCGATGAGACCAAGCGGCTTCATGAGCTGGATGAACTGGTCCACCTTGCGTGTCTTGCCCGTGATCTCGAAGACGAACGAGCCGGTGTGGGCATCCACCACACGGGCGCGGAAGGCATCGGCCAGGCGCAGGGCCTCCACGCGCTTCTCGCCCTCGCCACGGACCTTCACGAGCGCCAGCTCGCGCTCGATGGGATCTCCCTCGAGCGTGAGGTCCGCCACCGAATGCACCGGGACCAGCCGCTTCAGCTGCGAGCGGATCTGCTCCAGGATGTGCGGTGTGCCGGACGTGACGATGGTGATGCGCGAGATGTTCTTCTCGTGCTCCGTCTCCGAGACGGTGAGCTGCTCGATGTTGTAGCCGCGGGCCGTGAACAGGCCGATGACACGGGCGAGCACACCGGGTTCGTTGTCCACCACCACGGAGAGGGTGTGGGTCTCCACAGGTTCCTTCTCCTCCACCATGAAATAGGTGGAAGCGGGCGGAATGCTCAGCTTGCTGTCGCTGTCGCTCATGGTTCGTTCTCGACCTTTCTCAACCGTCTTTCCGTGCCTGCACCGGGCATGGGGTGCAACAGGGGCGGCCGGCGCTCACACACCGGCTTTCTCGGCGTTGGCCGTCTCCTCCCCCAGGAGCATCTCGTTGTGAGGCTGGCCAGCCGGGATCATGGGAAACACGTTGGCCAGGTTGACGACCTGGCAGTCGACGAACACGGGCCCGTCATGGGCGATCATCTCGCGGATGGCTTCATCCAGTTCCGCCGGCTTCGTGCAGCGGATGCCATGCCAGCCATAGGCCCGCGCCAGCTCCAGGAAGTCCGGTTGTGCTTCCACGTAGGATTCGGAGAGGCGGTTGCCATGCAGAAGCTCCTGCCACTGGCGCACCATGCCCAGATAGTTGTTGTTCAGCAGGAAGACCTTGACCGGCAGGCGATGCTGGATGGCCGTGGCCAGCTCCTGGATGTTCATCTGGATGGAACCGTCGCCGGTGATGCAGATGACGAGGCGGCCGGGATTGGCGGCCTGCGCGCCCAGCGCCGCCGGCAGGCCATAGCCCATGGTGCCCAGGCCGCCGGAGGTGAGCAGACGGTTGGGCGCCTCGAAACGGAAGAACTGGGCCGTCCACATCTGGTGCTGACCGACGTCCGTGGAGACGATGGGATCGTGCTCGCGAGTGGCCGCCCACAGGCGCTCGATGGCCTCCTGGGGCATGATGGCCTCTTCCGAGCGGCGGTAGGACAGGCATTGGCGGGCGCGCCAGACATCGATCTGCTCCCACCACTTGCGCAGGGCGTCCTCGTCCGGCTTCAGGTTCTTCTCCTTCCAGGCGGCGATCATGTCTTCCAGCACGATGCCGCAGTCGCCAAGGATCGGGATATCCACGCGCACGTTCTTGTTGATGGAAGACGGGTCGATGTCGATGTGGATCTTGCGCGAGCCGGGAGAGAAGGCATCCAGGCGACCGGTGATGCGGTCATCGAAACGGGCGCCGACGGCAATCATCAGATCGCAGTCATGCATGGCCAGGTTGGCCTCGTAGGTGCCGTGCATGCCCAGCATGCCCAGCCACTGCGGGTCGGAGGCCGGATAGGCACCCAGCCCCATGAGCGTGGAAGTGACGGGAAAGCCGGTCATCCTGATCAGCTCGCGCAGGGCCGTCACCGCACGCGGGCCGGAATTGATGACACCGCCGCCGGTATAGAAGACAGGGCGTCTTGCCCGGGCCATGAGCTCCACGGCCGCGGCGATGGCGCCGGCATCGCCGCGCACCTGGGGGCGATAGGTGCGATGGGTCACGTTGTGCGGCGGCACGTAGATGCCGGTGGCAAACTGCACGTCCTTGGGAATGTCGATGACCACGGGGCCGGGGCGGCCGCTGGTGGCCACGTAGAAGGCCTCGTGGATGGTGCGGGCCAGGTCGTTGACGTCCTTCACCAGATAGTTGTGCTTGGTGCAGGGGCGGGTGATGCCCACGGTGTCGCATTCCTGGAAGGCATCGGAGCCGATGAGGGTGGTGGGCACCTGGCCCGTGATCACGACAACGGGAACGGAATCCGCCAGCGCGTCCATGAGGCCGGTGACCGTGTTGGTGGCACCGGGACCGGAGGTGACGAGGACGACCCCCACCTTGCCGGACGAGCGGGCATAGCCCTCCGCCATGTGCACGGCCCCCTGCTCGTGCCGCACCAGGATGTGGTTCAGCTCGTCCTGCTGGAAGAGTTCGTCATAGATGGGCAGCACCGCGCCGCCGGGATAGCCGAAGATGTCCTTCACACCCTGATCCTTCAGTGCGCGCAGGACGATCTCGGCACCGGTCATCATCTCGGGCTTTGCGCTGGCGGCGCTGGCCGCCGGGTTTGCGTCCTCAGCCATGGCCCCGATCCTCTTCATCGTGTCTTCTTCGCAATCGCTGTTTTCCATATCAGAAGCGGCCGGCAAGGCAATAAAAAAGGCCCCGAAACGGGACCTGATCAGCGCACACCACAAACCCTGCCGGCAGCGGATGGATCATCCGCCCGGTGTGATGTGCGCCGTCTTTTCTACAAGTCTTTTCATCATGGATTGAATCCATACGCCGACTGCGTGAAAAGGTCAAGGCGGCAAGGCTCATGTTTCTTGCCACAATCGGCGGGCCAGGACGGTGGCGGCCGGACTGTCTGCAGCCCAGTGCCAGTGGTGCATGAACCGACGGGCCCAGGTCATCTGTCGCTTGGCGTACTGGCGTGTCTCGTTGATGGCGCCTTGGGCGGCCTCCTCCATGGTGATCTCGCCACGCAGGGCGGCGGCGATGTTGCGCACGCCATGGGCCTTCATGGCGGGCAGGGAGGGATCCAGCCGGCGAGCCAGCAGGCGCTGCACTTCCTCGATGGCGCCCTCTTCCAGCATGCGCAGAAAGCGACGGGCGATGGTCTCGCGCAAGACCGCGCGCTCGGGCGCGATGAAGAGGCGGATGACGGATACATCATCGCCGAGCACGGGCCGTTCCGTGCCGTGAAATTCCGGCAGCTCGCGCCCCGTGGCGAGAAACACCTCCAGGGCCCGCACCAGACGCTGGCGGTCCGGGGGGCGATGAACGAGACCGATGCGGTTCGCTTCGGCTTGCAGGCGTTCAAGGCCTTCTTCCGCCCAGGCCGCCACCTGCGCGCGCACTGCTGTCGGCACCGGCGGGATATCGGCCAGTCCCTGTTCCAGGGCCCGGAAATACAGCCCCGTGCCGCCGGTGAAGATGGGCACGCGCCCCTGCTGCCAGATCTCTTCTGCCGTCTGCCGGGCCGCCGCCAGCCAGGCGCCCACGGAATAACGCATGGCAGCATCCACGTGTCCATAGAGACGGTGGGGCACATTGGCCTCGTCTTCAGGCGACGGACGGGCGGTGAGGATGCGCAGGTCTCGATAGACCTGCATGGAATCGGCATTGACGATGACACCATCGATGGCCTGTGCCAGGTCGAGTGCGGCGGCCGACTTGCCCGAAGCCGTGGGGCCTGCGATAAGGATCGCGCGCCTTTCGCCGAGTGCTGTCACGGAGCAGCGCCCTCCCGTGGAGCCAATGTCATCGCTTTGCTTTCGCCCCTTTCGTGCATGCTGACAGACAGCGAGGTCCGTCATGGCCGAACGTCCCGAGGATCAGGTTATCGTGCTCATGGCCGCGCCTGGCAAGGCCGTGATCGACGAGGCGGTTCTGGCGGAGGTGATTTCGGCGGTGGCGCCCTTCGATCCGGAGCTGCGCTGGCTCGACGAGACGGGACACGAAGCCTGCGAGGTGGCCTTCACGCCGCCACCGTCAAGTCATTACCAGGCCCGCTCGCTGGAGGAGCGGCTGCGCGGGCGGCTCTCGGGGCGGCCCATCGACGTGGCCGTGCTGCCCCTGGGCGGGCGGCGCAAGCGACTGCTGGTGGCGGACATGGATTCCACCATCATTGCCCAGGAATGCATCGACGAGCTGGCAGCTGCCGCCGGCAAGGGCGCGGAGGTGGCCGCCGTGACGGAGCGGGCCATGCGCGGCGAGATCCCGTTTCGCGAGGCCCTGCGCCAGCGCGTGGCTCACCTCGAGGGACTGCCGGAAACGGTGGTGCAGGACGTGATCGGAAAACGCATCTGCATCAACCCGGGCGCGGCTGTTCTGGTGGCCACGATGAAGGCCCATGGTGCGAAGACGGCGCTGGTCTCGGGCGGTTTTGCCCCCTTTGCCGCACATGTGGCCGAGGTCTTGGGCTTTGATGTGTGGCACGCCAATAGCCTGAAGGTGAAGGACGGGCATCTGACCGGCGAGGTGTCGGAGCCAGCCCTGGGCAAGGATGCCAAGCTCGAGATCATGCAGGCCCTTGCCGCGGAAATGGGCATCGGTCTCGATGCGGTGCTGGCCGTGGGAGATGGCGCCAATGACGTGGAGATGGTGCGGGCTGCCGGCCTGGGCGTGGCCTGGCATGGCAAGCCCGTGCTGCGCGCAGTGGCCGATGCTCGCATCGATGTCTGTGATCTTTCGGCCCTTCTCTTTTTGCAGGGGTACAGGACAGACGAGTTCGTGCCAGGCACGTGAATTCATCCCGATCGCAAGGCCTTTGGGCGAATGTGATGAACAAGGCGGCCGGCCGGGGGCTGGGGGAGAGCGAGGGACGTCCAGTCTTCGACGGGCATGTCGATGATGGCGATGGCGGCGGTGGGAAACTTCTCCTCCAGTTGCCGCATGAGTGCAGGCGGTCCATCGACAGCCAGCTGCAGGGCCAGTTCATGCAGGGCGTCATTGTGTCCGATCACCATGAGCGTGCCGGCATTGCCGGCAGTGCGGGCAATGTGGCGGCGCAGGCGGGTGGGACTGTCGAACTCGTAAAGCCCCTCCACGATGATGATGGGGATGTTGCGCGCCGCCGGTCCCAGTCCTTTCAGCAGGCAATCGCCGGTCTGCCGGGCACGCCGGGCGGGAGAGCAGAGAATGCGATCCGGCACCAGCCCCTCCCGTTTCAGATGTCGGCCGATGCGCTCGGCATCCTCCTGTCCGCGGCGCTTGAGAGGGCGCTGCCGGTCGCTCAGGGCCGGATCAGCCCAGCTGGACTTGGCATGGCGCATGAGCAGGAGACGGCGCATCGGCCGGCCTTCATTTCCTGTCCGACGGGGGCGCGTCCGTCGTCTCCTCTACTGCCTCCTCCACGGGGCTGCCCGGGCGGGCCTCGGTGACTTCGCCGATCCTCGTGATGTCGAAGGGCGTGGTCTGATACATCTCGTTGATCCAGTTGCCGAAGAGCAGGTGGGCATGGGAGCGCCAGCGATTTTCCGGTGTGGCGTGCGGATCATCATTGGGGAAGTAGTTGGCCGGGATCTGGATGTCGATGCCGCGCTCCACGTCACGCCAGTATTCCTCGGCGAGGGAGGTGGTGTCATACTCGATATGGTTGAACATGTAGAGCATGCGTCTCGCCCTGTCCTCGATGAGGCAGAGGCCGGTCTCGTCGCTCTCCATGAGCACTTCCAGGCCGGCGCCGGCGGGCAGGTCTGCCGGACGCACCTCCGTCCAACGCGAGACGGGAATGGAAAAGTCGTCGGAGAAGCCGCGCAGGTAGGGCGAGGCGGGCTTCAGGTTGCGGTGGCGATAGACGCCGAAGGCCTTGCGCGGCAGCTCGTGCTTGGGCACGCCATAAAAGTGATGGAGCGCGGCCTGGGCACCCCAGCAGATGCACATGGTGCTGTGCACGTGAGTCTGCGTCCAGTCGAAGACCTCGCGCAGCTCGTCCCAGTAGTCCACTTCCTCGAAAGGCAGCCGTTCCACCGGCGCGCCGGTGACAATGAGCCCGTCGAACTTCTCGCCGGCGTCGCGGATCTCGCGGAAGCTGCGATAGAAGGCGATCATGTGGGCCCTGGGCGTGTTCCTCGGTTCATGATCCGTCATGCGGATGAGTGTCATCTCCACCTGCAGCGGCGTGGCGCCGATGAGGCGGGCGAACTGCGTTTCCGTGCGGATCTTGTTGGGCATGAGGTTGAGCAGGGCGATACGCATGGGGCGGATGTCCTGGCGGATGGCATCCGTCTCCTTCATCACCATCACGCCCTCGCGCTCCAGTGTGGCGCGGGCGGGCAGATCGTCCGGGATCTTGATGGGCATCGGCCGCTCACCTTTCCTGTGTCACCATCGTGACAACGCATGCCATGGCAGGGATGCGCGGAAATGCGCAGACTTCTTCGTCCCCTGCCGGCCTTCCCTTCGACCGCTGTTGTAGGCCCAAAGGTGTCACTGCGGCAAGATGGTGACATTTCGGCGCAATTTGCCGCGGGATTCTGGTTTGGCATGGGCGAGGCATGCTAGGAACGTTTACGCGCGGTTGTGATTCGGCTGGCATGCAGAGGGGCGCAAGGGGGAACGTTCCTTCGAGAGCAGCATCGGGAAAGGCCATGTCCGGGGACACCCGGCTCCGAGCCGATGGCGAGGCATGGCACCGGAAGGTGCGCCATCTGACGAAGCCGGTCTGGCCTCGATGGCATTTGACGAAAAATGTCGGGCCATCGGTGAGGGCGGGCCAACCCCAGAGGAAGGGCGTGGTTGCATCGGGCGGGCATCTCCGGCAGCAGGGCGGACTTGCCGGATGCCGGCCGCATCCGGCTGCGGAAAGGGATGCCCGAGATCGACCGGGTCTTTTCTTTTCCAGGGCAAACGTGACATGATCTCCGGAAGACGATGAAACTGAAGCCGTTCGACATATTCAGCGAGGTGAAGAGGCCTTTCGCGTCCATCGAGGAGGCCCATCGGTGCATGGCGGATCTGCGGCGGCGGTTTGGCGTGGCCAATGTCTCCTACTGGAAGCTCGGCCGGCAGGGGGCGGGCGGTGGCCGGGCCGGATGGATCTCCACCTATGACGAGGACTGGATGCGCCGCTACAGGCTCAGCGGCTATTTCACCGTGGATCCGGTGTTCAAGGATGCCTTCAGGCGCATGCTGCCGCTGGACTGGGACGAGGTGAACTCCTCCACGCCCAAGGCGCGGGAGATCTGTTCCGGGGCCCAGAGTTTCGGCATCATTCCCCGCGGGATCTCCTTTCCCATCGTGGATGCAGATGGCGCGCGCGCGCTGTTCTCCATCAACGTGGATCTCGACGATGACAGGGAATGGAAGGCGATCCGGGCGGAGCTGGCGCAGCTCTTTCATCTGGTGGCGCACTATTTCCACATTCGCATCAGCGACACGCTGGATGCCGGCCTGATGGACGATGACGACGTGGAGCTCAGCATGCGGGAGAAGCAGGTGCTGGAACTGGCGGCGGAAGGCAAGACGGCACCGCAGATCGCCAGGGAACTGAAGCTCTCGGTCTCGGCCGTGCGGCTCTATACCTCCAACCTGCTGCACAAGCTGGGGGCCAGCAACAAGACGCAGGCCGTGGCCATCGCCTTCCGCAAGGGCCTGTTGTGACGTTGTCCGTGAACCCTCTGGAACCCGCTGGCACCGGGCTGTTTCGGCCCATGCGAACGCCTTTCTTCCCATTCGACTGCAATGGCCAGCACAAGAGCCCCGCGGGGTCGGAGGCGCAGCCTGCATCATGGCTGGCGTGGAAAGGTCCGTGCAGACGATCAGGTCGGATGCCAGCCCGATCCTGCCTGCATCATAGGTGTTGTCCGGGTGAAGATCCGGGGGGTTACCGTCAGGTGCCCACGGGATTCGTCTTGAAGAGCATGCCAGGGCCAGACGGATTCAGTCTGCCAGCGGCTTGTGCTGGCCAACGTGTTGTGCCTTGAACCGGATGGAAGAGGGAAGGGCATGGAGGCCTCGCCCGGAATCGAACCGGGGTAT
>CAZNLW010000021.1:1711-20982 GCA_964574205.1 uncultured Rhizobiaceae bacterium | reverse complement strand
GCTACGACATCGACATGACCAAGTGCATCTATTGCGGCTTCTGCCAGGAGGCCTGTCCGGTGGAGGCCATCGTGGAAGGGCCGAACTTCGAGTTCGCGACGGAAACGCGCGAGGAACTCTTCTACACCAAGGAGCGGCTGCTGGCGAATGGCGATCGCTGGGAGCGGGAAATCGCGGCCGCCATCCGGGCGGATGCACCCTGGCGCTAGGGCCCTGAAGCCGAAGGCGGGCATGACCGGCCAGGAGCCCGCGATGACCGTTGGCAACGGAAGGCAAGGGGCCGTGAGAGGGGCCAGACAGGGGGGACGGGCGGCAAGAGAGGCTTGAGGCGATGATCGTGACGCTGTTCTTCTATCTCTTCGCGGCGGTGCTGCTGATCTCGGCGCTGCTGGTGATCAGCCTGCGCAATCCCGTGCACTCGGTGCTGTTCCTCATTCTGGCCTTCTTCAACGGCGCCGGGCTGTTCCTGCTGGCCGGAGCGGAATTCCTGGCCATGAGCCTGGTGATCGTCTACGTCGGCGCGGTGATGGTGCTGTTTCTCTTCATCGTGATGATGCTGGACGTGGACTTTGCCGAGCTGCGGGCGGGCATGGCCGAATACGTGCCGGTGGGCCTGCTCATTGGCGTGGTGCTGCTTGCCGAGCTGTTCTTCGTGTTCTCCGCGTGGATGCTGGCGCCGGAGGCGATGAGACTGCGCATGGCGCCGACCCCCGCAGCGGATGCCGGGGTGACCAATACCGAGGCGCTGGGCCGGATCCTCTACACGGATTACGTCTATTTCTTCGAGCTGGCGGGCATCATCCTGCTGGTGGCCATGATCGGTGCGATCATGCTGAGCCTGCACCATCGGCCGGACGTGAAGCGCCAGGATCCGGCAGCACAGTCGGCACGCCGACGCGAGGAAGGCGTGGCCCTGGTGGACGTGAAGCCGGGGCAGGGGCTTTGAGCTGGCCAGCACCGCAAGGGGAGCGGGCAGCCGGTTCGGGCAACCGGTGCCGGACAACGCGGATCGGACCACGGGAATGAAAATGAACCGGCCAGGTGGGGGCTGCAAGGGAAACGGGGAGAGAAGATGGCGATCGGACTGGAACATTATCTCGGGGTGGCGGCCATCCTGTTCACCATCGGGGTGTTCGGCATCTTCCTCAACCGCAAGAACGTCATCGTCATCCTCATGGCGGTGGAACTGATGCTGCTGGCGGTGAACATCAACCTGGTGGCCTTTTCGGCCAGGCTGGGCGACCTGCTGGGACAGGTCTTCGCGCTGCTGATCCTCACGGTGGCGGCCGCCGAGGCCGCCATCGGCCTGGCCATCCTGGTGGTGTTCTACCGCAACCGGGGCACCATCGCCGTCGATGACATCAACAGCATGAAGGGCTAGGGACAGTGGATACGGTCTTTCTGGCGATCGTCTTTCTGCCGCTGATCGGTGCCATGGCGGCCGGTCTGCTGGGCACGGCGGTCTTCCGCCATGCCGGCTCGGCACCACCGCAGCCCGTGCATCACGACGCGGAGGAGGATCACGGGCATCACCACCATTACGACGGCCCGCGCTGGCCGATGATGCTGACCACGGCGCTGCTCATGGTCTCTGCCGTGCTGTCCTGGTATGCCTTCTTCGATGTGATGGCAGGCAACACCTACAAGGTGGTGGTGGCCGAATGGGTGCGTTCGGGCGCGCTGGTGGCCGCCTGGACCTTGCGCATCGACACGCTGTCGGCGGTCATGCTGGTGGTGGTCACCACGGTCTCGGCGCTGGTGCACGTCTATTCCCATGGCTACATGAGCCACGATCCGCACCAGCCGCGCTTCTTTGCCTATCTGTCGCTGTTCACCTTCGCCATGCTGATGCTGGTGACCAGCGACAACCTGCTGCAGATGTTCTTCGGCTGGGAAGGTGTGGGGCTTGCCTCCTACCTGCTCATCGGCTTCTGGTATACCCGGCCCTCGGCCAATGCGGCGGCGATCAAGGCCTTCGTGGTCAATCGTGTGGGCGACTTCGGCTTCGCCCTTGGCATATTCGCCACCTTTGCCCTCTTCGGGTCCATCGAGTTCGATCCCATCTTTGCCGCGGCGCCCGAAATGGCAGGCAGGACCCTGCATTTCCTGAGCTGGGAGGTGGATGCGCTGACGCTGATCTGCCTGCTGCTGTTCATGGGGGCCATGGGCAAGTCGGCGCAGTTCCTTCTGCACACCTGGCTGCCGGATGCCATGGAGGGCCCGACCCCGGTCTCGGCGCTCATTCATGCGGCGACCATGGTGACGGCGGGCGTGTTCCTGGTGGGGCGCATGTCGCCGTTCTACGAGCTGGCGCCGGATGCCCAGGCGGTGGTGGTGGTGATCGGCGCGATTACGGCTTTCTTCGCGGCCACGGTGGGCCTGGTGCAGAACGACATCAAGCGCATCATTGCCTATTCCACCTGCTCGCAGCTGGGCTACATGTTCGTGGCCATGGGCGTGGGCGCCTATGGGGTGGGCATGTTTCACCTGTTCACCCATGCCTATTTCAAGGCGCTGCTGTTCCTGGGCGCGGGGTCGGTGATCCACGCCATGTCGGACGAGCAGGACATCTGGCGCATGGGAGGCCTGTTTCCGTATCTGAAGAAGACCTGGGCGATGATGCTCGTCGGCACGCTGGCGCTCACGGGCTTTCCGCTCACGGCTGGCTACTATTCCAAGGATGCCATCATCGAGGCCGCCTTTGCGGCACATACGCCGGTGGCCACCTTCGCCTTCTGGCTGCTGGTGATCGCGGCCCTGTTCACGTCCTTCTACTCCTGGCGCCTGATGCTGGTGACCTTCCACGGCAAGCCGCGGGCCTCGCGCGAGACCATGGCGCGGGTGCATGACAGTCCGCCGGTGATGATGGTGCCGCTGTATGTGCTGGCGGCAGGCGCGCTGCTGGCCGGCTGGCTGTTCAAGGACCTGTTCATCGGGGCCAGCGAGGCAGCCTTCTGGGGACAGGCTCTCTATCGCGCCGCCGACAACGAGATCATTCACCACATGCACGACGTGCCGGCATGGGTGAAATGGGCGCCGTTCGTGATGATGGTGATCGGCTTCGCCGTGGCCTTCCTGTTCTACATCGTGCGCACGGACCTGCCGGAGAGGCTCGCGCGGGCCTTCCGTCCGGTCTACCTGTTCCTGCTCAACAAGTGGTATTTCGACGAGCTCTACGATGTCCTCTTCGTGCGTCCGGCCTTCCGCATCGGTGGTTTCCTGTGGAAGGGGGTGGACCAGCGGATCATCGACGGCATCGGCCCGGACGGCGTCTCGGCCCGGGTGCTGGATGTCACGGCCTGGGTCTCGCGCCTGCAGAGCGGCTATCTCTACCACTATGCCTTCGCCATGCTGCTGGGCGTGGCGGCGCTGGTGACCTACCTCATGGTGATGGGGGGCTGACGCGATGACCGACATGAACCTGCTCTCGGCAATCGTCTTCCTGCCCCTGGTGGGCGCGCTGTTCATTCTCGTCATCCGCGGCGAGGACGAGATCGCGCTGCGCAACATCCGCTGGACGGCGCTGATCACCACGGTCTTCACCTTCATTCTGACCCTGGTGCTGTGGAGCAATTTCGATCCGGCCGTGCCGGGCTTCCAGTTCGAGGAGAAATATGCCTGGTTCGGCCCCATGACCTATCACCTGGGGGTGGACGGCATCGGGCTGCCCTTCGTGCTGCTCACGGCATTCCTCATGCCGGGGGTGATCATCGCCTCGTGGAATGTCACCCGTCGGCTGAAGGAATACATGATCGCCTTTCTGATCCTCGAGACCCTGATGCTGGGCGTCTTCGTCTCGCTGGATCTGGTGCTGTTCTACGTGTTCTTCGAGGGCAGCCTGATCCCCATGTTCCTCATCATCGGCGTGTGGGGCGGGCCGCGGCGCATCTATGCCACCTTCAAGTTCTTTCTCTACACGCTGGCGGGCTCGGTGCTCATGCTGGTGGCAATGATTGCCATCTATGTGCACACCGGCACCACGGACATCGCGGAGCTGCTTTCCAGGCCCTCCGGTCTGCCGGAAAACCTGCAGTACTGGCTGTGGCTGGCGTTCTTTGCCTCCTTTGCGGTGAAGATGCCCATGTGGCCGGTGCATACCTGGCTGCCGGATGCGCACGTGGAGGCGCCCACGGCGGGCTCTGTGGTGCTGGCGGCAATCCTGCTGAAGATGGGCGGCTACGGTTTCCTGCGCTTCTCGCTGCCCCTGTTCCCGGTGGCCAGCGAATTCTTCGCCCCGCTCGTCTATGCGCTGTCGGTGGTCGCCATCGTCTACACCTCGCTGGTGGCGCTGGTGCAGGAGGACATCAAGAAGCTGATCGCCTATTCCTCCGTGGCCCACATGGGCTATGTGACCATGGGCATCTTTGCCATGAACAAGCAGGGCCTGGACGGAGCCATGTTCCAGATGATCTCCCATGGTCTTGTGTCCGGCGCGCTGTTTCTCTGCGTGGGCGTGATCTATGACCGCATGCACACGCGCGAGATCGCGGCCTATGGGGGCCTTGTGCACCGCATGCCCATGTATGCCTTCGTCTTCATGCTGTTCACCATGGCCAACGTGGGCCTGCCGGGCACCACGGGCTTCATTGGCGAGTTCCTGTCGCTCACCGGCGCCTTTCTCGCCAACACCTGGGTGGCCTTCATCGCCACCACGGGCGTGATTCTCTCCGCGGCCTATGCGTTGTGGCTCTATCGCAACGTGGTCTTCGGGCCGCTGGAGAAGGAAAGCCTGAAGACCATCACCGACATGACCTGGCGGGAGGCTGCGGTGCTGCTGCCGCTGGCCGTGCTCACCGTCTGGTTCGGCGTGCAGCCCGGCATCATCACCGAGATGTTCAACGGTTCGGTGAATGCCCTGCTGACCCAGGTGCAGGCGGGACTGGATGCGGCCGCGAATGCGGCCCAGCAGGCGGCCATCAGGTAAGGGAAGAGGGGGTTTCGGCATGACGGAGACGGATCTGCTCGCTCTGAGGCCCGAGATCGCCCTGGCGGTGATGGCCATGGGCCTGCTGATGTTCGGGGTGTTCCGCAAGAATCGGGTCACGGATGCAGTGAACACCTTTGCCCTGCTGGCGCTGGCGTTCACGGGCGGGCTCGTATGGTTCCTCACCGGATCGGGGCGCATCGAGGCCTTTGGCGGGCTGTTCGTGGTGGACGACCTGGCGCGGGTGCTGAAGGTTCTGGTGATCTTCGCCTCGGCGCTGGGGCTGGTGATGTCCGTCCACTACATGAAGTGGGAACGCATGGAGCGCTACGAGTATGCCATTCTCGTCATGCTGGCCACGCTGGGCATGATGGCGATGGTCTCCGCCGGCGGACTGATCGCGCTCTACCTGGGACTGGAGCTGCAGTCCCTCTCGCTCTACGTGCTGGCGGCCATGCATCGCGAGCATGCGCGCTCGGCAGAGGCGGGCCTGAAATACTTCGTGCTGGGCGCGCTGTCCTCGGGGCTCATGCTCTACGGCATCTCGCTTGTCTACGGCTTTGCCGGCACCACGTCTTTTGCCGGCATCGCCACGGCACTGAAGGACGGAGCGAGCCTGGGGGTGATCGTGGGGCTCGTGTTCCTGCTCGCGGGCCTGGCGTTCAAGATCTCGGCTGTGCCCTTTCACATGTGGACGCCCGATGTCTACGAAGGGGCACCGACACCGGTGACGGCCTTCTTTGCCGCGGCCCCCAAGCTGGCGGCGGTAGCCGTGTTCATCCGCGTGCTCTACGAAGGCTTTCCGGCAGCCATGGACCAGTGGCGGCAGGTGATCGTGTTCATGGCGGCCGCGTCCATGCTGCTGGGGGCCTTTGCCGGCATTGCCCAGACCAACATCAAGCGTCTGCTGGCCTATTCCTCCATCGGCCACATGGGCTTCGTGCTCATGGGGCTGGCCGCGGGCAAGGCGGCAGGGGGCGTGCAGCATGCAGTGTTCTATCTCATCATCTATCTCGTGATGACTCTGGGAGCCTTCGCGGCAGTGATCGCCATGCGACGCGAGGGCCGGGCAGTGGAGACGATCGAGGACTTCTCGGGCCTGGCACGCACCAACATGGGCCTGGCCTTTGCCATCGGCGCTCTGATGTTCTCGTTTGCCGGCATTCCGTGGCTGGCGGGCTTCTTTGCCAAGTATTTCGTGCTGCTCTCGGCGGTGAAGGCAGGGCTGGTGCCGCTGGCCGTCATCGGCGTGCTCGCCTCGGTGGTCTCCGCATTCTACTACCTGCGCATCGTGAAGGTGATGTTCTTCGACGAGCCGCGCGAACCGGTGGCGGCCATGCCGGTGGAGCTGAAGCTGATCACGGTGCTGTCCGTGATCTTTGTGCTCGGCTACATTGTCTGGCCCACACCCGTGATGACGCTGGCGCGGGTCGCTGCCGGGCAGTGATGCCGAGGCAGATGGCCTGCGGGCAGACGGCAACCGGGGCGTGAGAGAAGAGAACGTTTCGGTATTCCGGGGCCACTGGCCGGCCTTGCGCAGTGCCTGCATCCTGGGGGCATGTCATGCGCAGATGGTGTGCCGGCAGGGATCGGAAGAGCGTTGCGGGGCCATGCGAGGAATGGAAGATGACGGCCTGATTCTCTTGGAGGATGTGGATTCCACCCAGAACGAGGTGCGCCGGCGGCTGGCTGCGGGAGTTCCTTCGCCTGTCTGGGTGATGGCGCGACGGCAGACGGCGGGCCGCGGACGCAAGGGGCGGCAATGGATTTCACATACGGGCAATCTGCATCTCTCTGTCGGCCTGGAGCTGGCCATACCGGCGGCATGGTTGCCCCAGATCTCTTTCGTGGCGGCCCTGGCCGCGCACAAGGCCGTTTCTGCCGTGGCGCAACGCCATGGTCAGCCGGCACTGCAATCGCTGCTGGCCCTGAAATGGCCCAATGACCTTCTGTTGGCCGGCCGCAAGTTGGGCGGGGTGCTGCTGGAAAGCGAACCGTCCGGGCCGGCAGGCATGGAGCGGGAGGTCTCGGGAAGCATGATCGCGAAGGGCGCACCCGAACACCGGGAAACAGGCCCGCAAGCGCATCGGTTGATTGTGGGTTGGGGCATCAACCTGGCCAATGCGCCGCCGGATTCGGCCGTGCGCTGGCCGGCCGTGTGCCTGCTGGAAGCCGGTCTGGAGGTGTCGCCCCGGGATGTGGCGCTGCGGTTGCGCGACTATTTCGCCCGCTGGCTGACCCGCTGGCAGGCGGACGGTTTCGCACCGGTGCGGGCCGCCTGGGAAAGGCGGGCGTGGGGACTAGGCCTTGTCGTGACCGTGCAGGCTGGCCCTGATGTCCACAGGGGACGTCTGGTCGGCCTTGCGCACGATGGCGCCCTGGTGCTGGAAGATGACAGGGGGGAGCCTCATGCGATTCATGCCGGCGAGATCCTGCATGCGGATTCGGACGCCTGAGGCCCTGGCCCTGCCGCGAAGAAGGAAGGTGTCCGACAGGGAGCGGGGCCTGCCGGCGATTTTCCGGGGGCTGCGGAGTATCCGGTCCGGAATCTTGCCCGGCTGATCGAACGGAGACGGGGGACAGCCAGACGGGACAGTGACGCATGCACAGGCATCGGCCCGAGAAACACGGCCACCGGCATGAGGATCGCGATTTCGTGGTACTGCCCCTGGGCGGCGCCGGCGAGATCGGCATGAATCTCTATCTCTACGGCTGGGGCCGAGGGGATCGCCGCGAGTGGGTGATGGTGGATTGCGGCGTCATGTTCGGCGACGAAAAGACGCCGGGGGTGGAGCTCATTCTGCCGGATATTTCCTTCATCGAGGCGCACAGGGAGGACTTGCTGGGCATCCTCGTCACGCATGCGCACGAGGATCACATCGGCGCCATTCCCTGGGTGGCGCATCGGCTGGAGGCGCCTGTCTATGCCACGCGCTTTGCCGCCATCCTCATCCGCCAGAAGCTGGAGGAGTTCGGGTGGGACGACGATGTGGAGATCGTCGAGGTCACGCCCGGCAGCCGCCTGCAACTGGGCGAGATCGAGGTGGAATACGTACCGGTCACCCACTCGCTGCCGGAGCCCAATTCGCTGGTGTTGCGCACGCCCGCCGGCACGGTGGTGCACACGGGCGACTTCAAGATCGATCGCGCGCCAGTCATTCCGCCGGCCTTTTCCTTTGAACGGCTCCGCGAGATCGGTGACGAGGGCGTGGAGGCGCTGGTGTGCGACTCCACCAATGCGGCCCGGGAAGGGCGATCGCCCTCCGAATCCGAGGTGGCGCGGGCGCTGGAGGAGATCATTGCGAATGCACCGGCGCGGGTGGCAGTGACCACCTTCTCCTCCCACGTGGGGCGCATCAGATCGGTGGCCGAGGCCGCCATGCGGCACGATCGCGAGGTGGTGGTGGCGGGCTATGCCATGAAGCGCGTCATCGAGGCGGCCCGGGAGGTGGGCCTGCTGGGGGAAGGCCTGCGCTTTCTCGACGAGGAGGCCTTTGGCTACCTGCCGCCGGAGAAGGTGGTGCTGCTGTGCACCGGCTCGCAGGGCGAGCCGAGGGCGGCGCTGTCGCGCATTGCCGATGACATGCATCCGCGCATCGCGCTGGAGAAAGGGGACATCGTGGTCTTCTCCGCCTTCACCATCCCCGGCAACGAGAAGGCCGTGATCTCGGTGATGAACCGGCTGGCGCTCCTGGGCGTGGAGGTGATTGCGAACACCCCGGAACGGCTGGTGCACACCTCCGGCCATCCGCGACGGGAGGAACTGGCGGAATACTATCGGCTGGTGCGGCCGAAACGCCTGATCCCCATGCATGGCGAGCCCTATCACATGATGATGCATGCGGAATTCGCCCGTCAGCAGGGCATTCCGGAAGTGGCGCAGATGGTGGACGGACAGATGCTGCGCCTTTGCCCGGGGCCGGCGGAGATCGTGGGCGAGGCCGTTTCCGGCCAGCTGCATGTGGATGGCCGGCTTGTGGTGCCGGGGGAGAAGGGACCGGTGCGGGAACGGCGGCGGCTGTCGTTCGTGGGGATCGTGGTGCTCGCCGTGGCACTGGATGGCAGGGGCAACATCCGGGGACCGGTGCAGATCGTCACCGAAGGGGTGCCGGAGCGCACGGCAGACGGCCGGCTCATGGCGGACGTGCTCCTGGATGCCGCCGATGATGCGCTGGAGGCCATGGGGCGGGCGCGGCGGCGCAATGACGAGACGGTGATCGAGACCCTGCGCATCGCCGTGCGCCGCACGGCGGTGGAGGAATGGGGCAAGAAGCCCGTGGTGCACGTGCTGGTGCAGCGTGTGTGAGCAGGGGAACGGATTCTGTCTTGCCTGAGGGAAGGGGACGGAATGGCCGGCTGAGGGCAGGGCACCCGGTGGAAGGCGGATCGCGGCGGCCTGCTTGCCCTCTGGTCTGACCTCGCGTCATACTTTTCGGCTGCATGACAACGACAACAGGGGACCGTCAGCCTGCTGCGCAAGGCAGGCTGCAGAAAGGTCAAGCAGGTCGGGAGCCAGGGGCATGAGCGTGCACGAACCGTCGCTGACGGTGGGAATCGAGGAAGAGTATCTGCTGGTGGACCGCAAGACGCGAGACCTCGTCTCGCAGGCGCCGGCAAGCCTGATGGCGGAGGCCGAGGCTGCACTGCCGGGGCAGGTATCGCCGGAATTCCTGCAATGCCAGATCGAGGTGGAGACGCGGGTCTGCCGCACGGTGGCGGAAGCACGGGCCGATCTTCACCGCCTGCGGCAGATGCTGGGGCGCATTGCCGAGACCCATGGCCTGGCGCCCGTTGCCGTGTCCACTCATCCCTTTGCCCACTGGTCGCGACAGCAGTTCACGCCGAAAGACCGCTACCAGTCCCTGGCCCGGGATCTGCAGGGCGTGGGCCGGCGTTTGCTGATCTGCGGCATGCATGTGCACGTGGGCATCGAGGACGAGGACCTGCGCATCGACATCTTCAATCAGCTTTCCTACTTTTTGCCCCATCTCCTTGCACTTTCGACATCTTCTCCGTTCTGGCAGGGGCAGGACACGGGGCTGAAGTCCTATCGCCTCACCATTTTCGACAATCTGCCGCGTACCGGTCTGCCCCCCACATTCGATTCCTGGGCCGAATATCAGCGGGCGGTGAACGTGCTGGTGAACATCGGCATCATCGAGGATGCCACGAGGATCTGGTGGGACTTGCGGCCTTCGGCACGGTTTCCGACGCTGGAGGTGCGCATCTGCGATGTCTGCACCTATCTGGACGATGCCGCCAGCATTGCCGCCCTGGTGCAGTGCCTCGTGCGCATGCTCTACCGGCTGCGTCGGGACAACCAGCGCTGGCGGCAGTATGACCGGTTCCTGATCAACGAGAACCGCTGGCGGGCTCAGCGCTACGGCATGGAGGAGGGGCTGATCGATTTCGGCCGCGGCCTGCTGGTGCCCTATGCCGAACTGCTGGAAGAGCTGCAGGAGCTGCTGGCCGAGGATGCCGCGGCTCTGGGCTGCACGCGCGAGCTGGCCGCGGCCATGAACATCCTGAAGCGCGGCAGCAGCGCGGACCGGCAGCGAGCCGTGTTTCGCCGGGCCCGGGAAGAGGGGGCGGACGAGCGCGAGGCCCTGATCGCGGTGGTGGACGCCCTCATTGCCGAAACGGTGATGGAGCATCCCCCCGTCCCCTGATCGGTGCGGGTGTGCCCTGCACAAGACAACCATGAAAGCCCGGATGCCAGGGGACCGTGGGGAACCTTGCGGGGAATCGGGAGAGAAGGCTCATGCGGCAGCTTGCGCGATGGCGGCTGATACGGCGTCTGCTGCGTTCATGGTGGGCCTTTCTCGCCGGCTTCGTGCGGGGGCTGTTCGATGCCCGGCTGGAGCACTATGCGGCCTCACTAGCCTGGAGCACGCTCTTTGCCCTCGTTCCGCTGATTGTGGTCATGACGGCAGTGGTCTCCGGGCTGCCCGTGTTTGCGCAGTTTCGCGCGGGACTGGAGCAGCTTGCCTACGAATCGCTGGTGCCGGACCGGGCGGAAATGGTGCGCGTGTGGATCGATCGATTCGTGGCCAATGCCCGGGCGCTCGGCTGGCTGGGAACGGTCTACGTGGCCCTGGCCGTCGTGCTGTTCTTTCGCACCTATGACTGGATTGTCAATGACATCTGCGAGGCGCCAGCACGCTCGTGGCTGGAAATCCTGCGCGACTACACGCTCATCATGCTGACCGTGCCGGTCTTCGCCGCCATGGCCTACTGGCTCTCGGACCGGCTCGAATCGGCATTGACGGGACGGCACGTGCCGGTGTTCCTGCAACCGCTCAGGGTTCTGCCCTGGTTTGTCGTATGGGGCCTCTTCTGGCTGCTCTATCGCTTTTCGCCCAACCGCCCTGTAGACCGGCTGGCGGCCCTCTCCAGTGCCTTCATCGCGGCCATGGTGTGGAACATCTCGCGCTGGCTGTTTCTGCTCTATGTGGCGCAGGCGCGAACCACGGCCAGCATCTATGGCAGCGTGGCGGCGATGCTGTTCTTCCTGTTGTGGATCCATTTTTCCTGGTTGATCTTCGTGTATGGCCTGAAATTCTGCCACATGCTGCAGGAGGGGGAAGGCAAGGGCAGACGGGCATAGGGTGTGCCCGTATCCTTCCGCCATGCGGGGCGATGAGGCCTGCCGCTGGCGAACGATTGGCGTGCGGGCCAACAACGGCTATGCTGCAACGTGGGGGAAGACGGATCCGTCCCGGGCGGCCCCCTGCCAGGAAGAACGATCATGCGGGCATCTGCGATGTCGCGGGATGGCTCGGGGCACGGGGACGAAGGCCGGGACAGTCCGGGAAAACGCATAGCGTGAGGGGACAACGTGTCGGACAAGGGATACGTGATCGCCATTGATGCCATGGGCGGCGACCATGGGCCCTCGGTCACCATCCCGGGAGTGGACATGGTGCTGGCCCGGCATCCCAACATGCGTGTCCTGCTGTTTGGCGACCGCGAATGCATCGAGCGGGAGGCGGTGCGCTTTCCGCGCGTGCGCACCCGTGGCGATATCCGCCATGCGGAGGTGGCCATCCGCATGGACGACAAGCCCAGCATGGCGCTGCGCAAGGGACGCCGCGTCTCCTCCATGTGGATGGCCCTGGAGGCGGTGAAGACCGGCGAGGCGGCCGTGGCCGTCTCGGCCGGCAATACCGGTGCGCTCATGGCCATGAGCGTCTTCGTGCTCAGGACCATGGAAGGAATCAAGCGGCCGGCCATTGCCTGTCTGTGGCCCAACATGCGTGGCCAGTCGGTAGTGCTGGACGTGGGGGCCACCATCGGTGCCGATGCCGAGCAGCTGGTGGACTTCGCCATCATGGGCGAGGCCATGGCGCGGGTGCTGCTGGGCATCGGGAAGCCCTCCGTGGGCCTCCTCAATGTGGGCGTGGAGGAAATCAAGGGCGTCGAATACGTGAAGGAGGCCGACCGGCTGCTGAAGGCGGCGGACCTACCCATCGACTATCGCGGCTTCGTGGAAGGCAACGACATCGCCGCCGGCACGGTGGACGTGTTTGTCACCGAAGGTTTCACGGGCAACATCGCGCTCAAGACGGCAGAAGGCACCGCCAAGCAGATTGCGGCCCTGCTTCGGCAATACCTGGACCAGTCATGGCTGGCCCGCATCGGGGCCCTGCTCGCTGCACCCGCCTTTCGCAAGCTGCGAAAGAAGCTCGATCCGCGCGAAAGCAACGGCGGCGTCTTTCTGGGCCTCAATGGCGTGGTGATCAAGAGCCATGGCGGCACGGACGCCTACGGCTTTGCCAATGCCATCGAGATTGCCGTGAACATGGCCAAGGCCAATCTCGTGGAGAAGATTGCCCGGGATATCCGCGTCAAGCAGTCCCTGCTGGCGGCCAATGGCGAGCGTGCCGGCAATGGCACAGGTGCCGTCGACGCAAATGGCGGCCAGCAAGAAAGCGATGACCGCCGTCGGACGGTGCAGGCAGAGGATCGCGGCCATGGGGCCAACGCAGTGACCACGGCGGTCCGGAGCGAGGACGAGGGGCAGGCAATGGCCGATCCCTCTCCAGGTGGCGAGGCGGCCAGCGCCGGGCGGGCCTGAAGGATGCCTGTTCAACCGCATGCCGCTTCCGCTCTTTCCCGGTGGCCCCTTCGGGCCTGGCGGGTGTCTGCGGCGCGGAGCAGGGGGGTGACAAGGGAGGCGTTTTCGGCCATAGCTGCCGGCAACCATCGAGCGCTCGGGTGCGATCCGCACCAGGCTTTCCAGGGAATTCCGGTTCCATGCTGCGTTCCGTCATCATCGGCACGGGCTCCCACCTGCCCGAAAAGGTGCTCACCAATGACGATCTGGCCCGGATTGTCGATACGTCCGACGAATGGATCCGCACGCGCACGGGCATCCGCCAGCGGCATGTGGCGGCCGACGGTGAGTTGACGTCGGATCTCGCCACCGAGGCGGCGCAGAAGGCCCTGGAGGCGGCGGGGATCGGACCGGACGACATCGATCTTGTCGTTGTTGCCACCACCACGCCGGATCTCACCTTTCCCGCCACGGCGACAACGGTGCAGGAGAAGCTGGGCATCACCAACGCCGCACCGGCTTTCGATGTGCAGGCCGTGTGTTCCGGCTTTCTCTACGGGCTGGCCACGGTGGATGCCTACCTGAGAGCGGGGATGGCTCGCCGCGCATTGCTCATCGGGGCGGAGACCTTCTCGCGCATTCTTGACTGGAAGGACCGCTCCACCTGCGTGCTCTTCGGTGATGGTGCGGGGGCGGTGGTCCTGGAAACCCGGCAGGGCAAGGGCACGGTGACGGATCGCGGTGTGCTGGCCACACGCCTGCATGCGGATGGGCGTTTTCGGGATCTGCTCCATGTGGATGGCGGTCCCTCCAGCACGCAGACAGTGGGCCATGTGCGCATGAAGGGACGCGAGGTCTTCCGTCATGCAGTCGTGAAATTGGCCGAGGTGATGGAGGAAGTGCTGGCGGAAGCCGGTCTGACGGTGGCAGATGTGGATCTCGTGGTGCCCCATCAGGCCAACATCCGCATTCTTGAAGGCACGGCCAGAAAGCTGGGCCTGCCCGTGGAGAAGGTGCACGTGACCGTGGACCGCCATGGCAACACCTCGGCCGCGTCGGTCCCGCTGGCGCTGGACGATGCCATCCGCCGGGGACGGGTGGGGGAAGGGGATCTCGTGCTGCTGGAGGCCATGGGGGGTGGGTTCACCTGGGGGGCCTCGCTGGTGCGGCTCTAGGGGCGACCGGCAGCACTGTGGCCGTATTGACCGCATGGGCGCAAGCGCCTAATCTTCCTTGCACATTCGGGATTCAGGGGGAGTAGGAATGGCCGGCAAGACCATCACGCGCGCAGACCTGAGCGAGGCGGTGCATCGCGAGGTGGGGCTCTCGCGGAGCGAGTCGCTGGATCTCGTCAATCAGGTGCTGCAGGAGATTGGCGACACCCTCGTGAAGGGCGAGTCCGTGAAGCTTTCCTCGTTCGGAACGTTCGAGGTGCGTTTCAAGAAGGAACGGATCGGCCGCAACCCCAAGACCAGGGAGGAGGTGCCGATCACGCCCCGGCGCGTGCTGACCTTCCGTGCCAGCCAGGTGATGAAGAAGAAAATCAACGGCGAGCTCTGAATCGGGCTTGCCACTCTCCGGCCACCGGTGGGCCTGATCCCGCAAGGCAAGATCGATCGACAGGGGGGGAGCAATCGGCACGGGTTCGAAACGCGAAACGGGGCGTGCCGGGTCCATGGTCTGGCCCACGGGCCGTTTGAAGCGGTGCCGATATGCGCCGACAAAAGGCCGGATCCAAGGAAGGGGGGAGAGCAGGGATCATGGTAGAGAAGTCGCCGGAGGCCTTTCGCACCATTTCGGAAGTGGCCAGCGAGCTGGATGTGCCGCAGCATGTGCTGCGGTTCTGGGAAACCCGGTTTTCGCAGATCCGCCCCATGAAGCGGGCAGGCGGGCGCCGTTACTACCGGCCGGAGGACGTGGATCTGCTGAAGGGCATCCGCGCGCTGCTCTACGGCGAGGGCTATACCATCAAGGGCGTGCAGAAGATCCTGCGCGAGAAGGGAGTGGCACACGTGATTGCCATCGGCCGGGGCGAGGCGCGACCGGACATCGCACCGGTGGACGTGGCCCGCGCCCTGCTGCCCGAGAAGGCGCGCAAGGTGGCCGATGCCCGCGAGGCCCCGGCCGCCGTTGCGACACCTGCCGCGGCCACGGCTTCGGCCGGGGAGACCGGCCATGCGCCCATCCTGGACGCGCAGAAGCGGGAAAGCCTGCGCCAGGCCATGGCAGACTTGGCCGCGGCACGGCGGCTGCTGGAGCAGGCCCTGGCGATCGAGGAAAAAGGCCAGGCTGGCTGAAGGGAAAACAGCGACCAGGCCTGAAAATCCCTGTTCACGCGAGCCGGAAATGCTGTCCTGCTGGCGCCGGGCCGTGCTCTGAGCCAGCAGGGCGCATTGTGTTTCTTCACGTTCGGCTTCACAGGGCGGCCGCGGCGCGGGCGGCCTGACCGTAGTGGCCGGAAAGGATGCGCAGCTGCTCGGCCATGCGGTGCAGGGTCTCGTCGGACAGGCCCAGTTCGCGCACCGTCTTCACCAACAGCTCCTCGCGGATGTCACGATAACGGCGGCAGAGCTCGGCGCCTCTCGTGGTGATCGTGGCCGTTTTCTCCTTGCCCTTGCGCCCCCCGCGGACAAGACCGGCCTTCTCCAGCTTGCGCAGAGAATAGGAAACGAGGTGGGTGTCTTCCACATTCAGCACCAGACAGAGATCTGCCAGGGTCTTGGGCCGGCCGCGGTGGTTCACGGCATGCAGCACCAGCACGTCCAGAGGAGCCAGGCCGGGCTGGCCGGCCGCCGCCATGCAGCGCACCATCCAGCGCTGAAAGGCGTGAAAGGCCATGATCATGCCGAACTCCAGCTCGGAGAGAGCCGGCACCTCGCCATCGGCCAGATGGGCGGCGGACACGATGGGGCCAATCGCGTTTCCCGTTCCGGCTGGCCGCTCCGATGTGCGGTTGTCTTCCCTATCCGTGGTCATGGCAGGCTCCTCTCGGTTGTCCCGGGGGCGGTCGCGATGGGCCTTCAGTGGGCGGCCATGCGCTGGGGCAGCCAGGTGGCGATTTCCGGGAAGATCACGATCAGCACCACCGCCATGCACAGCAGCAGAAAGAAGGGCAGGGCGGCGCGGGCGATGGTGAGAATGTCGCGTCCCGTGAGGCCCTGCAGAACGAAGAGGTTGAAGCCCACCGGTGGCGTGATCTGGGCCATCTCCACCACCAGAACGATATAGATGCCGAACCAGATGAGATCCAGCCCCGCCTGCTCCACCATGGGAATGATCACCGAGGTGGTGAGCACCACCACCGAGATGCCGTCCAGAAACATGCCCATGACGATGAAGAAGACGGTGAGCGCGGCGATCAGGGCATGGGGGCTCAGGTCCAGGCTGCCGATCCAGGCGGCCAGTTCGCGGGGAATGCCGGTGAAACCCATGGCCACGGTGAGGAAGGCGGCGCCGGCGAGGATGAAGGCGATCATGGCCGAAGTGCGCACCGCGCCCATGAGAGCATCGACGAAGCTCTGCCGGTTCAGCGAGCCGGAGGCCCAGGAAAGCAGCAGCGAAAAGACCACGCCCAGCGCGGCCGCCTCCGTGGGCGAAGCCAGACCGGCATAGATGCTGCCGATGATGGCCACGATCAGCAGGATCACGGGGCCCAGAAAACGCAAGGCCCGCAGCCGCTCCTGCCAGGAGGGGCGCGCGTCTTCCGCCGGCACGCCTTCGGGATGCAGCAGCGACCAGATGATCACATGGCCCATGAAGAGCACCACCAGCATCAGGCCGGGCAGCACGCCGGCGATGAACAGGCGGGCGATGGACTGGTCGGTGGCCACGCCATAGACGATGAGGATGATGGAGGGCGGAATGAGCAGGCCCAGCGTGCCGGAGCCGGCCAGTGTGCCGATGCTCATCTTCGGATCATAGCCGCGGCGGGCAAGTTCCGGAATGGTCATGCGGCCGATGGTGGCGGCGGTGGCGGCCGAAGACCCGGAAACGGCAGCAAAGAGGGCACAGCCCAGCACGTTCACATGCAGCAGCCGCCCGGGCACGCGCACCAGCCAGGGGGAGAGGCCGCGAAACATGTCTTCGGCCAGGCGGGTGCGGAAAAGGATCTCGCCCATCCAGATGAACATGGGCAGGGCCGCCAGCGCCCAGGAGTTGGAGGCACCCCAGATGGTGGTGGCCATGGCCTGGCCCACCGGCGCGCCGGTGAACAGCGCCAGGCCCGCCACGGCCACGGCAATGAGCGAAATGGCCACCCACACGCCTGCTCCCAGGAGGACAAGGAGCAGCACCAGCAGCACGATCCCGGGCAGCAGCGCATCCATGGCCGCTCACACCTCCCCTTCGGGGTCTTCCGCCAGACGGGTCTCCCGGGCCTCGTGGGCGGCATAGGAAGGCGGCTGCCCACGCAGCACCTGCACCAGGTCGTCGACAAAGGCGACGAACAGCACCACAAGCCCCAGGAACATGGCGCTCTGGGGCAACCACAGCGGCACCGGCACGATGCCGTAGGAGACCTCGTGAAAGATCCAGGAATCGATGACCATGAGCAAGGTGTGCCAGGCAAAGAAGCCGGTGAGAGCCGCGCCCACGGCAAGGGCGAAGGTCTCTGTTGCGCGCCGGGCGGCGGAAGGCAGGTGCCGGATGACGAGATTCACGCGGATGTGGCCACCGTGCCGCAGTGTCCAGGCGAGGGCCAGAAAGGAGGCCGCGGCAAGAAGGAAGCCGGAGAATTCCGCGGCCGAAGGGATCATGAGGCCGTGGCGCTCGCCGGTGAGGAGATGGAGGAGATTGTCCAGCGCGCGCAGGCCGATCTGGATGGTGACGACGAGACAGATGAGCACGAGGAAGATGGCCGCCGCCACACCGGAAACGAGGTAGAGGCGGTCAAGCATTCGCCGCAGCATGGGCCCGTCCCTTTCGGGTTGTCCTGCAGAAGACCGATCGTGATGAAACGCCCGCTTGCCATGCGGACCGGGAGCCATCCGCCAGGTCCGGACGGAAAGGCTCCCGCTTCCGCATCACGCGTGAAAGTCAACGGCCGCGATAGGCCTTGAGGATGGCCTCGCCATCCGGCCCCGCCGTCCTGAGCCATTCGGCGGTCATCCGTTCGCCGATCTTCTTCAGGCCCGCCATCAGCGCCGGGGTGGGGGTGACGACCACCATGCCGTTCTTTCTCAGCACGTTGATCTTGTCCTCGGTCTCCTTCATGGACATCTGCCAGCCCCGCTCCTCGGCGCGCCGGGCGGCCTCCTGCACGGCCTTCTGCACATCTTCGGGCAGTCTGGCGAAGGCCCTGGCGTTGACGATGACCATGTTCTTGGGCAGCCAGGCCTGGGTATGATGGAAATACTTCACGAAGTCCCAGGCCTTGGCATTGGCACCGGTGGAGGGCGAGGTGATCATGGCTTCCACGCGTCCGGTGGAGAAGGCAGTGGGAATGTCCGGCACCTCCACCTGCGTCGGCACCGCGCCGGCCAGCTTCGCCAGCGTCTCCGTGGCGGCATTGTAGGCGCGCATCTTCAGCCCCTTCATGTCGGCCACCGACTTGATCTCCCTGTTGGCATAGATGCCCTGCGGCGGCCACGGCACGGCGAACAGCAGCTTCAGCCCCTGTGCCGCCAGCTTCTTCTCGATCACCGGGCGCGAGGCCTGCCAGAGCTTCTTCGCCTCGTCGTAGTTGGTCGCCAGGAAGGGAATGGAATCGACGCCGAATACCGGATCCTCGTTCGACAGGCGCGACATCAGCACCTCGCCGATGGGCACCAGGCCGCGGCGCACCGCGTTCTTGATCTCCGGGTGCTTGATGAGCGAACCGGCGGAATGCACCACGATCTTCAGCCCGCCATTGGTGGCCTTGTCCACGTCGGCGGCAAACTGGCGGATGTTCACCGTGTGGAATGTCTTGTCGCCATAGGGGGTGGGCATGTCCCACTTCGTGGCCGCAGCGGCAACGGTAGCGGCCAGCAGCGCCACGCCGGCCAGCATGTAACGAGCCTTTCCGAACATTGCCTTGTCCTCCCTGCAATGCATCATCACCTCGCCCCCTCGTGCAACATGATAGACCGGCAACGGCAAATGTCCATGCCGCAGCATCTCCGGCCACGGCCGTGATGATGTCAACGGGATTGCAGCGCCTGCTGCACGGGCATGGTTCTGTCGCAGATGGTGCGCAGGGCCTGCCATTCCCCTTGCGACAGCAGAGGCTGCGACCTGTCCAGTGCCGCGGCGCGAATGCGCTGCACCCGCTCCCGCGTCAGCGGATGGGTGCTGAACAGTTCGATCAGCCCG
>CAZNLW010000021.1:0-1701 GCA_964574205.1 uncultured Rhizobiaceae bacterium | reverse complement strand
CCCGGCAATCCGTTGCAGGAAGTCCGCCAGCCGGGCCGGGTTCACATGCGCCGAGCGCAGAAGGCGCACCGCATGCGCGTCCGCCTCGCGTTCAGCCTGCCGCGAGAAGCGCAGTTGCAACAGCATCCCGGCCAGCGATCCGATGGAGCCATCACCGAACAGCACCATGCCCAGCAGCGACAATCCACCAGCGCGCACCAGCGATGCCTCCGGGTGCATGGCCTCCGCATGCCCCAGCTCGTGCGCCAGCACGCCACCCACCTCGTCGGCGGAACGGGCATTGTCGATCAGCGCGTCGGACAGCACGACATGGCCACCCGGCAGGGTGAAGGCATTGATGATGCCAAGGCGCGCAACGAGGACCTTCCCCGATGCCCGCGACGCATTGCCCGCCAACCTTTCCACCATGTGCCGCAGTGCCCGCCTGCCGGCGGGATTGCTGCATATTCCCTCCCGCGCCAGGCCCTGCAGCACACTGCGCCCCACCCTTTCATGCCAGGACTGCGGCAGCATGCCGGCCACGATGCGCGCCGGCGAGAAGCCGGAAAACCATGGCAAGGCAAGGATGGACAGTATCGCCAGCGCGCCCGCCAGCAGCGCGATGATCACCTTGCGGTCATGCCGCCGCGCGCCAAGCCCGGGAGCATGGCGCAACAGCAGGGGCACAACGCCGGGGTCGGATATGAACAGGCGCGTCCCCGGCCTGTCGCGGTGGCCCAGCAGCGGTTCCTCTCCGGGCAGCAGCGGCCCACTGCTGACGAGCGCGTTCCACGGCCACAACTCCTCCGCCTTGCCGCCACGCCCGGGCCTGCCGCCCGTATCCGCCATGCGCAGATGCAGCCCCTGCGGCAGGATGCGCACCGCCACGGGGCGCGCCGCCAGGCTGTCGCCATCGGACAATGATCCCGCAAACTCCTGTGGCGATCCGTCCCTTGCACCGAAGATGTCGCTACTGTCGGACATGTGCGCAAGCCGGCCAGCCTGTTTCAGAATCCATCGATATCGAACACCTCTGCCAGCCCTTCGCCGGTTTTCTCCAGCGTATCACCAGCCTGGGTGATGGCGGCGAAATCCACCGTTCCTTCAAAGCCGAGATGCTGGACAAAATGGCGTACCAGGCGCTTCTGCACTACTGGCAGCAGAATGCCCAGGGAGAGCAGCAGGATAAGGGCATTGCCCAGCACCAGGCGGAACAGGTCGCCAGGCTGGAAGCTCAGGGTGAAATGCCCATCCTGCAGGAAGGTATTCTCGGCCATCCAGTTGAGGCGATGGGCATGATAGCGCAGCAGCAGATAGACGGCGGCCAGCGCCAGCAGCAGGGCAATAGCGCCATAGACCTTGGCGCTCGTCGGAATGGTGTGCAGCACCAGCCCCTCGCCGGGCGAGGAAATGGCGGAAGCCAGCACGACCCCCGCAGCCACCAGAAACAGGATAACCATGAAGATGGCAAACCAGACCAGCGCAAAGGGTGGATAGAGGGCCCTGGATGAAGCTTGTGGCGCAAACTTCAGTGGCGTGGAGCCTATGCACGTTTCGTTGGTGAGGATGCGATACACCTTCACCTGCCGCCAGGGCAGCGCCCAGCCCAGCGACAACAGCACCAGCAAGGAGGTGGTAAGCCACGTGTTGGCGAAGACTGTTGGCGACCCGCTCATGGTGCCGCGGATGCCGCGCCAGCGGGTGCGCCGCAGGCGGTAGCGC
>CAZNLW010000020.1:10343-21009 GCA_964574205.1 uncultured Rhizobiaceae bacterium | reverse complement strand
CTGCTGGCTCAGAGCACGGCCCGGCGCCAGCAGGACAGCATTTCCGGCTCGCGTGTGAATCGCAAGGTTCTGACGATGTATCGTCAGAACCTTGCGATTCACGGTCATCCAATCATCCGCAAAGTTCTTTCAACTCAATATCTTGTCTATACCTCACATGCGACCGCCTTATGTTTCGTGACAGGACCCGTCAGGCCGGATCCGGCGGGTGCCCAGCCTGCGCTCATGTCCTTGCATGGACGATTCGGCTCTTCCTGTTTTATGGCTCTTGCTTTCGTTTCAAAAACGAAATTTATTTCCACATTGTGGAAAAAGGTGGGATGGATCTCGGGTCTCAAGCGCCTGGGCAAGGTTCACAGGACCAGCCATCAGGTAAAATGATACCCGCACTGGTTGCAATTTTAGACATGCGGAAAAGTGTCCGGTAACAAAATTGAACCATGATCTGAAAAAGCCCGGCAAACACGAGCTTCGGGGCCGTCATATGGTCAAATGGCTATAGAGCCGGACAGGCCGGAATTTAAGATGACAGAAGGGACGCGGGTTCGGGGGGCTTTCCGCGTCATGCCATGCAGACAAAGACAAGCACAATGGGCAAGGGCAAGATGCAGGTTGCGGGCAATGGTGAGGTGCGTGGTGCTGACTGCGCCCAGCTGGAGTACATCGCGCGCATGAGCCAGGAGCTGGCCAACATGGCCTATCACCTGGATCGCAAATTCGTCGCCTATCTCCTGAACATGGCCAGCCTGGCGGCGCGGGAGGAGGCGGCGGAGATCAGACACGAACGACAGGCGACAGACTGCCTGGCGGACTGATTGCCGTCTTGGAACCGGGGGCCTCGCGGATCGATCGTGAAGAGCAGGTTTTCCCGCTAGCCGGCAGGCCGGAAAACCTGCTCTTCACGAAAAACAAGGTGTCCGGCTGGCTCGGATTGCGGCCCGATGCCAGCAGAGCATCCTTTCCGATGCGAGCCCAGTGCAAGGTTCGGCAAAAATTGCCGAAATCTTGCACTGGGCAAATTGCGACATGCCGCAAAACCCCTCTTCATTCAGAATTGGGGCAAGGCTTCCCATCCGATTCATGTCTTGCCGGGAGACGACCAGGCCACGGCGCGGGATGGTCGCCCCGTCGGCCCCTTTCCGGCCCTGCCGGTTTTTCGTCTGGCAGCAATGTGGAAAGCATGTCAGCACGAGCAGCGCAGGCCGCAGAAATCCAGCGCCAGGGTGGCGGCGGCGAGCGCCGTGATGCCGGCCGGGTCGCAAACGGGTGCGACTTCCATGACATCGAAGCCGACAAAGGGCAGGCCTTTCAGGGCCCAGAGAATGGCGCGGGCCTGGTGCGTGCTCAGCCCGCCGGGGACGGGTGTGCCGGTGCCGGGAGCGAAGGCGGGGTCCAGGCAATCGATGTCGAAGGTGAGATAGGCAGGCCTGTCGTGCACCACATCCCGGATGCGCGCGGCGATCTCCTGTGGCGTGGCCGCATGCACGGCGGCCGCGTCGATGACGGTCATGCGTGCGCCGGTCTCGCCGGGATAGGTGGTGCGAATCCCGATCTGGATGCTGTGTTCCTCGGCGATGAGGCCCTCGTGCAGGGCCTCGGCGAAGACGATGCCGTGGTCGATGCGGCCTTCGCCGGCTCCCTGTTCCACGTCGCGATGGGCATCAAAGTGCACGAGCGCAACGGGGCCGTGGCAGGCAGCCACGGCGCGCAGGACGGGCAGGGTGACGTAGTGATCGCCGCCAAAGGTGACGGGAACAGCGCCCTCTTTCATGATCCGTGCAATCGCTTCCGTGGTGGCCGGCGCCATGTCCTGCGGGCGGCCCCAGTCGAAGGTCACGTCGCCCAGGTCCACGGCCTTCAGCCGCGCAAAGGGATCGAAGTTCCACGGCCAGATGGGGCCCCAGGCCAGCTGCAGGGATTGCTCGCGGATGGCCCGCGGTCCGAAGCGAGCGCCGGGGCGGTTGGTGGTGGCCACATCGAAGGGCACGCCGATGAAGGCCACATCCGCGCCACGCGCCGAGGCGGCGGCGGGCAGGCGCATGAAGGTGATCAGGCCCGCGAAGGATGCAAGCTGCGGATTGTCGGCATTCTTCCGGTTCATGGTGCCTCTCCCGTGCTGGCATGCTGCCGGGGGCAGGCATAGGCCATCGGACAGGGGTGTCAACCGTGGAAGGCAGTGGCCGACAAGGCATGAGGATCCTTTCGCCAGCGGTTTTGCCGGGCGCCGGAATGGTTTATGTTGCGGCCGCTTGCGAACCGGACCGGCCGCTTTCGGCCGGCAATCATGAAGAGAGGCTTTTCGCATCATGCCCCTTTCCAGCATGACGGGCTTTGCACGTGTCGCCGGGCAGACGGAGGCGATTTCCTGGACGTGGGAGCTGCGCAGCGTCAATGGCCGCGGGCTGGATGTGCGCGTGCGGCTGCCTTCCGGTTTCGAGTCTCTGGATGCGAAGGTGCGCCAGCAGGTTGCAGCGTGCCTGAAGCGGGGCCATGTGCAGGTCTCGCTGCAGGTGCGGCGCGTCAGTGACACGGTAACCATGAAAGTGAATCGCGCGCTGCTGAACTGGCTGGTGGAGGAGGCCAAGGCACTGGAGAGGCGGCTGGGCCCGCATGCGGCTCCGGTGGAACCGGCAGCGCTGCTGGGTCTGCGTGGCGTGCTGGAGCCGATGGACGAGGATCCGCAGGCCCTGCTCGAAAAGGCGGAACGGCCACTGCTGAAAAGCCTTGAAACAGCGCTTTCGGATCTCGTGAACATTCGTCGGGCGGAAGGAGCGCGGCTGAAGGCGGTGGTGGCTGCACAGATCGACCGCATCGCGGCGCTGGTGCAGGAGGCGCGGGCCAATCCGGCACGACGGCCCGAGGCCATTCGCGAACGGCTGCGCGAGCAGGTGCGGCGTCTCCTGGAGACGGAGACGGGGCTGGACGAGGATCGCCTCCATCAGGAGGCCGTGCTGCTGGCGGCCAAGGCGGACGTGGCGGAGGAGCTGGACAGGCTCACGGCCCATGTGGCGGCGGCACGGGAGCTGCTGGAAAAGGAGGAGGCAGTCGGCCGCCGACTGGACTTTCTGGCACAGGAGTTCAACCGCGAGGCCAACACGCTGTGTGCCAAGTCCAACGACGTTTCGCTCACGCGCACGGGGCTCGAGCTGAAGGCGGTGATCGACCAGCTGCGCGAGCAGGTGCAGAACATCGAGTGACGGCACAACCAGGCAACGGGGCGGATCATGACGGAGACACGTGACGATCGGAAACAGGGGGCCGACAACGAGACCGCAAACGGCCCCGGCAAGGGGGGCGGGCCGATCTGTCCCACGCCGGACTGCGAGCCGGTCGATCTTTCCCGGCGGGGGATGATGCTCATTCTCTCCTCGCCGTCGGGGGCAGGCAAGTCCACGCTGTCCCGGCTGCTGCTGGAGTCGGAGCCGGAGATGGCCATGTCGGTCTCGGTCACCACGCGGCCGCCGCGGCCGGGCGAGGTGCACGGCAAGGACTACTTCTTCGTCTCGCACGAGGAGTTTCGCCGCATGCGGGATGCCGGCGAGCTGCTGGAATGGGCGGAGGTCTTCGGCAATTTCTACGGCAGCCCGCGCAAGCCCGTGGAGGAAGCCCTGGCGGCGGGGCGCGATGTGCTCTTCGATGTGGACTGGCAGGGCGCGCAGCAGATCACCCAGGCCGTGGGCGAGGACGACATCGTGCGCGTGTTCATCATGCCGCCTTCCGTGGAGGTGCTGCACGAGCGGCTGCGGCGGCGGGCGCAGGATCCGGAAGAGGTCATTGCCCGGCGCATGGCGCAGGCGGCGGCCGAAATCTCGCACTGGCCGGAATACGACTACATCATCATCAACGATGACCTGCAGCGGGCCTTCGAGGAGCTGAAGGCCATCGTCCGGGCGGAGCGACTGCGTCGCCATCGCCGCGCCGGCCTGCCCGACTTCGTGCGCGACATGATCGCGAAGATGTGAGGGGCGAGGACCGTCAGCCCAGCAGGATGAGGTGGCTGCGCCCGATGGCATATAGCGCCACGAGTCCGAAGAGGGCATAGAGAACAAGGGCGCCTGTCTCCAGACGTTTCAGTATCTGCGGCAGGCGTGTACGCAAGGAGGCCGGCTGGGGCAGGGCGGCGAGCAGCCCGGTGCCGGCAGCGAGCGCCGTGGCCAGGAACAGCGGCACGTAGAGCGCATAGCCGATGAAGCCATACTGCGGCTTGAGGATGCAGAACGGGCAGTGGTGGTTCGGCGTCTCGTAGATGTAGGGCGCGATGGCCGAAATGACATCGGCAATGGCGAGGGCGAACCAGAGCACGGCCAGAATGCCGAAGGCCAGGCGCGCCATGCGCCAGTGGCGTCCCATGAGCCCCAGCATCACCAGCAGCGACAGTCCACCGAACAGGGTGGCCAGGGCCACACCGGGCGGCAGGGCGGAGAGATCGGCCGCGGTGCCTGTGGCCTCCGGCGTGAAGAGCTTCGAGCAGCAGGAGGTGATCACGTTCGGATCCAGGTTCAGGAAATAGAGCCACTCCACCACGGCGGCGGCCAGCACCAGCGGCGCAAAGGCCAGCAGCAGGGCGTATTTCAGGCGTGTGAAGGGGTAGTCACGGCCCTGTTCGTCGGCGTGGTTGACGATCAGCCAGAGGGCGGCGGCGAAGAACACGGCTAGCTGCAGGAGAAAGGCCGGCATGCCGTAGGCGTTCACGTTGAGGGTGCCGAGCGCGCACATGGCACCGGTGAAGAGCACGGCCATGCGGTCGGCATTGTGCACGAAAAGGGCGAGGGCGGCCATCTGCAGCAAGAGCACGAGCTTGAGCGCCGTGGTGACCAGGTAAGTCTGGCGCTCCATGGCGATCTGCCGCGCGGAGCCGGAACGGATGTCCCAGTGGCGCAGCACGCGCACGGCGAAGATGGCCGCGGGCATGGCCACGAGCGCGGCCAGGGTGGCAGCCAGCAGCAGGGCGAGGACGGGTGGGTCGAAGATCATGGCGCATCCGCTCCGCTTGTCGTGTTCTCCGATGCATCCGCGTGCGCGACCGGGGGGTGACGGTGCTCGATGCCGGTGATGCGGCCGTCCTCCATGGAAACGATGATGTCCACCACGTCCGCCTGCCAGATGCGCGGATCATGGCTGGTGATGATGAGTGAGCGCCCTTCCGCCTTCAGGGCCTTCACCTCGTCCAGGAACTGCTCGACGAGGCGGGTGTCCAGCGAGGCCGTGGGCTCGTCGGCAATGATCCAGGGAGGGTCGTTGATGAGTGCACGGGCAATGGCCACACGCTGGGCCTCGCCGCCGGAGAGGAGCTCAACGGCCGTGCCGGCACGATGGGCGAGCTGCAGGCGCTCCAGGCGGTCCATGGCCCGGCGTTTCAGCTCGCGGTGGGAGATGCCCAGGGGATAGGCCGGCAGCATGACATTTTCCAGGGCGCTCAGCCCCCGGATGAGGTTGAAGCGCTGAAAGATGAAGCCGAAAGTCTTTCGTCGCATCTCGGTCATGAACCGTTCGGGCAGGGCAGAGACGGGCTCGCCGCCCAGCAGGATGCGCCCGCGCGTGGGCCGGGCCAGACAGCCGATGAGCGTGAGCAGGGTGGTCTTGCCGGAGCCGGAGGGACCCTTCAGCACCGTGACGCGACCGGCGGGAATGACAAGGGAAACGCCATCCACGGCCACCACGGCATTGGGCCGGCCCTCGTTATGAATCCTGGTGACATCCACGAGTTCGATGTCCCCGGCGGGCGAAGGCGTCTCTGACGTGTGCCTGGATGTCGTCATGTCGGCCTCCCGGGCATCAGCGCATGACCACGTCGGGATCGGTGATGGCAGCCTTCCAGACCGGCACCAGGGTGGCAGCCATGAAGGGGGCGATGGTGACGAAGGCGAGCGTGATGAGCTGCAATCGATCCACCGTGGGGGTGAGCGAGAACTGTGGATAGAGCACCGACCAGCCCTTCAGCACCGGCGCCAGCAGCCCGGCATCGAACAGGAAGACATGGGCATAGGCGGCGGCCACGCCGAAAACGAAGGCGAAGAGGGACACAAGGCCGCCTTCCCACAGCTTCATGGCGATGATGTCGGACGTTTCCCAGCCGATGGCCTTGAGGATGCCGATTTCCCGCCGTTCCTCGGCGGAAAGGCCGGAGGCCTTGTCGAAGGCGAAAATGGCAAAGGCAACAAGGGCTGCCGACAACATGGCGAGCACGATGCCCTCGCGCCAGGAGAAGACATTCTCGTAGGTGCGCAGGATATCCGCCCGGGTGATGACGCGCGCCTGTGGCAGGATGCGGGTGATCTTGTTCACCACGGTGTCGATCTCGTTGGGGTTGCGCACGGAGAGCACCACGTCCGTGTAGCCCGCATCGGCCGGCAGCGCGAAGAAGCGCCGGAAATCAGCCGCCGAGAGCAGCACGAGATCGGCTGCCAGCAATTCCGAATCGGCAGGCAGCACCTTCCTGACCTTCAGCTTGAACAGACGACCGGCCGGCGAGAGCAGGAAAAGGTAGCCGGTGCGGGCGACATCGCGCATCCCGGCGATGGTGCGGCCGATGATGGTCTCGCCCTCTGCCACCTGCAGGTCGCGGGCCTGCGCGGGGGGGACCATGACGGTATAGTTGGCGCCGGTGGCCCGGTCATAGAAATAGCCCCACAGGCGTCCCTGCACGTGACGCGTGCCGCGGATGCCCTTCAGCTTCTCCACCCAGTCCGGCGGGGCCAGCGCGTGGCGGCCCATGACAAGGTTCTGCACCATCACCTCCGGCGCGCCGGAGAGGGCCGCGGTGGCCTCGCGCCGGAGGGCAGCGCCGAAGAAGAGCACCGAGGCGAGAATGAAGATCACCAGGGCATAGACGGCGAGCAGCATGAGATTGCGGCCCTTGCGGCGCATGAGGGCGCCCAGGGTGAAATCCGCAAGGTGCAGCTGACGGGCAAGCCATTGACGCATGGTCGGTCACTCGCTCCCTGATCCTGCAGGCTGGGAGAAACCGGCCGGAGGACGGCCGCCCACAAGGCGGGCATGGCCCCGGCGAATGTGCGGCGGCGGCAGAACCAGGGCGCCGCTGGGGAAATGCTCGAAGCTGGCCGGCGAATCCTGGAAGGGGGTGAAAAGATCGGCCTGGGTGAGATGGCGGGTGTAACGGGCCTCGGTGAAGAGGGCAGGGTCGGTAAGCCCCAGGGTGGCCACGAGGGCACGATTTTCCGCCATGATCCGCTCGCGCTCGGTTCGCACGAGGCCGGCATGGACGAAGGCAGCGAGCAGGGTTGCGAAACCGATGCCGAGCAGGGCGAGAGCGATGGTGACACGTCGCATGATCTCCGGGCCTCTCGTGTTCTCGCGTGGCGGCGCGTCGTGGCACGGCCCTCCGGCCGCTCCGGCGCCGGATGCCGGTTGCCTATTTCAGCACCTTGCCCCTGACGACGAAACGACCTTCATCAAGCCCCTTCAGCATGTCCATGTCCACGTCCTGAAAACGCACGATGGCCTTGCCGTGGTGGTCCTTCATGAATTCCTTCGCGTCGTAGAGGTCCGGATGCGGGACGAGCTCGTGCCCCATGGGGCCGAGCACGTCCGAGCCGATGACATAATAGGCCTTTCTCGCGTCGATCATCTCCGTGGCGTAGTAGCCGGTGACCCCCATGGTCTTCACGTCCTTCTGCGTGTGTCCTTTCGTATCGTATTTCTTCATGTTCAGCCAGAACTTGAACATGTCCTTGGCGCCGTCGAAATACACGGCCGTGCCGTCCCGGAACTCGATGGTGGCCAGCCATTCGTGATAACGGGCCGGGAACATGCCGCAGACAGGACAGCGGTCATGCTCGTGCACGGGCGGCAGGTGGACCCTGGGCGCGGCCTCCTTCATGTCTGTCGGATCACCGGCGCGGCCGCTCGCGGGCACAAGCGGCAGGGCCATCACGGCCAGCACAAGGGCCAGCAGACGGCGGCGGCGGGGCGCGGTATGGGGGATCATGGCCGGTCACCTCCCATGAAAGGCGTATGTCCGTCTCTTTCCACTCGAACAGTTGCGGGTGACAGCAGGAAGACAAGAAGAAAAGGAAGGAAAGGGGCGGCAGGCACCCCTTCCCATTCCGTCGGGATGGAGATGGCAAGACCCCGCGGGGTCTTGCCTCGCGTCGACAGGGCGGGCTCACTTGCCCATCTTCATGCCCTGCATCTCCTTCATTTTCTTCATCATGTGGGCGCGCTTCTCGGCGCGGCGCTTGCGCACCATGGCCGTGTCCCTGCCCAGATCCTCGTAGGCTGCCTGCAGGGCGGTGTCGAAATCCACCACCTTGCCGCCCTGGGCCTTGGCCTTGCCCTTGTCGGCAAAGGCCCACTTGCGGCGTCCCGTCATGGTGCCCATCTTGCCGTCCACCAGGCAGTAATAGGCCTTGTCCGCCTCGATCAGAGGCTTGATCTTGGCCTCGGAACCGGCGTCTCCCACCCAGATCTTCTTCGGCCCGCGATCCAGGTTGATGGCAAAGGCCACGGCCACGCAGCGGATGGAGCAGGTGCCTTCCGCCGTGCCATCATCATACTGGATGAGATGGCGGGTGTGGCTCCACATCTTGCGGTCCATGCCGCAGTAGGGACAACGCGGGTATTTCCCGAATTCGTCCTGCGTGGGGTTGTCGTCCTTGCGAACGGGCGAGACGACGCCGTGCTTCTGCTGCCACTCCCAGGGGGGCTCCATCTTCATCATGGCCTCGCCCCTGCGGCTGCCGATGCCGAGGGCCAGGGCGCCTGCGGATGCCGCTGCCAGAAGCTCTCTGCGGTTGAGCATGTCTCTCACTCCTTTCCTGATCTCTCCGGGAATTGCGGGAATTTCCAAATGCGGCGACAGCTGCTGCCAAACCCTGCCTGCTGCCGCACCGGCAACGGAAATGGCCGTGTCCCCCCGTGAAAGGAGGGGGCCGATGTCTTCTGTCGTCCGCGACGGCCGGTTGCCGATGACCGGTTCCGCCCGCCTGTCGGAAACCGGCGTGCGGCACGGAACCCAAGGGGAAGATCAGGAAAGCGGAGGTGCCCGAATGTGCACGGACCGCCAGGCGGTCAGGGAGCGGCCCGTGAGCTGATGCGGGACAAGAACGCCTGCGAGGGACTGCGACGCCGGGGGGACCGTAGCCGGCGGCGCAAAGGTAAAAGGCGAGACGGCCGTGGAGCCACAGACGGGACAGAAGTCGCTCGCGGCCTTTCGCGAGCCGGGGGTGGTTTCACGGTCCGCCTTGCCGTTTGGTTCCACAAGCCTGACGGAGATCAGCCCGCCGGGCGTGCAGATCTGGAAGATGAAGGACTGCGGATTGCGCGGCGGGCCGAAAGCAGACGCGGCCAGGGCAGCGGCATGCATGGCGCCGAAGAAGATCTCCAGCACCAGGGCATAGAGCGCCACAAAGGCCGCCACCCGCTGCCCCTTCAGGCGGTGCATATGTCCGTTGCCGCGTCTCATCGCCTTCAACCGATAGGCCGTCTGGCCATCGGCGTCCTTGATCGGGATCAAGACACGCCTGCGCCACGGATTCGAGCCGCGACGGTCACCGGGACCATTGAGGCACGGAAGACCGCTGCCGTCAATGCAGGGGCCTCAATCATAGGGGCCTCAATCATGCAGGAACGTCGATGTGGAATAGATGAAAATGGAATGATGAAATGCAGAAGGGTGACAGGCTGCCCTGTCGGCAGGGAACGGCCCCTTGTCGAGAGGGGTGTATTGACGATGGCGGCGGACGGGCGCTAGCATCCGGTCTGCGGATGGTCCCCATGGGGCCGGGCCGCACGGCTTGCATGACGGCTTGCATGCATGCCGGTGCGGATTCGGCCGGGGTTAAAAGGGAACGCGGTAGGGGGCTGAAGGGGAAGAAAGGAAATCGTCGGACATCATTCACGGGCATCGGCCCGAGGGGGCGTGTGTGCCGTCTGCGTCAGCGGCGGCCACCATGGGCCCGATGCCGCACTTTTGACGGTGGTGATGGCTGGCGACGACTTTCATGCCTTCGCCCTAAGCCGCGGCTGCCCCCGCAACTGTGTGCGGCGAGCCTGCCGCCCGTGCATGCCGGTGCCAGGATCGAGGGGCGCATCGGCATGCGGTCACTGGTCTTCTGCCATTGCGCGGCGGGGCCGGGAAGGCCGGGCGGCAAGGTGACGACCCGCGAGCCAGGAGACCTGCCATCCGTGTCTGTCTTCCACTCGCTGCGCCGGGGAAGGCAGGCCGGTTCAACCGGAACGGGGTGTTTCCGGGAAAGTGCCGGAGACTGCCGGATGGGTTCGGGGGCTGTGGCCTCCAGGGATCTCCGGAAGGGTGGTCATCCGCGCCTTTCTCCTGCGGATTTTCGCTCCCGTTCCCCGACAGTGGAGAAAGGGGAAGGTCCAATGCATATCGAACCGGGTGTCGTGACCGGGGCCAAGATGGCACTCAGCTATGCCACCGGCACGGCGGCGCTGGGCTATGCCGCCAAGGTGGCCTGGGACACGCTGAAACAGGACGGTCTCGTGGCACTGCTCGGGCGATCGCTGCTGGCCACGGGGCTGGTGTTCTGCTACTTCGAAGTGCTCCCGCATCATCCCGTGGGCGTGTCGGAGGTGCACCTGATCATGGGCACCACGCTCTATCTGCTGTTCGGGCTGGCGCCGGCGGCCATCGGCCTGGCGGCAGGGCTTCTGATTCAGGGATTGTTCTTTGCGCCCACGGACC
>CAZNLW010000020.1:0-10333 GCA_964574205.1 uncultured Rhizobiaceae bacterium | reverse complement strand
CGCAATACTTCATCAACGTGACCACGCTGCTGGTGCCGCTCTACGCCATGGCGGCGCTGGCGCAGCGGGTGATTCCGCCGCAGACGCCCTACAAGGACATCCGCTATGGCCAGGCGCTGAGGCTGTCGATCGCCTATCAGTCCGGCATTGTCGGCTGGGTCGTGTTCTGGTCGCTCTATGGCCATGGCTTCACGGCGGAAAACCTGGCCAGCATTGCGGCCTTCGCCAGCGCCTATGTGACGGTGATCGTCATCGAGCCGGTGGTGGATCTGGCCGTGCTGGCCGGTGCCAAGTTCCTTCACAGGCTCAAGGATTCCGGCCTGTTCACCCACAGGCTGTTTGCGCCGGCGGTGTGAGGCGGGCAAGTGCATCTTGCCGAATGCCGATGCTCGGGGGAGACGCCATGGTGGTGTCTCCCTCTTTTCTCGTGCCATTCGATGGCAGCGGGGCTTGCCGGCAGGCCCCCGAATCCCTACCCTGAGCATGGGGCGTGGCGGTGAATGGGCCTTCCGGTGACAGCAGGGGAAAGCAGGCATGCTGGCGAGAAGCGGTTTGTGGAAACGTGGCGTGGCGGCGCTGGTCCTGGCGTTGGCCATCAATGCGCCGGCGCTGGCGCAGGATGTGGCCGGTGGGCCAGAAACACAGGGCATGGACGACGGACGTGTGCTCGTGGACGTGCCGGTCGAGGTGCGCGATGCCTTTCTGGCCATGATGCGCGGGTTCATGGAGGCGCTGGATGACATCCATGCGGCCCTGGCAGAGGGCAACTTCAGGGACGTGGCGCGCGTGGCACGCGACAGGCTGGGGCCGGCGCACGAGATGATCGTCATGTTGCAGGCGGCCGGCGTGCCGGAGGAGAAGATCGACGAGATTTCCCGGCTGGTGGCCAGGCGCATGCAGCGCATGATCGACGCAGGTGGCGGCGATCCCGGCCAGATGCACAGGGGGATGGGCATGATCGTGCAGCAGGTGCTGGGCGAGATCCCGCCCGCCCTGAAGGAGAAGATGCAGCAGCGCCTGCAGGCTCGCCAGACGGCGGCCGGGGCCGCAGGGAAGGTGCCGAAGCCGGACGGCGGATTCGGCCAGTTCGGCCGTTACCTGCCCGCAGAGATGCGTCAGATGGGCATGCAGATGCATGTTGCCGGCGCCCGGTTGGCGGAAGTGGCCGCGCGGGTGGGCGATGCTCCCGCGGTGGCCGACTATCAGGCGGTGCTCGGTGCCTTGGGGGAGATCACCGGCCAGTGTCGCGCCTGCCATGCGGCGTGGCGTCTGGTGAAGTAGGGAAGTGCATCCGGCATGTCCCAGGTCGAACGGGCAACTCTCTACCTTGTCTATACTTCACATGCGACTTCTCCAGCCTGTGGAACGGGCAGGGGCTCTCCTTTTCTCACGTTCGACCTGCGGCCGCCGCAAGCGGTTGCGATGCGCTATCGTCCGATTGTCCGCGGCGGCCTAGCCAAATGTCTGCGCGGGACGTGATCCCCTCTGTCAGGGACTGTTCTTGCCGTTACCGGCTTCTGTGGCCTTGCGCAGAGCAGAAAGGCGCTCCTGCCAGAGGCGGTCCAGCTCGTCGAGCTCGGCACGCAGGCGGGCAAGCTCCTGCGCGTCGTCTGCAAGGCCGGAATCCGCGGTTGTCGTTTCCGCGTTCATGCTCTTGCCCTCTTTTCTCGTGTTGCCGGCGAGCATGGCCTTGAGCTGATCGAGTGCCACCACCTGGCCCATGAGGGCCTGCGAGAGGCCCGTGAGAGTACTGGCGTGGCCTTTCAGGGCGGCCCTGGCATTGCGGGGGGGCAAGGGCACCACCTGGCCAGCGGTTTCCCGCGTGTCGATGCCGGCAGTGGCGGGAGGGGGGGCGTGTGCGGCCAGTTCGGCCTCGCGCATCTCCAGCTTGCGCTCGAGGGCAGCGAGACGGGCCTGTGCTTCCTCCAGGCGATGCCGCAGGCGATTGCGCTCGCGTTTCAGCTCGCGGTGCTCGCCCTCGAGGTCGGCCAGGCGACGGCGGATCTGCCGCAGGTCCGCACGGGTGGCCGAAAGCTCGGCCGTGCGCTTTTCCAGATCTTTCTCAAGGGTGGCGATCATCTCGCGCAGGCGGGTGATTTCCGCTTCGCGGGCCGACAGGGTCTCCTCGCGTGCCGCCAGGGTCTCGCGGGCCGTGCCCAGTTCGTTGAGCGCGCGGGTGGCGCGGGCCTCGGCCTCGGCAACGGTTGCGGTCATCTCGGCAATGCGGGCCTCCAGCCGTTGCTGGAGGATGGCCTTCTCGGCGCGCAGCCGTTCGCGCTCGGCGCGCAGCACGGCCATATCTTCCGGTCGGGAGCGGCGCAGGCGGGCGGCCTTGACGCGCTGGCGGGCCTGTTGCGCGAGATGTCGCAACAGCAGAAAGAGAAACAGACCACCGCTGGCCAGGGCCAGCGCGGTCAGCATGTATTCGGTGCTCGTCATGGGTCCTTGCGCCTCCTTGCCGGCGGATTGAAGACCAAAACGCCGGGGGATGCAATCCTGCCCTCGCGCCAGGGTTGCCCCGCTTCCGTCTGATCCGGCAGGGTCAAAAAGAGAGCCGCCCGGCAGGTGGGGCGGCCAGTCAACCTTCTGGAGGGAAGAAGGCGGGAGGGAGGAGAGGAAGCGCCATGACCCCGTGTGCCACGGCGGAAACCTGTTCAGAAGGGGTTCCAGGTGGGGCGCTTTGTGAACTTCAGGTAGCCCATGTTGGCGCCGAGGCGGGCGCCCACGCCGGTGCGGATGGGCACAACCACAAGCTGCTGGTTGGAATGCATGCTGATGCTCAGGCCCCCCACCAGATAGGCAGAGCCGGAGACGCCGGGGAAGCGGCCCAGGATCTGGCGCGGCGTGTCGATGTCATAGACCAGCATGAGCACGCGCGAGCCATTGCCGCCGGCATCGAAGCCGATGGACGGGCCCTGCCAGAAAACCTTCATGGCGCGATAGGCCTTGCGGCTGTGCTGGTCCTTCAGATAGAGCCAGCCCTCGCCGTAGGTGAGGCCGCCGATGAAGGAGCCGGACGCCTCCTCGCCCAGGATGTAGCCGGTGGGCCGGCCCTGCCGGGCGAAGACCGATTCCACCGCGCGGGCCAGGCCCTTGGTGGTGGTGCCGAAAAAGCGGTGGCCGGCGTCCACGATCTCCCTCGCAGAGAAGGTCTCCGGCGCCGGGTTCTCGCGGGTGGTGCCGCTGGCCGCCGCGGGGGTGATGGTCACCGTCTCGGCCAGCGCCACCTGGATGCTGCCGACCAGCAGGAAGCCGGAGAGGAACCCGGCAATGGCCGTTCGTGCAATCTTGCCGAAGCTGATCATCGCTGTCCTTCTTTCGCGTCTTTCCTGTCGCTGCCCCGGTCTTGCCGCCTGCTCCTTGGCCTGTCTGACCCTTGCTCCGTCTCCGATTGGGCGGCAATCACGGCCATGGTTTGTCCGCTTGTCGGCAGTTTCGCGAAAAAATGTTGCAAACGTGTTAACGCTCCGGAAAGGTTGATGGCCCCCTGCCGCGTGCGAGAGGGCGTGGCCAAAGGCCGGCGTTGCCATTGGCCCGGAGGGATGACAGGCAGGGCATGCATGTCTCGTCACTTCAGGTGCATGTGGCGGAGGAGGGCTTCGGTGGGAAAGCAGGTGGGGGCGTGGCCATGAGCCTTTTCCCACCGCCCGATGGCGCGGCGGGTGCGGAAGCCGGCCAGGCCGTCGATGCCGCCCACGTCATGCCCTTCCATCACCAGCTGCCGCTGGATGCGGGCCACGTCCGTGCGCAAGAGGTGGCCCACCTTGCCCCAGCGAGTCCGGAACGGGCCTTTCGTGCGACCGGTCAGCCGGTCGGCCACGTGCCCGACGAAGAGGGCGTAGAGATCGCTCATGTTGTAGCCCTTCAGGGCATGGAAGTTGTCCGTCACCAGAAAGGCGGGGCCGAAGCGCCCGGCAGGAAGCACCAGATAGGTTTGCGTGTGCCTCAGACGCGCCGGAAAGGGGCGGCCGTCGGCACGGACAATCCCCAGGCGCTGCCACTCGGCAAGCAGGCGGCCGGCATCGGGGCCCTCCCATGTGCAGGGCACGGCCTTGGGCAATCTGATCTCCCAGCCCCAGGGCAGATCGTGCCGCCAGCCGGCATCGGCAAGCACGGCGGCAATGGAGCCCAGAACATCGGGGATGCTGTTCCAGATGTCGCGGCGGCCGTCGCCATCCAGGTCCACGGCATGGGCAAGGTAGCGGCTGGGCAGCATCTGCGGCTGGCCCAGGGCGCCAGCCCAGGAGCTCTTCAGCTGCGCGCGCGGCACGAGCCCCTTGCGGAGAATTTTCAGGGCGGCGACGGTTTCGGCCAGAAACAGCTCGCGGCGTCGGCCGGCCCAGGCCTGGGTGGCGAGGATGCGCAGGGCATCGTGCGGAATGCGGGCACGGCCGAAATGGGATTCCTTGCCCCAGATGGCCATGACGATGGCTGGCGGCACGCCGAAGCGGCGCTCGACCCGGGCCAGCCAGCGGGCATGGCGGCGCATGAGTCTTCGTCCCGTGCGCAGCAGGGGCCGTACCTTGCGTTCGGCAAAATAGGGCGCGGGCGGGCCAAACTCGGCCTGGCGCTGGCGATGGGGCATGCGCCCTTTCAGGGCAAGGTCGGGGATGTCCAGCGCCGGAACCAGGCCGCTGGTGGCACGGGCGACGAAGGCCGGTGGCAGTCCGGCGGCGGTGGCATGCCCATGCAGCACCGTCCTCAGCCAGTGCCGGAAAGCGGCCGTTTCCTTCACTCCGGCAATGGCTGCCGGCGTGAACAGGGCCAGAAACAGGGCGATGATCCCGGTCTTCAGGATTGGTGTCGGCCAATGGTCCATGGATCTCATCTTGTGCTGCCCCTGTGCCGGTCATTCGGAATGCAGTCAGAAAGGTGTCACACCCGGGGCCCAGGCCACGAAGGGCGGATTGGCAAAGCCGGCCTCCGCCTTGCCGTAACGCAGGGGGTGCCCGGTCGTGGCTTCCAGCACCTGGCCGCCGGCGGCTTCCAGCACGGCCTGGCCGGCAGCGATGTCCCATTCCATGGTGCGCCCCAGGCGGGGATAGACCTCGGCCTCTCCCGTGGCCAGGCCGCACAGCTTGAGGGACGATCCCATGCTCACGATCTCGGTGATGCCGTGCGCCTTCAGCCATGCCTCCGTCTCCGGCGTGCGGTGGGATCGCGACGCCACGGCGCGCAGGGGCTGTGACCGTCCTTTCCGGACGGACGGGCATGGCACGAGGCTTTCCGGCGTGAAGGTCGTATCGGTCGACACTTTTCCATGCCGGCAGCCCTTGCCGGCCTCGCCCACGAACATCCTGTCGATGGCCGGTGCGTAGACCACGCCGACGATCGGCTTTCCGTCTTCCACCAGTGCGATGTTCACCGTGAACTCGCCGCGGCCGGAAATGAATTCCCGGGTGCCGTCCAGCGGGTCCACGAGAAAGAACCGATCCCCCACTTTCGGCAGGCGGCCGGCGGCGGACAGCTCTTCGGCAATGACGGGAATGTCCGGAAATCGCTCATGCAGCCTTTCGAGAATGTGGCTTTCCGCGGCCTCGTCCGCTTCCGTCACGGGAGACCGGTCCGCCTTGTGGCGCACGTGGGCCTGGCCGAAGAAGGGCATGATGATGCATCCGGCCTGATGGGCGATGCGGGCGAGTTCCTCCGGCGAGATGCGCATGGCATTTCTCTCCTTTTGGTGGCCCTGATGGGCGGGCCTTGCACATGGGGCCGAAAGTCGCCAGCATGAGTGGCGATTCGGCAGGGGGCGATGATGATACTCCATGCATGGCCGGTTGCGGCCAGTGTCTTGAGGGAATGGCCCGCCTGCAGCGCACAAGGCAAGAAGGGGCAGACCATCCATGACCGACGAGACCAATGACCCGGTGCCGGAGGAGATGCCGCTGCTGTCCGACATGGAGCTGGCGGCGCTCATGGCCTCGCGCATCTGTCATGACCTGATTTCCCCCATCGGGGCCATTGCCAACGGCCTCGAGGTGCTGAGCACGGATTCGGACGAGGAGATGCGCCAGGTGGCCCTGCAGCTGATCGAGAATTCGGCGCGACAGGCTTCCGCCAAGCTGCAGTTCGCGCGCCTGGCCTTTGGCGCGGCGGGCTATGCCGGTGCGGACATGCCGCTCGACGAGGCGCGGGACCTGGCCGAGAAGCTGCTGAAGGACGATGCGCGGGTGACGCTCCGGTGGGAGGCCTCCAATGCCCAGCGTCCCAAGGCGGAGGTCAAGCTGGCGCTCAACCTGTTGCTGATCGCCCATTCCTGCATTCCGCGGGGTGGCGAGATCATGGTTCGGACGGAGGACGCCGATCTCGTCCTGACCGCGCGCGGGAAGCGGGCGGCCCTGCCGGAACGCACGGCAAGCGTGCTGACCGGTGCCGTGCTCGCCGACGAGATCGATGCCCACAAGGTGCAGCCCTACTATACGCTCCGGCTTCTGGAAGAGACGGGCTTCGAGCTGGAGATCGCCCAGGGGGAGGACGAGGTGGTCATCACCGCGCGCAAGGTGGCGTGAGGGTGGGGCGGCCTGCTGCTTCGGCAGAAGGAGAGAAGACCTTCGCGCATCTTGCCGAAATGGCCTGCTCTCCGGCGAAGGGCCGTTTCTTTTCCACAAGTGCATGGTGTCCGGCGGTGGAGAGTCCGGGGGCTGTTCTTGCATTTTCGGAGACAAGGGGCCAAAGTTCCCATCCCGGCCATGGGCAGGGGTGTCGGCCTCTGTCTGCCGGCACGGCGGGGGCAGGCCCTTGCCTCCATGCATGATGACGAGAGCAGGAGCTGGTGGAATGCGCGTCTCGCTGGACCGCAATGCCTTTCAGAAAGCCCTCGGGCATGTGCAGAGCGTGGTGGAGCGGCGCAATACCGTGCCCATTCTCTCCAACGTGCTCATTCAGGCCGAGGGTGAGGGGCTGAGGCTCACGGCTACCGATCTCGACATGGAGATCGTGGAAGGCGTACCCGCTACCGTGCTGGAGGAAGGAGTGGCCACAGCGCCGGCGCATCTGCTGCATGACATCGTGCGCAAGCTGCCGGACGGCGCGGAGCTGCGGCTGGAGGTGCCGGACGATGCCCGCGTGGCCATCATCTCCGGGCGCTCGCGGTTCATGTTGCCCAGCTTGCCGGCGGAGGACTTTCCGGATCTTGCGGCCGGGACACCGACCCATGCCTTCCGCATATCGGCGGCGGATCTGGGCCATCTCGTCGCGCACACGAAGTTTGCCATTTCCACGGAGGAGACGCGCTACTACCTGAACGGCATCTACTTCCATCACATGGAGACGGAAGGGGGCGACGTGTTCCGCGCCGTGGCCACGGACGGGCACCGTCTGGCGCGGGTGGAGATGCCGGCGCCAGAGGGTGTGGCCGGCATGCCGGGCATCATCGTGCCGCGCAAGACGGTGCTGGAGCTCGTGCGCCTGCTGGATGCCGCCAAGGACGATGTGGAGGTGGCCCTTTCGGAGACCAAGATCCGCTTCTCCATCGACGGTGTGGTGCTTACCTCCAAGCTTATCGACGGCACGTTCCCCGATTACGAGCGGGTGATCCCCACCAGCAACGAGCGGCGGCTGGAGGTGGACACGAGGCTCTTCGCCCAGGCAGTGGATCGTGTCTCCACCGTCTCCTCGGAGAAGGGGCGGGCAGTAAAGCTGTCGCTTTCCGAGAACCGGTTGGTGCTGTCTGTGAACAATCCGGAGGCCGGTTCGGCGGAGGAGGAACTTTCCGCCAGCTACAAGGGCGAGCCCATGGAAATCGGCTTCAATGCCCGTTATCTCATCGAGATCACGGCGCAGATCGAAGGCGAGACCACGCTGTTCGAGCTCAACGATCCGGCTTCGCCCACCATCATGCGCGACGTGGAGGACACGCGCGCGATCTATGTGCTCATGCCCATGCGGGTGTGATGAACCTGTGCGTTTGCGACAGGGCTGTGCGGCGTGTTCCGATGTGAGGGTTTCTTCTCTCTTGCCGATCCGGGCGAAAGCCGTTCTGCACCGTCCTGGACAAGGTTGCCCTTCGCAGGCTCATGATGATCGAGGATGTTCCTTCAGGCATGGCGTCCGGCGCATGCAGCCTTGGCGGGCCGTGATGCATTCTGCAAGACCATGAATGATCGGCCGTGAAAAAAGCTTTCCGCCTGTCGGGCAGAAGGAAAGCGTTTCCTGAAATCGTTTCTTCTGATCGATCCATGGGCTTGTCCCCATGGAGCTCCGATCATTCGGGACAGCCCCAGAGGTTTTTCGTGCAAACAAAGACGAACAGGCCGACCCGCCGGGAGCGGCTGCCGGCCTGTCCGCATGCACGACGACAGGACATGCCGGTCGCTGGATGCGGCCGGCATGATCATGCCTGGGGGCCTTACTTGTGCGTGGCCTTCCTGTCCACAGCCGGGGCCGGTTTGGGTGTTTCGGCCGTTTCCACCGGCAGCACCGGGTATTCCACCCTGGGCTGGCGGCCGGTAAGCGTTTTCAGGAAGGCAACAATGGCCTCGGCTTCCTCGTCGTTGACCGTGCCCTTGCCCAGCTGGGAATCGGCCATGATCTTCACGGCCTGCTTCAGGTCCCAAACCTTGCCGGTGTGGAAATAGGGGGCAGTGAGGGCGATGTTGCGCAATGGCGCCACACGGAACACATAGCGGTCCTCGGCATTGCCGGTGATCTTCTCGCGTCCGGTATCCTCCGGGTTGCGGGCCACTGCCGGCGGTTCTTCGGCAACGCCGAACTTCTGAAAATCCTGTCCGCCCAGATTCACACCATTGTGACAGCCAGCGCAGCCCTTGTCGATGAAGAGTGCCAGTCCCTTTCTTTCCTTTTCGTCGAGGGCGTTCACATCCCCTTTCAGGAAGCGGTCGAATTTCGAGTCGGGAGTGATCAGGGTGGCCTCGAAGGCCTCGATGGCCCTGGCCATGTTGTCGAAGGTCACCGGATCCCTGTCATTGGGGAAGGCCGCCTTGAAGGCCTTCACGTAGTCAGGCATGGACTTGAGCGTCCTGACCGCGTTTTCGGCGGTATTGTGCATTTCGATGGGGTTCTGCACCGGCCCCTTGGCCTGATCCTTCAGGTCCTTGGCGCGGCCATCCCAGAACTGGCTGGCATTGAACACCGCGTTGAGCACCGTGGGCGCGTTGCGCGGGCCCATGGTCCAGCCATGCCCGATGGATGTGGTCTCGTTGTCATCGCCGCCCATGCCCAGATTGTGACAACTGTTGCAGCTGATGAAATGGCTGCCCGAAAGGCGCGGATCGAAATAGAGCATGCGCCCCAGCTCCACCTTTTCCCTGGTGACGGGATTGTCGTCGATCCTGGGCGGCGTGTCGGGAATGGGCTGGAACAGCTCTCTGGCCTGCTTCAGCAATGCATCCTCTGCAGCCGCTGCCGGCAGGGCCAGCAGGACAGTGGCCATGAGGCCGGACATGGCAATCCAGCCTCCCAGTCCTTTTCGGGTGAATCTCATGATTCTGTTCCCCCTTGCAATTCATGCGATTGCAACCCTCTCGCCGGGAGCGGCGCGTATCATCTCGCGATGCCGAATTCAAATTAAAATTCTCTACATGCAGTTATGGATAGTTTCCATCACTCCTCATGCGTGTCCTTTTCCTGCGCCAGACGGTTCCGGATATGGCCATTTTCTGCTAGGCAGCGGAGGGGCGTGCGGTGCTAAAGTGCCGTTCAGCAATTCCTGAGCGCCCAGCAGGAAAGGAGCGGGCATTTTTCATGGTCAAGGACGGCAAGATTCCCCGACAGCAGACGACGGAACAGGTCGTGCTTCCGCCTGTCGCCATGGACGGGCCAAAGGAGGCACAGGAGGCGGAAGCGGCCGTGGAGAAGGCCGTGGCCGTTTCCGAGTCATCCGAAGCGCAGGCTCCTGCCCGCCGCGAGAACATGGGCCGCGTGCCCGAGAGCGGGAAAACGTCCTCCGGGAAGGCTGGCGACAGAAGCGTGACAGGCACCGGGGAGGTGGCGGGAGCGTCCCCGTCCGATGCGGGTCAAGAGGTGGCCTCGCTGCCCGCTCCCCCCTTCACCAGTCAGACCCTGCCCATGCCCACGGAGGAAGGAGGGCTGGCTGCCTATCTGCAGAAAATCCGCGAGTTTCCCATTCTTTCCCCGGCAGAGGAATACATGCTCGCCAAGCGCTGGCGCGAGCATGCCGACACGGAAGCCGCCCACAAGCTGGTGACGTCGCACCTGCGGCTGGTGGCCAAGATCGCCATGGGGTACCGCGGCTATGGCCTGCCCATCTCCGAGATCATCTCGGAGGGCAACGTGGGCCTCATGCAGGCCGTGAAACGATTCGAGCCGGACAAGGGCTTTCGCCTCGCCACCTATGCCATGTGGTGGATCAAGG
>CAZNLW010000019.1:0-21117 GCA_964574205.1 uncultured Rhizobiaceae bacterium | reverse complement strand
AGAATGGCAAGGAAGCGCCAATGGCGAAAAATCGCCATTGGCGCTTCTCTTGGCTCATATTCATTAGAATGGCAAAATGACAAATCGTTGCAGTGGAAGCTGTCAGGTTGTCTGGGACAGCCCCAACTTTTCTTCACGTTCGACTAGCGCAGCATGGCGAGAAAGGTCTTCACATCGCCATTGGAGCGGCGCAGGAGGGCGCGATAGTGATCCCGCAGCGCCACGGCCAGCCAGACGCCATCCAGATTCACGTCCACGATGCGTCCGCGCGACAGGCGCCACCTGATGCGTCGGCCCTGCGGCAGGATGCGGCCTTCCACCACATTGCCGCGACAGCCCGTGATCCGCACATGCGCGTTGCGGAAGGTGGCGGACCGGGCGGCCAGCTGCCGGGCGATGTAATCCGTCGTGAGTCTCAGATACCGACGGCGATGGGCTGCATCCAGGCGTCGTCCATGTCGCCCCAGGGCGAAGAGGGCGATCCTGCGCATGGCCAGATGCCGCTGCAGGGCTCGGCGAAAGGCTGCAGGGGACCCCGCGCGGGCGGCAGAAATGAAACTGCGCGCCGCCTGTTCGACCCTGGCCGCATGGGCGCATGAACGCGGTGCGGCCTCCGCCGTGGAGATCAGGGCCGGCATCGCCACCATCAGCGCCAGGAGCAGCAGAATCGCCAGGACACGCCCCGGACCATGCTCCCGGCAGCCGGAAAATCCCGCCGTTCCCCGGGCCGGCACACGGCCGTCGCAGGATCGTGACGCGTGCATGGCGCGGACTGGAACAGGCATGGCGGTCATTCCTCTTACTTTTCGCCCCCTGTGTTTCATGCGATCTTGCACATTTTATGATCGTGAACCGGTCGGGCAAGGGGCTGAAACGGCAATTGAATTTCTCTTGAAGATCGCAACGGCGAGAAATGCTCAGCCCAGGGCCTTCGACCCTGCCCGCCTTGGAGCCGCGAGACAGCTCTTGACAAACCGTCACCCCGCGGCTCTAAGGATATAAAGATTTCCTTATATGCAATTCGAGGCCGGCATGACCGAACAGGCAAGACAGGCATGGGAGACGGCCCGCGCGGCGGGCTTTTCCATTTCCTTCGAGGTGTTTCCCGCGCGCAATGCGGCAATGCGCGAATCCCTGCAGGATCTGGCACGCCGCCTGGCCCCGTTCGAACCCGAGTTCATTTCCGTCACCTACGGCGCCGGCGGGAGCGCGCGCCAGGCCACCCTGGAGACCATTGCGGCATTGATGGACGTGACGGACGTCCCCATCGCCGGCCATCTCACCTGTGCCCGGGCCTCGCGCGCGGAGACGCTGGCCGTGGCCGAGCGTTATGTGGACATGGGGGTGAAGCGCATCGTGGCCCTGCGGGGCGATCCGCCGAAGGGAGAGAGACGTTACGTGCCCCATCCCGAGGGATTTGCCAGCGCCCGGGAACTGGTGGCCGCCCTGCGTGCGCGATGGCCCTGGCTGAAGATCTCCGTGGCCGCCTATCCCGAGATCCACCCCGAATCGCCCTCGCGGGCGGCGGATCTCGCGAACCTGAAGGCCAAGCTGGAAGCCGGCGCGGACGACGCCCTCACCCAGTTCTTCTTCGACAATGCCCGCTTTCATGCCTTCCTGCGGGAAGCGCAGGCCATGGGCATCGACAGGCCTGTCATTCCCGGCATCATGCTGATCCACGACTTCTTCAAGGTGCGCAATTTCGCGCAGCGCTGTCGCACCTCGGTGCCGGACTGGCTTCAGGCCCGCTTTGCCACGCCCGAAGGCGAGCCTCTGCCCGAGGCCGTGCACCGGGGACTGGCCGATGCATGGGCGGTGGAGCAGACGCTCGACCTGGCTGCCGCCGGCGTGCGCCGGTTTCATTTCTATACCATGAACCGGGCGGACACGGCCGAGATCGTCTGTCGCGCCCTCGGCCTGGCTGCCGGGATTGCGGATTGATCGCGTTTTCGCAGCCAGATGGACAGGATCACGAGCAGGAACAGGGAACAGAAAGACATGACCGTTCGCACCATTGTCGCCTCTGCCACCAGGGAGCACGTGATCGGTTTCGACGAGCCCTTCACGATCATCGGCGAGCGTATCAATCCCACCGGCCGCAAGAAGCTGGCCGCCGAGCTCGAACAGGGCATCTTCGATACCGTGCGCGCCGATGCCGTGGCCCAGACGGAGGCCGGCGCCCACATGCTGGACGTGAATGCCGGCATCACCGCCGTGGATCCCAACGAGACGGAACCGCCTCTGCTGCGCAAGGCGGTGGAGGTCGTCCAGGAGGTCTCCGACCTGCCGCTGTGCATCGATTCTTCCGTCACTGCCGCACTGGCTGCCGCGCTGGAGGTGGCGAAGGGACGGCCCCTGGTCAATTCGGTGACCGGCGAGGAGGAGAAGCTGGAGGCGATCCTGCCGCTGGTGAAGAAGCACGACGTGCCCGTTGTCGCCATCTGCAATGACGAGAGCGGCATTTCCGAGGATCCGGACGTGCGCTTCGCGGTGGCCAGGAAGATCGTGGAGCGCGCCGCCGATCACGGCATTCCTGCCCATGACATCGTGGTGGACCCGCTGGTCATGCCCATTGGCGCCATGAATACGGCCGGCCGGCAGGTCTTCCGCCTCGTGCACCGGCTGCGCACGGAGCTGGGCGTGAACACCACCTGCGGGGCGTCCAACATCGGCTTCGGCATGCCCAACCGCCGCGTGCTCACTGCCCACTTCATCGCCATGGCTGCTGCCCACGGCCTGACCTCCGCCATCATGAACCCGCTGCACGAGGAGGACATGGCTGCCGTGTATGCCGCCAACCTGCTGCTGGGCAAGGATCCCGACAGCCGCGCCTGGACCCGGCGCTACCGCCCCCGTCCGGCCGCCGATGCCGATGGCGGCGGAGAACGCAGCCGCAGGCGCCGCCGCAGACGGCGGGCATAGCCAGGAATTGCGGCACGCAGTCACGAGATCCGCAAGGTCGCGACACCTGCGGCAGAGAGCTGGATGGACATCATGGACGACCGGCCGACCCATGACAACGATACCGTGCAGGTTCTCTTCCTCCCCTCCGGGCGGCGCGGACGAGTGAGGCGGGGCACGCCTGTGCTCGGCGCGGCCCGCCAGCTCGGGGCGGATGTGGATTCCGCCTGTGGGGGCCGAGCCATCTGCGGGCGCTGCCAGGTTGTCATCCAGTCCGGTCATTTTCCCCGGGAAGGCATCGATTCCGCGCCCGATCACGTCACGCCGCCCACGGCTGCGGAAGAGAGGTATGCACGCCTGCGCGGCCTTGCCCGCGGGCGCCGTCTGGCCTGTCAGGCCCGTCTCGTGGACGATGCGGTCATCGACGTGCCGCCGGAAAGCCAGCTGCACCAGCAGCTCGTGCGCAAGGAGGCCGAGCGGCGCCCGGTGGATGTGGATCCTCTCATCCGTGCCCTCCCGGTTGCGGTGCAGCCACCGGTGCTGGACAGCCCCTCCTCCGACCTGGACCGCCTGCTGGAAGCGCTGGAGGATCACTGGGGCGAGACGGACGTGCAGGTGGATCCGGCCCTGCTGCCGCAGCTGCAACAGGTCCTGCGCCATGGAGAATGGCAGGTCACGGCCCTGCTCCATCGACCGCACCTGGATGCACCGCCCCGCCTTGTCGGCCTGCGCCCGGGTCACGACGATCGCCTCCATGGCCTGGCCGTGGACATCGGTTCCACCACCATCGCCGTCCATCTCGTGGACCTGCACACCGGCGAGGTGCTGGTGGCGAAAGGCGCCATGAACCCGCAGATCCGGTTCGGCGAGGATCTCATGAGCCGCGTCTCCCATGCCATGATGCACGCGCACGGTGCGGCGGAAATGACCCGGGCCGTGCGCGAGGCCATCGGCACGCTGGCGCGGGAAGCGGCCGAGGAAGCCGGGGTGGCGCCCGAGGAAATCCTGGACATGGCCATCGTCGGCAATCCGGTGATGCACCATCTCTTCTTCGGCATCGATCCGCGCGAGCTGGGCCAGGCGCCCTTCGCCCTGGCGGTGAATCGGGCCCTGGAAATGCCGGCCCGCGATGCGGGGCTGACCGGCCTGGCCCCGGCGGCGCGACTTTATGCCCTGCCCTGCATCGCCGGCCACGTGGGGGCCGATGCCGCTGCCGTGGTGCTGGCGGAAGCGCCCCATGAGCGCGACGAGATCACCCTCATTGTCGATGTGGGCACCAATGCCGAGATCATTCTTGGCAATGCCGAGCGGCTGCTGGCCTGCTCCAGCCCCACCGGCCCGGCCTTCGAGGGCGCCGAGATCACCCACGGCCAGCGCGCCGCACCGGGCGCCATCGAGCGCGTCCGCATCGACCGGGAGACCCTCGAGGCCCGCTACAAGATCATCGGCTGCGACCTGTGGTCGGATGCCGAAGGGTTCGAGGCGGCCCTGCGCGAAAAGGGCCTGGAAATCACCGGCATCTGCGGCTCCGGCATCATCGAGGCCGTGGCGGAGATGTTTTTGTCCGGGATCATCGCTGCAGACGGCCGTTTCCGCGATTCACTGGCGGAATCCTCGCCTTGCGTGGTGCGGCAGGGACGCAGCCTCGCCTACGTGCTGCGAACGGCAGCGCCTCGCATCGTGGTCACGCAGGAGGACGTGCGCGCCATCCAGCTGGCCAAGGCGGCACTGCATGCCGGCGCCCGCCTGCTCATGGACCGGCTGGGCATCGACAGCCCGGACCGCATTCGCCTGGCCGGGGCCTTCGGCGCCCACATCGACCCGCTCTATGCCATGGTGCTGGGCATGATCCCGGACTGCGCCCTCGACCGCGTGTCCGCCGCCGGCAATGCGGCCGGCACGGGCGCGCGCATGGCCCTCGTGTCCATGGAGAAGCGCCGCGAAGTGGAAGCCGTCGTGCGTCGCATCGAGAAGATCGAGACGGCCACGGAGCCCCGTTTTCAGGAACATTTCGTGGCGGCCATGGCCTTTCCCCATGCCACGGCCGACATGCCCCATCTGCGCCAGGCCATCGATCTGCCTGCTCCCACCGCCGAAGGCGTCACCGGCCGGGGCCGCGGCCGCCGTGACGGCCGCTCCCGTCGCCGCAACAACCGCCGACGCTGACCCCCATACCAGATCAGCGTCCCTTGACATCCGCCTCCGCTTCACGGACAGGTGTCACGGAGCGCGTCTTCAGCACCAGCCAGGCCAGCGCGCCGGCCGCCACGGCCAGCATGGGAAACAGGGCCATGTTCACCGCCGTCCAGCCCAGGGCCTCCTGCAGCTGGCCGGAGGCCAGCGAGGTGAGTGCCACGGTGGCGAAGACCATCATGTCGTTGAATCCCTGCACGCGCGCACGCTCCGCAGGCCCGTGGCATTCCGCCACCATGGTCGTGGCCGCCACATAGGCGAAGTTCCACCCCAGCCCCAGCAGCACGAGACCGAAACCGAAGTTCTCCATGCGCATGCCGGTCATGTGAATGACGGCAGCAATGCCGGACAGCACGAGACCGAGAGCGGCGATGCGTTCCGCGCCATGCCGGGCAATCAGGGCCCCGGTGACGAACGAGGGGGCATACATGGCCAGCACGTGCCACTGGATCACCCAGGAGGACTGCTGCACGCTGAGCCCGCAGCCCACCATGGCCAGCGGGCTTGCCGTCATGAGCAGGTTCATCATGCCGTAGGCCATCATGCCCGTGAGCACCGCAACAACCAGCCGCGGCTGGCGCAGAAGCACGGAAAGCGGCCTGTTCTCCTGCCTGTCCGCCTGCACGTTTCCGTCATTCGCCGCGAGGGCCGCGGTTTCCTCGCGTGGCGACGGCAGGTCCAGCCACACCAGGACCATGAGCGCCACCAGCGTGATCACGCCGGCGGCAGCAAAGTTGCCGGCAAAGGTGACGGGGGCGAAAAGATCCTTGGTGGCATCGATGAGGATGGGCCCGAACAGGGCGCCGGCGATGGAACCGGTCAGCACCCAGCCCACGGCCTGTGGACGGAAGGCAGGACTGGCCACATCCGTGGCCGCAAATCGATAATACTGGGCAAAGGCCTGATAGACGCCCTGCAGCATCGTCGCCAGGCAGAAGAAGAGGAACTGGCGCTCGAAGATGGCCCAGGTGGCCAGCAGGCCCGCCGCCACGCCCAGGGCCGCACCCAGCATGAATCCGGCACGCCGGCCGATGCGCTGCATGAGCAGGGAGGCCGGCCAGGTGGCCAGCGCCGTGCCCAGCACATAGGTGGTAACGGGCAGTGTGGCCCAGCCGGCATCAGGCGCCAGCATCAGCCCGGCCAGCGAGGCGGTGGCGAACATGTTGATGCTGGCCAGCGAAAAGAGCGCCTGCGCCACCGCCAGCAGGCGGGCATTGTAGCGCGCGCGGGCATCATCGACGATGACGCCAGCCAGCCTGCCGGTGGCCGATGCTTCGGTTCCGGCACGGGCCGCCACCAGATCCTCCGGCAATGGCAGGGGCGCATCGGCCATGGGCAGGGCCCTCCTCGTGTTCACGGTCTGCCGTGTGCAAAGCCCTCCGCGGAGGGGGATAGGGCGCCTGCCGGCCTGATGCAAGTCACGAATTGCCGCGGATCCGGCCGCCTCTCGAGGACCGCGTTTTCACGAGGTCAGCAGCAGCATGTCCGCCAGGCGCCAGGAGAGAACGACCTCGTCGCCGATGTCGAAGGCCTCCACCGTCTCGCGCGTGGCATTGGCGAAGACCACGGCCAGCCTCAGGCCCGCCGCCAGCGTGTGCGTGACCATGTAGGAAATGTCGCCGTAATAGGCCCATTCGCTCACACGTGCCGCCACGACGACACGGTCCGCATCCACCTGTGCGCGCTGGCGCAGACCGTTGGCCGCCGGCGCCCCGAGATCGGCCAGCCGGCGCATGGCGATCTTCTCCGGACGAATGGCCAGGGTCACCGCCTGCCCTCTGGTCAGCGGCATGTCGGCCGCCAGCGGCAGGCGCCCCATCCCGGCCACATCCACCACGATCCGGTCGCCCGTCGTGTCCCGCACGGCACCTTCCAGCATGTTGATGCGACCGATGAAACTGGCCACGAAACGGTTGACCGGGCGCTCGTAAAGGCCCTCCGGTTCGTCCACCTGCTCGATGCATCCGGCCCGCATCACGGCAATGCGGTCAGCCATGGAGAGGGCCTCGTCCTGATCATGGGTGACGATCACGAAGGTGATTTTCAGCCGCGCCTGCAGGGCGGAAAGTTCCAGTTGCATCTCCTCGCGCAGCTTGGCATCCAGCGCCGAGAGCGGCTCGTCCAGCAGCAGCACCCGCGGCCGTTTCACCAGCGCCCGGGCCAGGGCCACACGCTGCCGCTGCCCGCCGGAGAGGGCTTCCGGCCGTCGCGCCGCCAGGCCCTCGAGACGCACGAGCCTGAGCACCTCATCCACCCGCCTTGCGATCTCCTCGCGGGGCAATCCCTCCACCTTCAGGCCATAGGCCACGTTCTCCGCCACCGTCATGTGCGGAAACAGGGCGTAGGACTGAAACACCATGTTCACCGGCCGCCGGTTGGGGGGCACGAAGGTCATGTCCGCCCCGTCGATGAGGATGCGCCCGCCATCCGGGATCTCCAGCCCCGCGATCATGCGCAGCAGCGTGGTCTTGCCACATCCCGAAGGTCCCAGCAGAGCGAAGAACTCGCCCTCGCGGATGTCCAGATCCACATCGTCCACGGCCACCACGCCCGGAAAGACCTTGCGCAGCCGCTCGACGCGCACCACCGTCGGAGGACCGTTCTGCCCCTGCACCGGCATTGTCGTCATGCCCGTCCTCCCTCGTCGGCAACCGTTCCGGCAGCCTTGCCTGCCAGTCGTTCCGGCCGCTGCATCCACAGCGCCAGAGCCGTCACCAGCACGGTGATCAGCACCAGCACCGTGGAAGCCGCATTCACTTCCGGAGTCACCGAGAAACGCACCATGGAGTAGATCTTCACCGGCAGGGTGACCGTCTCCGGGCCCGCGGTGAAGAAGGTGACCACGAAATCGTCCAGCGACAGGGTGAAGGCCAGAAGGGCGCCAGCCACCAGCGCTGGCCGCAGCCATGGCAGCAGGATGTCCACGAGGATCCGCCACTCGCTGGCGCCCAGGTCGCGCGCCGCCTCTTCCATCTCGCGATGGAAGCCGGCGAGGCGCCCGCGCACCACCACGGCCACGAACGGGAAGGAGAAGGCCACATGGGCAATGATGATGCTGCCCAGGGACAGCGGCCAGGGCAGCCCCACAGGCCAGCCGATGCGGGCAAAGAAGACCATCATGGCCACGCCCATGCAGATCTCGGGAATGACCAGCGGCAGGGCCATGGCCCCATCCAGGGCCGCCTTGCCGGGAAAACGGAAACGCCACAGGGCAATGGCCACAAGCGCCCCGATGATCACCGACAGCACCGTGGAAACGGCAGCAATGACAAGCGAATTGGTGAAGGCCTCGAACAGGCTCTCGTTGTGCCAGGCCTTCACGTAGTATTTCGTGGTGAAGCCCCGCCAGACCACATTGCGTTTCGAGTTGTTGAAGGAAAAGACCATGAGCACCACGATGGGCGCATGCAGGACCACCAGCACCGTCCCCACCCACAGCCGCAGCCACAGGCGCCGGCCATAGTCCAGGGGGGCCACCGGCCGCCGCCACCGCCACCGTCGGAATCGCAACCGTCCCCCGCCGGTTCGCTTCGCGCCCGCCATGTCTTTCGTCATGCCGCCTGTCATGCCCATGTCCCGGCCTCCTCCTTGCCGGTGGCATGCCCGCCGCCCGTGCGCCGTCCCGCCAGCAGCGTGCGCAGGGCGAGAATGCCGAAGGTCGCATACATCAGCAGAAAGGAGAGCGCGGCCCCGAAGGGCCAGTCGTTGGCCTTCTTGAACTGGGCAGCGATGACATTGCCGATCATGTAGGCATTGGGCCCGCCCAGCAGCTCCGGAATGAGAAACGAGCCCAGGGCCGGAATGAAGACCAGGATCACCGCCGAGACGATGCCCGGCGTGGTCAGTGGCAGGATCACGGACAGAAAGGTGCGCACCTGAGAGGCGCCGAGATCCAGACTGGCCTCGATCAGCGACCGGTCCAGCCGCTCGATCGCCGCATAGAGCGGCAACACGGCAAAGGGAAGAAAAACATAGACAATGCCGAAGATTACGGCAAAATCATTATACAGAAGTTGAAGAGGTGCGTAAGGCCCGAACAGGACATCGAGCCCCAGCGCGTTCCAGATCCACTCCAGCGTGAAGTTCACGTAGCCGCGGGTGCGGAACACGGCGATCAGTGCATAGGTGCGGATCAGCATGTTGATCCAGAAGGGCAGGATCACCGCCAGCAGCAGCCAGGGCCGCACGCGGGGCGAGGAAAAGGCACTGGCAAAGGCCACCGGATAGGCGACGACAATGGTGATCACCGTCACCAGCACGGCGATCCAGACGGTCTTGCCCAGGATCTCGAGATACACGGGCGCAAACGCACGCGCATAATTGGCAAGCGTCCAGGTGATCTCGATCTCCACGATGCCGCGCTTCTCGCCGAAGCTCATCAGCCACACGAGAAAAAGCGGTGCCAGGAAGAAGGCGACGAGCCATCCCAGCCCCGGCAGCAGAAGCCCGGCAAACAGCCACGGATGCCGCCGCCAGCTTTCCATGCCCGTCCCTCCCCTGCCAGGCCGCCTGCCGGTGGCGGTCCTCATCGCCGGTCTCCGCAAGAGACCTGTTGCCCCAGCCGATGCAGGGTCGCCCCAATCCGGCCTCGACGGCAAGGGACCCGCCGACCATACGTCCCTGCGGGCCCTGCCCCCGGGTCATTGCATGTCGTCTCGCCCCCGTACCGTTCCGCTCCACACCCGCACGCGGAATCGCGGATCAGGCCGCCTGGATGCGAGCCCAGGCCTCCTGGATGAGGCGCGCATGAGCCTCGCCCAGATAGACGTTCTCCTCCAGCCGTGCCATCACGTCCGGCGGCGGGAAGATGGCGGGGTTGGAAAGATACTCCTTGCCGCCCTCCATCTCCGCGATCAGTTTCTTGGCCGTGGCGTTGGGCGTGGCATACTGGATATAGAGCGCGTTCTGCGCGGCAATCTTCGGATCGCACAGGAAATTGATGAAGGCATGGGCATTCTCCGGGTGCGGTGCCCCCTTGGGGATGCACAGGCAGTCCTGCCAGAGGATGCCGCCTTCCCTGGGCACGACGAAACCGATGTCCTGGTCCTCTTCCATCACCTGCAGGATGTCGCCATTCCACTCCTGCACCAGGTCCACCTCGCCGGCGGCCAGCAGATCCTGCCCGTTGTCCGGCGCGAAGGTCCGGATGTTCTTCTTGTTGCGAATGATGAGCCGAACGGCCTCTTCCACGTGCCTTGGATCAGTGTCATTGAAGGAATAGCCGAGATATTTCTGGGCGATGCCGATCACCGTGCCGGCATCGGCGAGCAGCGCGATGCGGCCGGCATATTCGTCGGAATCATAGAGCACCTTCCAGGAATCGGGCGTGCCCTTCACGCGCGACGGCCGGTAGCCGATGCCCACCGTGCCCCACATGTAGGCCACGGAATATTTCCGGCCCGGATCAAACTGCGCGTCCTTGAAGCGGGCCTCGAAGTGCTCGAAGTTGGGGATTTTGTCGTGATCGAGCGGCATCAGCAGGCCGGCCTTGATCATTCTCTCCACGTAGTCGTTGGTCGGCACGATCACGTCATAGCCGGGATTGCCGCCCTTGAGCTTGGCCAGGAGCTCGTCGTTGTCGGCAAACAGGTCCATGCGCACGACGATGCCCGTGGCCTTGCGGAAGTCGTCCAGGGTCGTCTCGCCGATGTAGGTGTCCCAGTTGTAGAAATTGAGCCGTTTCTCCTCTTCCGCACGGGCAGCCGGTGCCAGCGAAAGTCCCAGGGCCACGCCGCCGAGGCCGGCCAGAAAGCGGCGTCGGCTCAGCCGGGCCCTGGCGGCGGCGGATATCGGAAAATGCACACGCCGGGCGCGCATGGTTTGCCTCCCTTCCCTGGCAAGGGGGCCCTGCCCGGGTGGCCTGCGCCCTCTGCCGGCACCCTGGGCGGCCTGCGATCTCCCGGGCAGTCGGCCGTGTTCGTTCTCCATCAACGTGCCGGTGGCGGTTTATTAGCACTTTCCCCATGCCAGGCAACAGCCTGCAGCCACCGGCGACGCGGTTGGATCCGTTCGGTCCTGCCACCATCGGCCCGCTTGCGCCCGCCTTTCGGGACAGGCACAAATGCGGCAGCCGGAAGAAGGATTTCTCAACGGTTCTTGCCTACGCTTGCCGCAAGCGGCAGAAACGCGCATCCATCGCCCGTCATGCCGCCTGCACCCGCTTGCGGGGCCATGAAGGCCACCGCCAACCAGAACAGACAGCAATGACGGAGCCCGTGCGGTGAGCATGAAGATCACCCCTGCCGGAGCACAGGGAGACGGGGCCAGCCGGAAGGGCCACCCGGCCATGGATCTGGAGCGCGAGTATGCGGCCACGGCCAGGAGCAAGGCCCGTGATGCCCGCATCGACGCCTGGCGGCGCAGCGCGCTGGCCTTCCGTTCCGGCGCCATGGCCGAAGGCCGCGCCGAGCTCGATGCCATCTATGGCCATCATCCCCGCCATGTCTATGACCTCTTCTGGCCGAAGAGGGACACCAGCCCGGCCGTGGTGCTCTATTTCCATGGCGGCTTCTGGCACCGTCTGTCCAAGGAGGTTTTCAGCCATTTCGCTGCCGGCCTCAATGCCCTTGGCGTGCCCGTGGCCCTCGCCAGCTATCGCCTCTGCCCGGAGGCGGAACTGGCCAATGTCATCGGCGATGCCCGTCAGATGGCCGTGCACCTGCACAAGCGCCTGGGGCGTCCCATCGTCGTGGTGGGACACTCCGCAGGCGCCCATCTGGCGGCCTGCCTCGTCATGACCGACTGGAAGGCCCGCGGTTTCCCCGCGGACGTGATTACCGCCGGCCTCGGCATTTCCGGCATCTATGACCTGCGCCCGCTGCTGGCCACCTCGCTCAACGACATTCTCGGGCTCGACCAGGCCAGTGCCTATGCCGCAAGTCCCCTCCTCTGGCCGGTGCTGGAAGAGCGCCGCTTTCATGTGGCCGTCGGCCAGGAGGAAGGCGGGGAGTTCCGTCGCCAGAGCCTTTCCCTGGCCGCCGTCTGGCAGGCCTGCGGTTGCCATGTCACCCTGAGCGACCTCGGCGACGTGGACCACCTGGCCATCGCCGATCTGCTCTCCGAGACCGATTCCGTCTTGACGCGGCTCGTGCACGGCCTATGCCATGAGACCTGACAGGCGAAGGGATTTTCCCGCCGCCAGCCGGCGCAGATGGCCAGGTCGGAAGACATCGATGAACGGGCGCACGCAAGGGAAAGCCACGGAAACGGCCAGCCACGCCGGACATGTGGACACCGCCGGCAGCATGGCGAGTGCGGCCGGCCGCTATCTCGCGCCTTCGGGCAAGTCTGCGGCGAGCGAGAACTTTCCCGTCGGTTCCTGGCTCATTGCCGCGCCGCTGAGGCCTCATGTGGCCAACTATTACGCCTGGGCCCGGGCCATCGACGACATTGCCGATCATCCCCACCTGTCAGCGGACGAGAAGCTCAGACGCCTGGACGCGCTGGAACTGGCTCTCGCCGGCGCCCTGGGACGCAACGACCCGGAACTTGCCGTGGCCTGGCGCCTGCGCGAGACCCTGCTGGCCACGGGGGTGCCCTTTGTCACGGCCACCGACCTTCTCTCCGCCTTCCGTCAGGACGTGGAGAAGCGCCGCTACGAAACCTGGGCCGAGCTCATGGACTACTGCGACCGCTCGGCCGCACCCGTGGGCCGCTTCCTGCTGCACCTGCACGGCGAGACGGACGAAAGGGCCATTGCTGCCTCGGATGCCCTGTGCCGCGCGCTGCAGGTGATCAATCACCTGCAGGACTGTCGGACGGACTATCTGGAACTTGATCGCATCTATCTGCCGCAGGCCTTCATGCGTCGCCATGGCGCCCGCGACGAGATGCTGGCAGCCCCTGCCTGCCCGCCGCCCCTGCGGGCGGCCATCGACGACTGTCTCGAAGGCACACGACACCTCATGATCACGGCCCGTCAGCTGCCTGCGCGACTGGGATCCCGCCGCCTGGCCATGGAAGCGGCCGCCATCGTGCGCATTGCGGACGCCCTCGTGCGCCGTCTGTCCCGCCAGGATCCGCTGGCCCGTCGCGTGCGCCTCTCCGGGGCCGGCTATGTCGCCTGCATTCTTGGCGGCATGCTTGACGGATTGTTCACCCGCCGCCGCATCGATCGTGGCTCCGGCACTGCCGATGACAGGGAGGCCACGTCATGAGCGGGACTCTGGTGCTGGGCCTGCTGCTGCTTCTCGCATGGATCACCCTTGCCTTCTTCTGGCACGACTTCTGGCGCATGGACGTGCGCCTGCCCCCTGCCGGCACGGCCCCGCCCGCTGCCGGCGGCCGCTGGCCGGACGTGGTGGCCATCGTGCCGGCCCGCAACGAGGAGGAACACCTGCACACGGCCCTGGCCTCCCTCGTGGGACAGGACTATCCGGGCCGCTTCGCCATTGTCGCCGTGAATGATTCCTCCACCGACCGCACGGGCGCGATTGCCCGCGAGATGGCTGCCCGCTCCGGCGGCCGGCTGCTCGCCATTGATGCGCCGGAAAAGCCCGCCGGCTGGATGGGCAAGCTCTGGGCGCTGAAGACCGGCCTGGACGCCCTGCCGCTCACCGGCATCGCGGCGCCCCGCTACGTCTGGTTCACCGATGCCGACATCTGCCACGAAGCGGACGTGCTGCGCCGCCTCGTCCATCGGGCGGAGAGTGATCGACGGGCACTCGTGTCCACCATGGTGCGCCTGCACTGCCGCCATTTCTGGGAGAAACTGCTGATTCCGGCCTTCGTCTATTTCTTCTTCCTGCTCTATCCGCCACGGGCCACGGCCCGTTCCGACCGCTACGCCGCCGGTGCCGCTGGCGGCTGCCTGCTCGTGCGGCGCGAGGCCCTCGAGGACATCGGGGGGCCAGACGCCATCCGCGGCGAGGTGATCGACGACTGCGCCCTGGCCCGACGCCTCAAGGACCGGGGATATCGCCTCTGGCTGGGGCTTGGCGAATCCTCGCGCAGCCTGCGCCGCTATCCCCGTCTGGCCGACATCGCGGCCATGATCATGCGTTCGGCCTATGCCCAGCTACACCACAATCCCTTTCTGGCCCTGCTGGCCGTGGCCGGCGTGATCTTCGCCTTCGTGCTGCCGGCAGCCCATGTGCCGGGCTTCGTCTTCGGCGATTCGGTCGCACACTTTCCCGGTCTTGTGGCTTTCGGCCTGATGACGGCCACGGCCCTGCCCATCGTGCGCTTCTGCAATCTCCCCGTGCGCTGGGCTTTCGCCCTGCCGCTGGCGGCGCTGTTCTATGCCGCCTTCACGGCGCTTTCCGTCCTGCGTCATCACCTGGGAATCACGCCCCGCTGGCGCGGCCGGCGCGTGGCCTGAGCCTGATCCTTCCCCATCGGCCGGCACGAACGAGCGGAAACGGCATGAAACTTCCCGTCATGCGACGGGACAAGCCGGCCGAAACGATTGCAAATTTCCGATTGCCGCCATATTCCCGTGAAGCAATAATCGGCAGACGTGGGGCTGGCGGCTTTCCTCCCCGTTTTCCGAAAGGAACGGCAGCCGCCCCCATGGGGGCAAACATCACGAGAGGCGAGCGAACGCGCCATGACACACGCCACGCCATTGCTGGACACCATCCGCACGCCGGAAGACCTGCGCAGGCTGCCAAGGGACAAGCTTCCCCAGCTCGCCAAGGAATTGCGCGCGGAGGTCATCGATGCCGCATCCGTCACCGGCGGCCATTTCGGTGCCGGCCTCGGCGTGGTGGAGCTGACCGTGGCCCTGCACTACGTCTTCGACACGCCGCACGATCGCCTCATCTGGGATGTCTCGCATCAGGCCTATCCGCACAAGATCCTCACCGGCCGTCGCGACCGTATCCGCACCATCCGCCAGAAGGGTGGCCTGCACGGCTTCACCAACCGCGAGGAAAGCCCCTACGATCCTTTCGGTGCCGGGCATTCCTCCACTTCCATCTCCGCCGCCATGGGCATGGCCACGGCGCGGGACCTGGCCGGCGTGGAGAACCGCAACGTCATCGCCGTCATCGGCGACGGCTCCATGAGTGCGGGCATGGCCTACGAGGCCATGAACCACGCCGGCGCCACGGACACGCGCCTCATCGTCATCCTCAACGACAACGGCATGTCCATCGCCCCGGCTGTGGGTGCACTCACCAACTACCTGTCCTGGCTCGTCTCCTCGCGCCCCTTCCTCACCCTGCGCGACATGGCCAAGCAACTGGCCAGCCGCTTTCCCCGCATGCTGAAGGAGGCCGCCGCCCGTGCCGACGAATATGCCCGCGGCATGGTTCTGGGCGGCACCCTCTTCGAGGAGCTGGGGTTCTACTACGTGGGGCCCATCGACGGACACGACCTGGATACCCTCGTGCCGGTGCTGGAGAACGTGCGCGATGCCCGCGAGCTGGGTCCGGTGCTTGTGCATGTGGTCACCGAGAAGGGCAAGGGCCATCCCTTCAAGACCGACCATCCGGAGAAGTATCACGCCGTGGCTCCCTTCGATCCCGAGACCGGGGAGATGAAGAAGAGCGGCAGCAATGCGCCCACCTACACCGAAGTCTTTGCCCGGGCCCTCATCGCCGAGGCCGAGCGTGACGAACGCATTGTCGCCATCACGGCCGCCATGCCTTCCGGCACGGGGCTCGACAAGTTCGCCGAGCGCTTTCCCGACCGCATGTTCGACGTCGGCATCGCCGAACAGCATGCCGTGACCTTCGCTGCGGGAATGGCCGCCGAGGGGCTGAAACCCTTCCCGGCCATCTATTCCACCTTTCTGCAGCGCGGCTATGACCAGGTGGTCCATGACGTGGCCTTGCAGAAGCTGCCCGTGCGCTTCGCCATCGACCGTGCCGGCCTGGTGGGCAACGATGGCGCCACCCATGCCGGCAGCTTCGACATTGCCTACCTCACCTGTCTGCCCGGCATGGTGGTCATGGCGGCTGCCGACGAGGCGGAGCTGATGCACATGGTGGCCACCGCCGCAGCCTATGACGAGGGCCCCATTGCCTTTCGCTATCCGCGCGGCCCCGGTGTCGGTGTGGAGTTGCCCGAACGTGGCGAGGTCCTCGAGATCGGCCGCGGTCGCCTCCTCCGCGAAGGGACCGATGTCGCCATCCTCTCGCTGGGCACGCGCCTGCAGGAGGCCCTGCGCGCGGCCAGCCTGCTGCAGGAGGAGCACGGCCTTTCCGCCACCGTGGCCGATGCCCGTTTTGCCAAGCCCCTGGACACCGGGCTCATCGAGCGGCTGGCCCGCGAGCATCGCGTGCTGATCACCATCGAGGAAGGTTCCGTGGGCGGCTTCGGTGCGCACGTGCTGGAACACCTGGCCCTGCACGACATGATCGGTCCCCGCCTGAAGGTGCGCACCATGACCCTGCCGGACCGGTTCATTCCCCACGGCACCATGGCCGAGCAATATGAGGAGGCCGGCCTTACGGCCCGCCACATCGTCATTCGGGCCCTGGAGGCACTGGACCTGGGCGAGCGGGCCGAGCAGGAACAGGCCCGCAACGCTGCCCTGGCCGGCCTCGGCAACGTGGTCTCGCTCTCCGGCAAGAGATGAAGAGCCAAACCATGAGGTGAGCCCATGTCCGACGCGCAGGCCGCATCCGCCATCTCGGAGGTGGCCCGGCGCGTGCGCGCGGCCTCCAGCTCCTTCTACTGGGCCATGCGTCTCATGCCCACGGGGCGCCGCCGCGCCATGTTCGCGCTCTATGCCTTCTGCCGCGAGGTGGACGACATCGCCGACGACCCGCTGGAAACACCGGCCCGCAAGGTGGCGCGGCTGAACCTCTGGCGCCGCCGCATCGATCGTCTGTTCGACAGGCACCAGGCGGACGATGCCATCACGCTCGTGCTGAAGGGGGCCATTCGCCGCTTCGATCTTGCCCGAGAGGACTTCCACGCCGTCATCGATGGCATGGAGATGGACGCCACCGGCCCCATGGTGGCGCCGGACATGGCCACGCTGGATCTCTACTGCGATCGGGTCGCCTCGGCCGTGGGACGGCTCTCCGTGCGCATTTTCGGTGAAACCGGTGATCTGGGTCGCCGTATTGCCCATCATCAGGGCCGGGCGCTGCAGCTGGCCAACATCCTGCGCGACGTGCCGGAAGATGCTGCCCAGGGACGTCTCTATCTGCCGCGCGAGCTGCTGGAGAAGCATGGTGTCGACGGGTCCGATCCCCGCCGTGTGATGGCCCAGCCCGGCTTCGTGCCCCTCTGGCGGGAGCTGGCGGCGGTTGCCGACGAACATTTCGCCAGGACCCGGGCCCTTCTCGCCGAGGCGCGCGCCGACATGCGCCCGGCCGAGATCATGCTCGCCGTCTATGAACGCAACTTTCATCGGCTCTGTGCCCTGCCCGATGCGGCGCTGGCCGACCCTGCCACCGCGCGGCAACGCCTGAGCCGAGCGGAGAAACTGCTCATCGCCCTGCGCATCTGGTGGCTGGGCCCGCCACGGCCGGAAAGCAATGGTCGCACGTCATGATCGTTCACGTCATCGGCGCCGGCGTGGCCGGCATGGCTGCCGCCATGGCCCTGCGCGGAGCAGGTGTGCCCGTCACCGTATGGGAGGCCACCGCTCATGCCGGCGGCCGTGCCCGGTCCTTTCGCGATGCGCAGCTCAACGCCGAGATCGACAACGGCAGCCACCTCATGCTGTCGGCCAACACGGCCATCCTCCGCCTGGCCGACCGCCTGGGCAGCCGGCAGACGCTGGCCATGGCCAGGGACGCATGCTTTCCGCTCTTCGATGTGGCCCGGGGTTGCCGTCTTGTCTTCCGTGCTCCCCCTCGCGGCTGGCCCCGGTTCGAGAGAGGATCCGACGACCTTTCGGCCTCCTCCCTGCCCCGTATCGGGATTGGAGAAGGCCTTCGCCTTCTCGCCCTGCCCTTTCGCCCGCAGGCCACCGTGGCCACAGCCCTGAAGGACAGCCCCCTGTGGCGCCTTTTCTGGGAGCCGCTTGCCCTGGGCGTGCTCAATACCGATCCGGAACAGGCCGCGCTGGCGCCATTGCTGGCCGTGCTCGGGGAAACCCTGGTCAGGGGCGGGAGCGCCATGCGCCCGATGCTCGCCGCCCATGGCCTGTCCGGCACCTTTGCCCGGCCCTTTCTGGAACGGGCGCGCTCGGACAAGGCCCTTGCCGTGCATCTGAACAGCCCCGTGGAGGCCTTGCACATCAGGGGCGATCGCATCACGGCCCTCGTTGCCGGCCGCCCGGGCCGGCAGACGGAAGTATCCCTCCTTCCGGACGATGCCGTGATCCTGGCCGTTCCGCCCTGGATCGCCCGGCGCCTGCTGCCCGCTCTCATGGCACCGGATGACTTCCGCCCCATCGTGAATGTGCACTACCGGCTGCCCGGGGCGCCCAAGCCCCCCTTTCCAGCCTTGGCCGATAGCCTCTTTCTCACCGGCGTGATCGGCGGCATGGCACAATGGATCTTTGGCCGAGGCTCCATCGTTTCCGTCACCATCTCCGATGCCCGCCACCTGCACGACCTGCCTGCCGAAGACATGGCCCGCGCCTGCTGGCGGGACGTGTGCAGGGCCCTCTCCCTGCCCGCCGCCGAAGAAAGCCCGGGCAACGAACCGCCCTTGCCACCGTGGCGGCTCATCCGCGAGCGCCGCGCCACCTTTGCCTGCACGACCGCCCAGCTGGCCCGTCGCCCGCCCGTTCGTTCCGGCCTGAGCAATCTCTTCCTGGCCGGTGACTGGGTCGACACCGGCCTGCCCGCCACCCTGGAAGGCGCCGCCCGCTCCGGGGAGAAGGCCGCCGCCCTGGCACTGGCCCTGAAGGCGTCCCCGTGATACACCCCGCGCCAGCGGCACAAGCGTCCTGACACCTGCAATCGGGGCACGGCCCCGGGCATTGCAAGGGACATTGGACAACAGCCATGACGGCACACATCAAGGCGACACACATTGAGACGGCACGCAAGATGGCGCGCGAGGCCAGCGAGGCCCTGCTCGCCCGTCAGCACGAGGATGGCCATTTCGTCTACGAACTGGAGGCCGACGCCACCATCCCGGCCGAATACATCTTTCTCAACCACTTCATTGGTGACCCGGAGCCGCAGATCGAAGCCGAGCTGGGCGACTACCTGCGCGCCATCCAGTCCCGGGAGACGGGTGGGTGGCCCCTGTTTCACGACGGTCCCTTCGATGTCTCCGCCTCCGTGAAGGCCTACTATGCGCTGAAGATTCTCGGCGACGATCCCGATGCGCCCCACATGCGCCGCGCCCGCGAGGCCATACTGGCCCATGGCGGCGCGGAGAAGTCCAACGTCTTCACCCGCTACCTGCTGGCCCTCTACGGCCAGATCCCCTGGCATGGCGTGCCGGCCATGCCGGCAGAACTCATGCTGATGCCGAAAGGGTTTCCCGTGAACATCTGGAAGATGTCCTACTGGTCGCGCACGGTGATCGCACCGCTTCTCGTGATCGCCGCGCACAGGCCGCGCGCGGCCAATCCCACGGGTGCCCACTGCCAGGAGCTGTTTCGCACCCCGCCGGCGGTGATCACGCAATGGCAGACAAGTCCCACCGACGATCTCTGGGGCCGCTTCTTCCTGGCACTGGACCGCATCCTGCAGCCGCTGGAGGCCCATGTCTTCCCGCGCCTGCCCTTCCGGCGCCGGGCGCTGGAGCGGGCCATGGCCTTCTGCCATGAACGCGCCAACGGCGTGGATGGCCTGGGCGCCATCTTCCCGGCCATGGCCAACTACGTGATGGCCATGCACGTGCTGGGCGTGCCGGCGGAGCATCCGCAATATCGCACCGCCCGCGAATCGGTGCGCCGCCTTCTCACCGCGGGGCCGGAGAAACGCAACGGCCGGCCCCGCTACTGCCAGCCCTGTGTCTCGCCGGTGTGGGACACGGCCCTGGCCACCCACGCCCTTCTGGAAGCCGGCGTGAGTCCTGAGGATTCGCGCATCCGGCGCGCCTGCGACTGGCTGGCCGAGCGCCAGATCACCGATGTGCGCGGCGACTGGGCCATCAACGCGCCGGAGCTGCCCCCTGGCGGCTGGGCCTTCCAGTATCGCAACGACCATTATCCGGACGTGGATGACACGGCTGTCGTCGGCATGCTGCTGCACCGGGTCGATCCGGAACGCTATGCCCGTCACATCGAGCGGGCGCGGATCTGGATCATGGGCATGCAAAGCCGCAACGGCGGCTGGGGCGCCTTCGACATCGACAACGACGCCGAATTCCTCAATGCCATTCCCTTTGCCGATCATGGGGCGCTGCTGGATCCGCCGACGGTGGACGTCACCGCCCGCTGCCTTTCCTTCCTGGCCCAGATCGGCGTGCCGAAGGATCACGAGGTCATCCGCCGCGGCATCGGGTTCCTGAAGGCGGAACAGGAGGCCGATGGCTCCTGGTTCGGCCGCTGGGGCACCAACTACATCTACGGCACCTGGTCAGCCCTGTGCGCGCTCAATGCCTGTGGCGTGGACATGGCCGAGCCCTGGGTGCGCAGGGCCGTCGCCTGGCTGAAGGACCGCCAGCGCGAGGACGGTGGCTGGGGCGAGGACGGCCGCAGCTACTGGCCCGAGCATCGTGACGACATTCCGCCCTATTCCACGCCGTCGCAGACGGCCTGGGCCATGCTCGGACTGATGGCCGCCGGTGAGGTGGACGATCCGGCGCTGGAAAGGGCCGTGGCCTATCTGCAATCAGTGCCGCGCGAGGGCGAGCGCTGGCGGGAGGATCCCTTCACCGCCGTGGGCTTTCCCCGCGTCTTCTATCTGCGCTATCACGGATATGCCGCCTACTTCCCCATCTGGGCCCTTGCCCGTTATGCGCGCCTGCGCGAGGCCAACGAGAAACGCGTGGCCTGGGGCATGTAGGCCGGCCGGGCGTGATCATCGATGACCCGGGCGTGATCATCGACCGAAAGGCGATCGCGCAGCCTCTTGCATCCGGCTGGAGGGTGACGAACAGCCGGCCTCTCGAGTCGCATGTGAACCATATACAAGGTCAGAACCTTGCGATTCACTTGAGCCAGAAATGCTGTCCTGCTGGCACCGGGCCGTGCGCTGAGCCAGCAGGACGCAT